>JASJDL010000019.1 GCA_030065775.1 Flavobacteriaceae bacterium | reverse complement strand
CTGTTGTACAACAGTCTTTTTTTTATTTCTGTAACTTCCAATGAAATCCTTATACTTGGAATAAAAGATGCTATTTCGGTAGTCATTTACACAATACTACTGAATGACAACTTATTTATTAAGAACTATAAATTTGATCTACATTTGTAGTATGGAAAACAACGCTACAAAAATATTTGGTATACGCGCCATTATCGAAGCTATAGCCTCGGGTAAAACAGTCGAGAAAGTCTATATTCAAAAGGGATTACAAGGAAATTTATTTTCTGAACTGAATGCTTTAATCAAAAAGAACAATATTTCTTCCAGTTATGTACCTGTAGAGAAGTTAAATAAGCTCTCAAGAAATCAAAACCATCAAGGTGTCATAGCCAAAATTTCTGATATTACGTTTTCTTCTTTAGAAGAAATTCTAGCCATTACTACAGATAAAACACCTTTGTACTTGTTATTAGATCAGATAACTGATGTGCGTAATTTTGGCGCCATTTTACGTACCGCAGAATGTACCGGCGTAGACGCTATAATAATTCCCTCTCAGGGCAGTGCACCCTTAAATGCTGATGCTATCAAAACATCTGCAGGTGCCGCATTTAAATTATCTATTTGTAAAGTGAATCATTTGCTCGATGCCATCTATGAACTTCAAGCTGAAGGCATACAAATAATTTCTGTGACAGAAAAAACCGATAAGAGTATCTATGATCTTGATTTTAGAAAACCGACAGCCTTGGTTATGGGCTCTGAATATAAAGGTATTGCTCCGTCTATTCTCAAAATAAGCGATGCCAAAGGTAAACTACCTTTGCTTGGCGATATAGCCTCGTTGAACGTCTCTGTAGCCTGTGGTGCCACACTCTATGAAATTGTGCGGCAGAGGAGTACCTAAACTAAGGATAAAGGGTTATCTATTCTTCCTCTAAATTTGAATCTAATACTTCCTGGTCTTCATAAGCATCGTCCTCCCAGGCATACTGAACTTTTTGGGGGCCATGCTTTCTGTAAACATATGAAAATAGTATTCCAGTTAAGAAGCCTGAGAGGTGCCCTTCCCAGGAAACTTCATCCTTAATGGGTAAAATATACCAGATCATACTTCCATATAGGAAAATAACAATTAAAGAAACTGCTATAAGTCGATTGTATTTTCTAATAATTCCACTGAAAAGAATAAATCCAAACAGTAAATAAACAATACCACTGGCGCCTATATGATAGGCTTCACGGGCGATTATCCATGTCAGAAAACCTGTTAAAAAACCACCGTAAAGTAAAATTTTAAAAGCTATTTTCCTGTAAAAGTAAAATAATGATAGTAGTAGAATGAATAGTGGCACCGAATTATTAAACAAATGCTTGACCCCACTATGAATAAATGGTGAAAATAAAATTCCCTTTAATCCTTTTAAGGTACGTGGATATACGCCATATTTGGTGAAGTTATATCCGAAATTCACCTCAAACCAATAAATAATCCATAGTAGTAGCACTCCATACAGAGAAATCGCCAACATTAATGGTGAGAATTTAAATTGTTCTTGTTCTTCACTAATAGACATCGATTTAAAGATAGCAAATTAGCATCCAATCGATATTCTTAGACAAATTGTCATTACATTTGTTTTATGACAGCTCCGCTCGCAGAACGTATTCGACCTAAAACATTAGAAGAATTTATCAGTCAGGAGCACCTTGTTGGCAGCAAAGGTGCTTTGACCGAGCATATTAAACGTGGAGTCATTCCTTCGTTGATATTATGGGGGCCGCCTGGTATAGGTAAGACAACTTTGGCGAATATTATTGCCAATGAATCAGAACGGCCATTCTACACCTTGAGTGCCATAAATTCTGGGGTAAAAGACGTTCGTGATGTCATAGATAAGGCTAAACAAAGCGGTGGTCTGTTCACAACTAAAAATCCGATATTATTCATCGATGAAATCCATCGTTTTAGTAAATCACAGCAGGACTCTTTATTGGGCGCTGTTGAAAAAGGGTGGATTACGTTGATAGGAGCCACAACTGAAAACCCAAGCTTCGAGGTAATCCCTGCCCTCCTCTCCCGTTGCCAGGTCTATATTTTGAATGCTTTTGACAAAGATGACCTCGATACATTGTTGCAGCGCGCTTTAAAAGAAGATGCCATTATCTCTAAAAAAACTATTGAGTTACGCGAAACTGAAGCCCTATTGCAGCTTTCAGGAGGTGATGCCCGTAAACTACTGAACATTTTTGAGTTGCTTGTCAACTCTGAAGATGAACCCATTATCATAACCAATGAGATGGTTTTAAGTAAAGTGCAGAAGAATACCGTGCTTTATGATAAGACGGGAGAACAGCATTATGACATCATCTCTGCATTTATCAAATCTGTTCGAGGAAGTGATCCCAATGCGGCGGTCTATTGGCTTGCGCGAATGGTAGAAGGTGGTGAAGATGTGAAATTCATAGCGCGTAGAATGATTATTCTCGCATCAGAGGATATAGGCAATGCCAACCCTACCGCTTTGAGTTTGGCGACCAATACGTTTCAAGCAGTCTCAATGATCGGTTACCCGGAAGCACGCATTATTTTAGGCCAATGTGCTGTATATCTTGCTAATTCACCCAAAAGCAATGCGTCATATATGGCTATTAAAAAGGCACAGCAACTGGTTCAGGAAACAGGCGATCTGCCGGTACCATTACATTTACGTAATGCACCCACCAAACTCATGAAAGATATTGGCTATGGCAATAACTATCAATATGCACATGATCACGAGGATAATTTCATCGACCAGGAATTTTTACCGGAAGAAATTACAAATACTAAACTCTATGAACCCGGCATTAATGCGCGCGAAAATACCTTTCGGGAATTCCTAAAAAAACGTTGGAAGGAGAAATATGGGTATTAGGTCAGCTATCGAGTCAAAACTGGAAGAAACTAGAATTTAATGTTTAGTTCTTTCGTGACTAATTTGCCGTCAAAATAGTATTCTACAAACCATTTGTCGCCTTTCGCATAAGCTATTCCTGTATGCCCATCTAGCGTATAAATATCTTTATGAGTTGTTTTTAATAATTTGTAGACTACTTTGGGCGTATTATCCACCAATTGAAATCCGTTCTCTATTCTTTGTGCATATAAGACATATAAATCTGTTTTTGCGAGCTCAGTATCTAAATCTCGTTCAACCCTAACGGTATCCTGAATTTTCTCGACTTCGGTCTTAACTTTATTCTCGGCTTTAGCCACTTCTTCATTGACACTTACCGGTGTTTCATCTACCACTACTTCCTTAGTTGCTGCTATTGGTTCTTTTTTGATGGTTGATACGAGACTTTTGTCAAAAGAATAATCTAACGTCTGAATTGATTGAAATGCTTTTCGCAAGGCATCATGGTACGCCTTTTTAAAATCTTTAATCCTACTTTTTCCTTCTGCACTTGTATAAACAACAGTGTTTGTACAATCTATTAATTCTATGGTAAGGTTGGTAGTTAGCAATTTAGAATTTTCCGAAACCTTGGTTTCCAACCCCAGACAAGAATTATTGAATAGATCATCAGGTTTTTCCTCATCCTCAAATAATGCCACCATTCCTTTTTTGTTAAACAGAAACTTTGTCAACGAGTTCAGCTGATACTTATCTGCTGACTTCAGAAAATCATATTTTCTCGGTACAATAATATATTTGTAGGAATCTAGGTCTTGAGCGAAAAGAGTGTTTCCAATAAATAGAAAAGACAGGGTTATAAATAATTTTAATCGCATTAATTGAAGTTTTAACCTACTAAAATTACAAAAATTGCTTTAATTCTTCCAATCTGTTTACCGAAGTGACGTCGGCATCAACGGGCCGGTTATCATAATTAAAATGAATTGCTTGCATCTTGACGTTCATTGCACCTAAAACATCGGCCTCGATACTATCGCCAATCATAAGGCTCTCAGCCGGTGTTGCGTTAGAGATTGTCAAAGCGTGGTTAAAAATTTTTGGATTCGGCTTTTTGACACCGACAGATTCTGAAGTAATGATCTGATCAAAATATCCTAAAATATTTGATTTTGAGAGTTTTAACCGTTGTATTTCATCAAAACCATTGGTAATAATATGCAGCGTATATTTTGCATATAGATAATCTAAAACGGTAATCGCGCCTTCAAATAGTGTATTGTGATTCGGCAGATGGTCAATATATTCCACCGATAGTTTATGGATAGTAGTATCATCAACGCTATGATTTACTTGGGTAAAGGCATCCTTTAAACGCGCATATCGTAAATCAGGTTTTGAAATTCGTTCTTCGCGGTACAACTTCCAATAGTATTCATTGATTGGTTTGTATTGTTTTAAAAAATCAACCAGGTTTACCTGAATACCATTACTCTCAAAAATATGTTCAAATGCTTTTGCTGAATTAACTTCAAAATCCCATAAAGTATGATCTAAATCGAAGAAGATATGTTTTATTTTCATCCTCTAAATTTATATAGAAATCACCAATCAAAAGCACTTAACTCTTTATATTTGCTTAAATTCAGAATACTTTTTGTCAAAAAAGCTACACATACTTTTTCTTTGCGGATGGTACCCTTCTCGTGTTTTACCTACCAATGGTGATTTTATTCAGCGCCACGCCGAAGCTGTAAGTTTAAAGAATTATGTTTCTGTTTTGCACATTATCTCCGATGAAGCTGTAAAAAAAACTGAAGTTGTTTCTTTTAAAAAGAATAATGTAAAGACGCACATTGCTTATGTCAAAAAAAAACAAAATATAGTATCAAAGGCCTTCGTATTTTATAAAGCTTACCGGGTTCTATTACAAAAAATCGAAACATTCGACGTCGTACATCTAAATTCTATTTACCCTTTCGGAATATTCGCACTACATCAAAAATGGTTTAAGAAGAAGCCATTCATCATTTCTGAACATTGGACGGGATATCTTGCTCCGCAAGCAAAACAAATAGGCTCAGTCGAAAAATTTATTTCAACAGTTATAGCTAAAAATGCGAAGTATATTTGTCCGGTAAGTGAAAACTTAGCTAAAAACATGCAAGAATTAGGATTGCAAGGAGTGTATAAACCCATACCAAATGTGGTTGATACCGAAGCTTTTTATCCAATAAAAAAGGACCATGAACACTTTAATATTTTGCATATCTCTAATATGAAAGATAATCAAAAGAATATAAGTGGTATTCTAAATGTATTGCAAAAATTAGACAAAAATTTTGATAATTTTTCGATGACTTTAATTGGAGAGAATTCAAAAAAGTATAAAGAAAAAGCGAATAATTTAGGTATTGATAGTCAAAAGCTCCAGTTTGTTGACCAAATTCCCCAGCGAGAATTAAATGACTTTTTCGGAAAAGCAGATGTCTTTATCCTATTCAGTACCGCAGAAAACCTTCCCTGTGTCATCTTAGAATCATTTGCAACAGGAACGCCTGTTATTTCTACTGATGTTGGGGGTATCTCTGAATATTTTCCCGAAAATTTTGGAGTTTTAATTAATCAAAAAGATGAGCGTATGCTTTATAAAGAAATCGAAAAGGTTTATCTGAGAAAAAAGCAATTTGACTCAACTGAAGAGATGCATCACTTTGCAGTTTCAAACTTTAGTAGGGAGAAGATCAGTGATGACTTTTCTGAACTATACCATAAATCGTTGAGCAATTAATTTTGGGTTTACTAACGTCATTTATAAATAATTTTATTCAGCGGGCCGGTAACTATGTTCTATTCGCTACCATAGCTGCCAGATTGTTGTCTTTTTTAGCTTCCTGGCTTGCCTTACAATTGATTGACAATAAAGAATTGGGGGTTGTAATTTTTGCATTTAATATCATTTCATTTTTTGTGCCTATTGCCGGGTTAGGTTTGCACCAGAGTTTGATGCGCTATGGAGCTTTACTTAAAACCGAACTGGAAAAAAATAACCTGTTTATATATACACTAAAAAAAGGAATAATTGCTTCCTTATTACTTGTAGCCCTTATCATTGCAGGTAGTTATCTCATAGAATTTTCTTTTAAAGAAACACAAAGCTATCTCATTCTTCTCTCTTTTTTGATCATACCTATGTACATTTTTGAATTGGTGAAAATTCAATTTAGGTTAAAACATAATAACAAATCATTTGCTTATGCTGAGTTGGTATATAACGTATTATTGGTTTTAACTGTTTTTGCATTCAGTTATTTTTATAAAGAAAAAGGATATGCTATAGCGCTACTAATAACACCATTTTTAACTTCATTGCTGTTCCTGAGAAAGTTAAAAATTAAGACTACAAGCTATAAAAAAGTTGCTATAACCAATTTCTCTTTTTATAAATATGGCTTTTTCGCCAGCTTGTCAAACGTAGTAACACAATTACTCTTTGTCATCGACATCTTTTTAATTGGTTATTTATTACAAGATTCAGAAATGGTTACCAATTACAAGTATGTCTCACTTATCCCCTTCAGTATTTTATTCTTACCAAGGGTTTTCATAGCCACTGATTTTGTGTCGTTTACAGAGAGAATTTACGATAAAAACTACATAAGAAATTATATAAAAGGATATATGAGATTATTCTTATTCATAAGTCTATTCATCGTATTGCTTGTCTATTTCTTCTCGGAATATATTCTATTGGTATTTGGAGATGAATTCATACGGTACTCAGATACCTTTTTAATTTTAATTGCAGGTATATGTGGTATTTTGATCTTTCGAGGATTATTTGGTAACCTGCTTTCTTCTATAGGAAAAGCCCATGTAAATTATTATATAGCCAGTTCTGCGCTACTTCTGAACTTGGCTTCTAATTATTATCTCATACCTAGATATGGCATTAAAGGCGCTGCAATTACTTCTGCAATTTTGATGTGGTTTACCGGGTTCATATCGTATATCTGGTTTCATTATTTGTACAAAAAATTATGGCTTGAGCCATCTTAAAAGTGTCGGTAGATTATTGTGCTTCATAAAAGCATAGTTTTCATCAGAAGCTCCAAAACTTTTAAAATAGTTGGCAATTGTTGGTATTGAAGAGCCTCCAAAGTCAAATTTAGAATACCCTTCAATATACTTAAAAAGAATACGATCAATTAAAAAAGTATTCGCCCCATTCTTGCGATTGTTGAAATCTGTTGAAGAAACTAAAATTGTAATTGTTTCACGATACTTTAACAAGAATGCCGAAGCTGCTAAATTATTGTTATCAAAAATAGAAACAACTTCTCCCAATTTTTTATCATTGCAGGTTTTTATGAGATTCGATAATACTTCATAATCCTTTTCTGTAATCGCTGGTATTCTTTCACCTACATTAGCTTTAAAAAGACGAATTAGATGCTCATGATTATCATTCCACCTTTCAGCTAAATTAGTATCAGAAGCGCGCTTTAAGTCTTTCTGGCGGTCTCTTCTATAATTACTTTTAAGGGTTTCGTAACTAATATTTAGAGGTAAATATTGAAATTGCCTGGGCTGCATAGCTATCGTATCATTCACCGAATTACCGGTATTCATTCTAAGTTCTATAAATTTAAAACGCTTGCAAGCTTCTCTTAGAAAAATGTTTTGATCAGAACTGTCAGATGTATAAAAAACACCTAACTCCAATACCCATAGGGGTGGATACACATACTTCACAAAATACTTTTTCCGCCATGGTAACGGCATGACCGCTTTATAGTCATCTAAGACCAATACATCCCAATTATCGGTAACGATATCCAGATACCAACTGTACCCATAGATTTTGGAATTGATTGCCTCTGCAATACATGTATCGTATTTATTTACGTCAAGATCTTTGCGGGTAATATATGAAATCATGAAAGCTGTGAAAGTTGCTTGAGCATATCTGAATACACCTTCTTCCACCGGCGCCAGATGCCGCGATTGCTTAAGGTGTCATTATGGAATAAGGTAATAAAAGTACCTTCAACATGTTGGACCTCTCGGGCAAGTTTCATGATAATTTCAAACCCTCTTTTATGTGAAAGATCTTGATAGCTTCTAAGTGTACCATCCATTACTGCGACCGGAAAGACCTTTAAAGGTGTTTGCACCTCGTAATCGAGGTCGTAAAAATAAAAGGGTGTGCAGGTACTAGCTCGAAAACCATAGTGCTTGGCATACGTCATTGAATAATCTTCAGTAACTTCAAGATTCACCAGATTCTGATAGGTTTCGGGCAAGGCCACCCGAAGGTAATGTTGACGAGATGCACTAATTTGCCTGTTCGTTATTTCTTCTAGTCGTTTTTTCTCTTTTTTAAGCTTTTGTTCATTTTTCATGGTAAAATAGGAAGGATGCAAACCTACTTTACAATAATCGGCTATAGATTTGATCAGTGATCTATAGCTGGAATTTCTTGAAGATGTGTTCTTATCAAAGGTGGTATATTCACTTACCAAAAAGAAAAACACTGTTGGAATATTATATTGTTTTTGTAGGTCAACCAATAGGTCGTAAGTATCAAAAGGGTCTTTTTTAAAACCCAAAAGAACGACGGTTCGCGTCCATAAATCACCAATTTGTAAATTGAATAAATCTATCAGATAACCTCCTATAGTTCTTACAATACCCTTATGCCGATAACAAAAAGCAATATCTACATCAATGGTCGATATATAGTTAAACGGTCTTTTCTGGGGCTCAAAATCGTTAAACTTTTCAACTAATAAAGCCCTGAATTTATAGGCCCAGATATCTATCAGAGGCTTCTCCAGAAAACCTTGTTTAAAGGCCAGACTTTCTTCAGCTGGAAAGCGTTCATATTCATCTTTTACATGCGGTAAATACTCTTCATAGCGGCTTAACAGGTAAAAGGTAGCTGCAAAAATATCAAATGGTATTGTCGCTTCCTGACGGCTTATAAAAAAACAGGGGACTCCTTGCCAAGTTCCCATTCTAATAGCTATGTCGTTAATACCTTGCTCAAATAATAGCTCGGTGCTCCTCACAAAAATCTCTTTACCCAGTGGTTGCTTTGCATAGGTGATCTTAGGGCCCTTATGAGCGATAAATTTCTCTACTTTGGTCGTAAATTTTACTTCTAACTGTAGGATTCTGGTAAAGAAATGTTTAAATGTGTAATTAAGCCTGGGCGTGGTTTTATGTGTATAGACTAATAACATTTGCTAAAACAGATTACTATATTAAAATTACAAAGTACTTCTTTTTGGGATTCTGTCGACTTACATGTAATTAGTGCTTTATTCTTTTGAAGTGCCATTCAGAGTAGATTATTATCAGCGAAGCTAAAATAATCTTTTTCAGTAATTATCAAGTGATCCAAAACTTTTATGTCTAAAGCTTCACCGGCCTGCTTAATTTTTTGCGTCAACTTTTTGTCAGATTCACTCGGATTTAATTTTCCTGAAGGATGGTTATGGCATAAAATAATGCCTGTAGCCAACAACTCTACTGCTCTTTTGAAAATCATTCTTGAATCTACCAAGGTGCCTGTTAAACCGCCTTTACTTAATTGCATCTTATCCAAGACCTTGTTGGCATTGTTTAAATATATGATCCAGAATTCTTCATGAGGCAGTTCACCCAATAGCGGGTGTATCATCTCAAATGCCGTCTTACTAGACGTAATTAGTTCTTGCTGCAGCGCATCTTCTAACCGGCACCGCCGTGCCAACTCTAAAGCGGTAATAATTGTAATCGCCTTGACTTCACCAACGCCTTTAAACCGAACTAAATCATTTACGGTTAACTTACTGAAGGCATTTAGATTATTTTGGGTGAAATTCAACATCCGTTTAGCGAGATCAACGGCACTTTCATGCCTGGAACCGGAGCCCAGTAAAATGGCTATCAATTCTGCATTTGATAGTGCATTTTTACCTTTAGCAAGTAATTTTTCCCGTGGGCGGTCGTCTTCATTCCATGATTTTATCGAAAAAGACTTTCTCTCAGCCATCATTAATTAAAGAATTGGCCATTAAAGATATGAAAGAAAAAAGTAATACTTTTGCCGTGTTTTAGCTCGCTAATCAAAAAATTTACATGAAGATAGTTATTGCAGGCGCAGGCGAAGTTGGTTTTCATTTAGCGAAATTACTTTCGTACGAATACCACGACATTACACTAATAGACCTCAAAAAAGATCGCTTAAGCTATATTGAATCAAAATTAGACATTCGAGCGATAACCGGTGACGCTACGTCTATTTCACTTTTAAAAGAAGCTAAGATCAATGAAGTCGATTTAGTAATAGCCGTGAGCTCAAATGAGACTGTAAACCTTACCATTTCTTTGCTGTCGAAGCGCTTAGGGGCTAACAAAACAATAGCCAGAATAAATAATTCAGACTTTATAGATTTTAGAGAAGATGTAGATTTTGACGGCATCGGAGTTGATGAATTGATTTCTACCGAGCTGTTGGCCACTAATGAAATAAAATCACTTTTGAGTGAAGCTGCCTTTAATGATATGCATGAGTTTGAAGGAGGCGAACTTTCCATGCTGGGTATTTTATTGCCACAAACTGCCCCTTTTGTTGGTATGTCCGTTAAAGATGCAGCAGCTACATTTTCAGATATTAACTTCATGCCTATTGCCTTAAAAAATATTAACAGTGAAGAAACTGTAATTCCTCGTGGTGATACCGTTTTACGAGCTGATGATATGGCCTATTTTATTACATTGAGAAAAGGCGTAAATGAACTCTACAAACTGACAGGAAAGCAAAAAGCCTCTGTTAAAAATGTAATGATCTTAGGCGGAAGTAAGATAGGGGCCAGAACCGCTAAGGAACTCTGTGATAACAAACTAAATATTAAACTTATTGAAAAAGATAAGGAACGTGCTGTTGAACTGGCTGATAATCTGCCCAATGCATTGGTAGTTTTAGGTGATGGTCGTGACGTGGAATTACTCGACGAAGAAGGTGTGGATACCATGGATGCTTTTTTGGGTGCTACCGGCAGCGCAGATACCAATATCATGTCGTGCCTGGTTGCTAAATCTAAAGGAGTAAAGAAGACCATTGCATTGGCCGACAACGTTGACTATTCAAAAATATCGCAAGCCATTGGTATTGATACAGTAGTAAATAAAAAACTTTTGGCCGCTAATAATATATTTAAATACATTCGTAAAGGCGATGTACTTGATATCACCACTTTAAATAATCTTAACGTAGAAATTTTAGAGTTCAACGTACGAGAAAATTCCCCGATCACCAAAAAGATTATCAGAGAATTAGATTTTCCAAGAGGTGCTATTATCGGTGGCGTAGTTAGAAATGGTGAAGGCGTTATTGCGTTGGGTGACTTTAAAATTCAACCCGATGATAAAGTAGTAGTTTGCTGTTTCGCCGACTGTATTGGTAAGGTCGAAAAGCTGTTCGATTAACTAGGCATGCTCCAAAAACTAAATATAAAAATTATCTTTCAGATGATGGGCTTTTTGCTCATTTTCAACGGACTTTTTATGCTTGTTTCCAGTGGAGTTAGTTTCTATTACAAGGATGGCGTTACCCGTGAAATTTTTTTCGCGGGGGTCGTTACCGCTCTTATAGGGCTCCTATTTCGGTTCGTTTCCAAAGGATTCAGCAAACAAGTCAAAAAACGTGAAGGATATTTGATCGTTACCCTTGGGTGGATTCTTATGTCACTTTCGGGTTCGTTACCCTATTTATTTTCGGGTGCTATCCCCTATTTTACGGATGCATTCTTTGAAACTATTTCAGGCTATACTACCACAGGTGCTTCTATTCTGAACGATATAGAGAGTTTACCACGAGGTATTCTTTTTTGGCGGAGCACTACACATTGGATTGGAGGTATGGGAATTATCGTTCTTACCATTGCCATCTTACCGTTATTGGGTATTGGTGGTATGGAACTCTTTGCTGCAGAGGCTCCTGGACCTTCAGCTGATAAATTGCATCCTCGGATTACAGACACTGCTAAACGACTATGGTATATTTATTTAGGATTGACCGTTGCTGAGGCTTTACTGCTGAAGATAGCCGGTATGAGTATTTTTGATGCCGTGAACCATGCGATGAGTACCTTGTCAACCGGTGGCTTTTCCACAAAAAATGCCAGCATTGCGCATTGGAATGGCAATCCGCTGATACAATATATCATTATCTTTTTTATGTTTGTAGCGGGTATCAACTTCGTACTGAGTTACTTTGCATTTAAGGGACAAATAAATAAGGTGCTTAACGATGAAGAGTTTAAGACATACTTCTTCAATGTTTTAGGTATTGCATTTATCGTTGCGCTAGTTATTTATTACCGGGCCGACATTTCCAAAGTGGCCACCGAAACGCAGCTTTTTGCCTATCCCATGGTCTTGGGGGAGTTCGAAAGTGCCATAAGACATGGCTTATTTCAAGTCACCGCTGTTATTACCACTACAGGTTTTGTTACAGCAGATTTCACCATGTGGACACCTTCACTAACCGTATTGTTTTTCGTACTTATGTTCTTTGGAGCTTCGGCAGGGTCGACTTCCGGGGGTGTTAAAATTGTGCGTCATATCATCATGCTTAAAAATGGTTTTTTAGAGTTCAAGCGTACGCTGCATCCTAATGCAATTATTCCTGTTCGTTATAATTATAAGTCTATTTCACAGAATATCGTATTTAACATCATTGCTTTTTTCGTACTCTACCTGGTTGTGTTTGCGTTAGGGGCGCTTGGTTTCGGTTTTTTGGGACTGGATTATATGACTGCCTTAGGCGGGTCTGCTTCTTCACTGGGTAATGTAGGCCCTGCTTTTGGTCAATTAAGCCCCGTGAATAATTTTAGTGGACTGCCAGATTTAGGGAAGTGGTGGTCAGCCTTTTTAATGCTTTTGGGAAGATTAGAGCTCTTTACAGTATTGATTTTATTCACACCTTACTTTTGGAAAAATAATTAGTGTTGCAGATTAGAGATCAGCTACATAGCACACTTATTTTTAACCAGGTTCCCAGACGTATCATTTCTCTTGTTCCGAGTCAAACTGAATTATTAGTTAGCTTGGGTTTGGCAAATACCCTGGTAGGAATCACCAAATTCTGCGTACATCCTGAAGATCTTCGCAAGAAGAAAACGATTGTTGGCGGCACTAAGAATGTCAACTTTGAAAAAATCAAAGATCTGAAACCCGATATAATCATCTGTAATAAAGAAGAAAACTCTCAGGAAATTGTAGAAACATGTGAAAAAATCGCTGCAGTATATGTCTCTGATATTATTACGCTACAGGACAATTTTGAGTTTATCAGAGCTATGGGTGTCATTTTTTCAGTTGAAACCAAGGCAAAAAAGTTGTTAAATGATCTCCAGTCAGAACTTCATCAGTTCAAAACATTTATTAAGAAGAGACCTCAACGAAGAGTAGCTTATTTCATTTGGCGTGACCCATGGATGGTCGCCGGGAATAATACATTTATTAATGAACTTTTAAAAATTAATAAATTCAAAAACGTTTTTGACAGTCAGGAACGCTATCCTCTTACAGATTTAGAGCACTTAAAATCTTTAGGTTTAGACCTGATTTTACTATCTTCTGAACCCTATCCTTTTAAGGAAAAACATAGTAATGAAATTCGACCATATACCAATGCCAAGATCTGCTTGGTTAATGGTGAATATTTTAGCTGGTATGGTTCAAGATTATTAAAGGCCTTTGAGTATTTCATATCGTTGCATTAAAAAACCACCTCTATTGAGGTGGTTAAACAGAAAACGTCACATCTTATTGTGGATTTTGAACCATATTAGGGTTTGCGTCAAGTTCCTCTCTTGGTATTAACCATTCCCAGCGTATATCACCTGCGGGAACTTCTAAAACATTATCTGCCAAAGCTGCATTATGATTAGCGCCTGTTCTATCAAGAGGTAAATTCAAACGTTTTAAATCTAAGAATCGAAACCCTTCACCCCAGAGTTCAATTCTTCTTTGTACCATAATCTCATCGATTAAGGCTTGCCCCAAATTTGTGGATAATGTATAAGCATCATCTCTTGTTGATACCATGTCAAATAAGACTTGTGCCGCGACGCCATCATTTCCCAACCTTGCTTCAGATTCAGCTTCTATGAGATACATTTCAGCAGCTCTCATATGTGGTACATCCATACTACTATCACCATTGCTTACAGCCAAAAACTTTTGATTCGTGTATGGCTTTCTCTGATGAATATCTAATAATGATTTCCCCGAAGGTAAGTTCAAATGTTCACCCGTAGGGTCCCAAAGCCCTTTTCTAACATCAGAATCAGGAATCATATCATATAGTTTTGAGTTTATGGACCTTGGATTGCCTCGAATCGCTGACGAACTGAAATTTCTGGAAATATAAGCTCCGTAAGTACCAAAACCATCATTTTGATCTGAAACCACTTGACTTGCCCACATAAATTCAGGATTACCTTCTGAGTTACTCTGAAACCCTTCTGCATAAGTAGCTTGATCCATTAAGGTAAAACCTTCTCTTGCCTCTTTAGCCAACTGAGACGCCAACCCATAATTACCCATGGTCAAAGCCACCCTTGCTTTCACCCCTTTAGCTACAGCTTGATTGATATGGGATTTATTGGCTCTTGGCAAACCTTCTAGTACTAAAATAGCGGCATCTAAATCATTATTAATTTCGGTATAAACCTCTTCCACAGTATTTCTCGATAATTGTTCTTCCAAAGCACTCTTTTTATAAGGTACTCCTAACTGAGTATTACCCCCGCCCGGCACATATCTACCACCATACGTTTGAACTAATTGATAATGTGACCAAGCTCTGTACACTAAGGCTTGACCAAGAATCTCGTTTTTCTCGTCTTCTGGCCCAGAGGCATTTTCTATTCCATTAATCAGTACATTGGCATTTGCAATGATTATGTAATACGACCTCCAAGGAAATTCACTGTAAAAATCAGTATCACTCCTTCCAGCTGTCCATTTGTAGACGCGATTATGCCATTGTTCTCTATGAACTATTTGATCTTCACCCAATAAGTCCATATGAATATAAATACCCCCTATACCACAATTACCTTGAATATTGTTCCAGCGGGTGTACAATGATCTATGTATTCCATTAACCACAGCTCTCGCTGTGGCGGTACTACTCACAGCTTCGCTTGCCGCTATCTGATCAGTGGGAGTAGTCTCCAGAAAATCTTCTTGACAAGAATTAAGAACTAAAACTCCTAAAACTAATATTAATATATTCTTTATTTTTTTCATTGTATTATAATTTTACATTTAAACCAAATGATACAATTCTTGAAGGGGTAAATACATTGGAGGTATTACCGTTAAACTGTTGTTGAACATTTAATCCTTTTCGCGTATTAATTGAAAAAACATTTTCAGCACTGGCAAATAACCTTAAGCTTGCCACTCCCAACTTGTCTGTTACAGAACTATTGAAGTCATAAGATAGATTTGCTTGTCTTAAGTTTAAAAATGAAGCATCGTCTAACCATCTATCGGAGGTTGCATCCCATTGTGAGGCAAATGAAGCGTCCATTCTGGGAACATCAGTGATATCACCGGGCTGCTGCCAACGCCTTAAAATATCGACGTGTTTTGCTGTACCATAAGAGCCTGCGCTCATGATATCCCTATAATTGAAATCTAAAGTCTCACCGCCTATTTGATATGTAAATAGCGTTGATAGAGCAAAACCTTTGTATATCCATTCACTTGCGAAGGAACCGGTTACATCTGGAATTGCTGTTCCAGCGTAATGAAACTTCGCGTTTGTTGAATTCGGTGTGACAGCAACGCCATTAATTGTTCTTACGTTTGAGGCCGTTGGGTCGTCGGCAACAAATAACCCAGATCCATCACTCGGATCAACGCCATACCAGTCTCTCAGCCAGTAATCAAATAGTCCCTTACCTACTTGCAGTTTTTTTGTGCCGTTGATAATTTCTCCTTGAGGTAATTCGGTAAATTCATTTTTAATGGTAGCCGCATTTACGGTAAGATTCCATGAAAAATTTTCATTTTTAAAAATATCTGCTGAAAGACTAACTTCGATACCTCTATTGAACAAAGTACCTATATTTTCAAGCTTACTATCCGCTCCATCCGAAAAAGAAACCGGAACATTAAAAATTAAATTTTGAGACTCTTTATTATAGTATTCCAGAGTTCCTCTTATTCTGTCAAATACGCTAAACTCCAGTGCGATGTCGAAATTAGCACTTGTTTCCCACTCCAGGTCAGGTGCTCCTAAGCTTGATCTTATGACCCCGGGCTCATTTTGATTGTTATTATCTAAAGCAAAAGTAGCTTGGGCGGGGTAATAATCTGGCACAAAGATACCATTGACCAACTTTAAGATCCTACTATTACCGAGTTCTCCGTATGACGCACGTAATTTCAGTTGATCTATCCATGAAATATCAGCAATAAAGTCTTCTCTATCAATACTCCAAGACCCTCCTAGTGACCAGAATGTTCCCCATCTTTTTTCGTCAGAGAATCGCGAAGAACCATCAGTTCGAATAGAACCACTAATAAAATATTTGTTATCATAGTTATAATTTAGTCTTCCGAAATAACTATCATCTGTGGCCTCATCTCTTTGAGATACTAAATCAGTGGTCTCTACAAAATTGATTAATTCAAGATTACCCGCAGCTATTTGTGTTCTTCGTGTTCCGTTTAAATCATCGATCTCCAACTGTTGACTTTCATGCCCGGCCAAAACTTCAAAATTATGGACCTCATTAAATGTTTTGACATAATTTAATAGCTGATTAAAACCTACCGTTCTGGTTCTGATGTATTGTCTGAATCCCAAGCCCGTTGGTGCCCCATCTCCGATGATCGTGTTCCAGAAAAAGGTGTTGTAGAAATTGTCTTCTTCGTAGCTCAAATTAGTTCTTAAGGTCAATCCTTCTAAAAGAGTAATATCTGCGTAGGTTTTGAGATTAAGATTTGTTATTTCATCAAAATCTACGTCTAATTGCCTTTCAAGAACAACATGTCTGCCCGTGCTTGCGCCACTTGGTCTATTATCATCTAAATCAAATATTCTATTGCCATCAGCATCAAGAATAAACGCTCCTGTTACGGGATCATGGGCAAATATCGGATAGATTGGTCCCATTTGTCTGGTAAAGCGAAATGCATTTCTAAAACTTGTTGTACCGCCTAATTGTCCTTGGTTGCTTTGAGACTTACTGCCTGCTAAATTAGCTCCTACTCTTAACCATGATTTCGCCTGGTAATTCGCATTAACTCTGGTTGTAAATCTTTCAAAATCAGATTTTATCAAATAACCTTCTTCATCCAAATAACCAAAAGAAGCAAAGTAATCGGCATTTTCGGTTCTTCCCTGATAGCTTATATCAGCTGTTTTTCTTATACCTGTTCTCGTTATAGCACCTTCCCAATCAAAATCATCATAAAGTAATGATGCGTTCGGGTTTAATTGACCATTTGTTCCAACGATTTGATCATTCGGAACATTAAAAGGATTATAACCTAATATTCCAAAAATGTCATTACTGGCCGCTTGATTAGCGGCATCCAAATCAGCTTGACTACTAACGCCGGGTATTGCTGATGTATTTCTCAAGGCTTCCCACATTACGGGATAGTATTGAAACGCATCTATTCTATCGTATTCGGGAATGGATCTGTCAACAATGGCTGTAGATATATTTACAGAAAGTTCTCCTTTGCCTGTTTTACCTCTTTTGGTCGTGACTAATACTACACCATTAGTAGCTTTATTGCCGTATAGAGCTGTTGATGAAGCATCCTTTAAAATTGTAATATTCTCAATATCATTAGGATTAATATTAGATAAATTACCATTGATTGGAATACCATCAACGACATATAATGGCGCATTGGTAGCGGTAAAAGATCCGAAACCTCTAATTCTAATATTTTGCCCAGAACCAGGTTGCCCGCTTGCCGTCGCTATAACACCTGGTGAAGCGCCTTCTATGGCTGTCGACAAATTAGTAATCGGTCTCTTTTCTATATCCTCTGTTTTTATTTGCGTAACAGCTCCTGTCAAAGCTTCCTTACTGGAAGTACCATAAGCAACGACTACCACTTCATCTAAAACATTATCACTTTGCAGAACGACATCAATAACATCACTAGCCCCTACAGTTCTTTCTATTGTTCTCATTCCTACAAAACTGAAAATGAGCACATCACCTGTAGTTGCACTAATAGAATATTTTCCATCAAAATCTGTTTGGGTACCGGTAGAGGTTCCTTTAATTATGACATTAACGCCTGGTAATGGACCATCACCATCTGTGACAATACCCGTAACAGTTTTTGTCTGAGCTAATAGTACATTTGTGCATATCAAACATACTATTAGCGTAAAAAGCTTTTTTACTTTCATAAACTAAATTTTAATTAAACACTTGAATTAGATGTACTGAAAGAAAAAGGCAGGTGTATGATTATACCTTTAAATGAAGTCAAAGTTTAGTGGAAATTTAAAAATACGTTTTCATAGGGACCTGCCAGAATTAATTCAAATACAGATCAAATAAAATGTCAAAACAAAGACTGGAGGATAAAGCCTATAATAATTAACTAAACCGATTAAGGCTTACTTAAAATTTACTCTCAAGGTAGCGGCTCGCAAGCTTTTTATGTATTGCGTAGGTGTAAGATTTGTCGCTTCTTTAAAAGCTTTGTTGAAAGTGACTTTGTTATTGAATCCTACATCATAAGCTACGTCGATGATGTTTAAGTTTTGATTCAGGTCATTTCTAAGAATTTCTTGGGCTTCCTGAATTCTATATTTATTAATCAAATTGAAGAAATTCAGAGCAAAATGTTCATTGATTACCTGAGATAAGTTATGACGGGTGACTCCCATTCTATCTGAAAGAGAGTTCAGGCTAATCGAGTTATCCTTAAAAACTTTTTCTTCTTTTAATAATTTTATAAGCTGTTCCTTCAATTCGAAAGAATAACCTTCGGTTAAACCGGATTTCTGATACTTTATTGGTAACTCATTAAAAAGATATTTTTTGCTGAACACTCTTGGTTGTACATAAGCCGTATATGCCACATAAAGCACAATCAAAGCTAAAACAAAAACTTGCGAATATACCATTACACTCTTGCTCCTATCAAAAACAACGTTACTAGCTATAATAAAAGCATAAACACTATAGGTCAGGGCATACACTATATTCAGGTAAGCAATATTTCGTTGCCACAAATAGACCTGCTTATCTACTTTAGTATTCGTTTTTACACGTTTTGTATAAATTTTATAGATAAAAAAGCTGTACGTTATTAAGGAGATGGCCTTAAAAAACAAAATGGCATAAAGGGTATTAATGTATGAACTATCAATATTGAATATTTTGTTCAGCTTTGCTTCTGCCGGTAAAAAGTAGGTAGGTATGAAATATATAAGTAATAATAATGTCGGTACGAAATGAAGAACATCTTTACGTTTGAAGGTATATCCTTGGGCTATTCTTTTAAAATAAAAGTATAACAAGGGACCATATAAGAAAGAAAATGTAATTGTTGCCCAAAATGAATGGGGTACATGATATACATAATTCGTCAAATAAAGAGACAGATGTAAAATAAAGAATGAGTGAAACAGCACAAAGAGCCCGATTAACAAATTAGCGAGGCTATCACCTTTTTTCCTAAGATTTATTATTATCGATATAAAAATGCCAATGACTCCCGAAAAAATAAATAAGAGAATCCAACTGTTTATTTTAGGGAGATATGTTTTCTCTAATATTTGAAACGAACTATAGTAGTCAATTTTTTTGAACACATCAGAATACAATATATTGGTATCAAATGATTCCTTAATATAGTATTCAAGGTATAAAGTAGCTTTTTGAGGATCTCCTAAATGCGCGTAGCTCTCTGCGAGTCTTTTATGATCTTTGGTATCGAGAGGAATACCATTTTTGATCAGAACGTCATATTGCTCAATCACATTTTTCGATTTTTCAATGAGCTGTTGTTGAGATTCAAAAATACTATCAACTAAAACATTATTAAATTCAAACTTATCGTCCAAATTTGGCTTTGGATTAGCATAACACAGTATATTGGCGAATAAGAATAATATGTAAATTACTCCAACAGACTTCATTAAAGGCAGATTATTTGAATTATAATCTAAAATTAAGTAAATCATAAGTTAAAGCTTTGTTAATTAACTTAAAAATGGTAATGCCCGATAATATCTTACCCTTTCTTCCCGATGAAGTTTTACCACTTATAAATGCCATACCGTAAACCAAATCGTATCAAAATATTTCTTTGTATTTTAGCATAAGCCATTTTTTATCGTACCGATCACTATGCTATGATCTTATTTTCTAAACTTTTAATTCCAAAGAATTACAATGGACTGGCTATTTATCCTTTCATTTTCCTAAAAAATAAGGCCTTATCCAATAACGATGTTCTCATAAATCATGAACGTATCCATTTACGTCAGCAGGCAGAATTATTAATTGTATTCTTTTTTATTTGGTACATTCTGGAATTTCTATTTCACTTAATCAGAACATTTAGTTGGAATCGAGCTTATCGCAGCATTTCTTTTGAAAAAGAAGCCTACAAAAATGAAGGCAATCCTAATTATTTATTAGACCGTAAATTTTGGTCTTTTCTTAAGTATTTCAATCAAAAATAGTTGATAATTATCTGTAAATTTGCACCACAAAATTTTATACTTTAATGGAACAAATTGCGCCTTACAAACCCAAACATAAAGTTAGAATTGTAACTGCAGCCTCTTTATTTGATGGTCATGATGCTGCCATCAATATCATGCGCCGAATTATTCAGTCTACAGGAGTTGAGGTGATCCATTTGGGCCATGACAGGAGTGTAGAAGAAGTTGTTAATACTGCTATACAGGAAGACGCCAATGCCATAGCAATGACTTCATACCAGGGTGGTCATAATGAATATTTTAAGTACATGTATGACCTGTTAAAAGAAAGAGGTGCTGACCATATTAAAATTTTTGGAGGTGGTGGTGGAGTTATTCTTCCTGAAGAGATCAAGGATCTCATGGAGTATGGCATTACCCGCATCTATTCACCAGATGATGGTCGTGAAATGGGTTTACAGGGGATGATCAATGACCTGGTAAAACAAGCTGATTTTGCGATAGGTGACGCCCTTAACGGGGAAGCTGAAATGCTTCCTGAAAAAAATCCAATAGCTATTGCAAGAGTCATTTCTTCGGCTGAAAATTTTCCTGAAATAGCAAAGGATGCCTTGGATATGATCCATGACAAAAACAAATCCTCAAAAACTCCTGTCTTAGGAATTACAGGAACTGGGGGTTCGGGGAAATCTTCTTTGGTGGATGAATTGGTACGTCGTTTTTTAATTGACTTTCCCGAAAAAACAATAGGGATAATTTCAGTGGATCCATCCAAACGCAAAACCGGCGGAGCACTGCTTGGTGATCGTATTCGCATGAATGCGATCAACTCACCCCGTGTCTATATGCGTAGCCTGGCAACCCGACAAGCGAACCTGGCCCTATCAAAATACGTAAATGAGGCAGTTGAAGTATTAAAAGCTGCTGAATATGACGTAATAGTACTTGAAACTTCAGGTATTGGTCAATCTGATACTGAAATTCTCGAGCATTCTGATGTTTCATTATATGTAATGACGCCGGAATTTGGAGCTGCAACGCAACTGGAGAAAATAGATATGCTTGATTTTGCAGATTTAGTAGCTATCAATAAATTCGATAAACGCGGTGCCAAAGATGCTTTACGTGATGTAAAAAAACAATACATGCGTAACCATAATTTATGGGATACACCACAAAAAGATTTACCTGTTTTTGGTACAATTGCCTCACAATTCAACGACCCAGGCATGAATACCTTGTATAAGGCCATTATGGACAAAATAGTTGAAAAAACTAATGCTGATCTAAAATCGACTTTTGAAATTTCTAAAGAAATGAGCGAGAAGATTTTTGTGATTCCGCCAGCCAGAACTCGTTATTTATCTGAAATTTCTGAAACCAATAGGGCCTATGATGAAAAGACAGAGGAACAAGTCAACGTCGCTCAAAAACTCTACGGAATCTTCACAACGATATGCTCTGTTGCAAATGTCAACAAAAGTGAAATTAGCAGGGCTTTTTTCAACGAAAAGGGGTTAGATGAAGACAAGATTCTTAGTCAAGTTGCTGATGAAAATCAAGAGTTCATGACTTTGCTCATTAAAGAATTCGATCGTATCAAGATGGACCTTGATCCTTATAATTGGGAAATTATCAACAATTGGGCTGAGAAAGTGAACCGTTATAAAGAACCGATCTACTCATTTAAAGTACGGGGAAAAGAAATTGAAATAGAAACACATACCGAATCACTATCGCATACGAAGATTCCTAAAGTAGCATTGCCCAGATACAAGGCCTGGGGTGATATTTTGCATTGGAGCTTACAGGAAAATGTACCGGGTGAATTTCCATATACCTCAGGGCTCTATCCTTTCAAACGAACTGGCGAAGACCCTACACGAATGTTTGCCGGCGAGGGTGGCCCTGAGCGCACCAACAGGCGTTTTCATTACGTTAGTTTAGGTATGCCAGCAAAACGTCTTTCAACTGCTTTCGATTCTGTGACACTTTATGGAAACAACCCTGACCATAGGCCCGATATTTATGGAAAAATAGGCAATTCAGGGGTATCTGTCTGCTGCTTAGACGATGCGAAGAAATTGTATTCTGGCTTTGACCTTGCAGACCCTATGACATCAGTAAGTATGACTATCAATGGACCCGCTCCGATGCTCTTAGGTTTTTTTATGAATGCGGCCATCGATCAGCAGTGTGAACGCTACATTAAAAAAAATGGGCTGGAAAAAGAAGTAGAAGAAAAAATTGCAAAAATCTATAAAGGAAAAGAACGGCCACAGTACAACGGAGACATCCCTGAAGGTAATGACGGATTAGGACTATTACTTCTAGGTGTTACCGGAGACCAGGTACTACCAGATGCAGTATACAAAGACATTAAAGCCAAGACCATCGCCCAGGTTCGAGGTACTGTGCAAGCTGATATTTTAAAAGAAGATCAAGCACAAAATACCTGTATTTTCTCGACTGAATTTGCTTTACGCTTAATGGGGGATGTACAAGAATATTTCATAGAAAATAATGTGCGTAATTTTTATTCGGTATCTATTTCGGGTTACCATATCGCTGAAGCAGGAGCAAATCCCATTTCACAGCTGGCCTTTACCTTAGCTAATGGCTTCACATATGTCGAATATTATTTGTCTAGAGGTATGGACATCAATAAATTCGGCCCCAACTTATCATTCTTTTTTTCAAACGGAATTGATCCCGAGTATGCTGTCATCGGCCGGGTGGCCCGCCGTATCTGGGCAAAAGCCTTGAAACATAAATATGGCGCCAACCCAAGAGCCCAGATGTTAAAATATCATATTCAAACCTCCGGAAGAAGCCTTCACGCCCAAGAAATTGATTTCAACGACATTCGTACAACTTTACAGGCTTTATATGCTATTTATGATAACTGCAATTCGCTTCATACCAATGCTTACGACGAAGCAATTACTACACCTACCGAAGAGTCTGTACGTCGTGCGATGGCCATTCAGTTAATTATCAATAAAGAATTAGGCTTGGCTAAGAATGAAAATCCCATTCAAGGAGCTTTCATTATAGAAGAATTAACCGATTTGGTAGAAGAAGCAGTCCTTTTAGAATTTGATAGAATTACCGAACGTGGTGGCGTATTAGGTGCGATGGAAACCATGTACCAACGCTCAAAAATCCAGGAAGAAAGCTTGTATTATGAGACTTTGAAGCATAACGGAAGTTTTCCAATTATTGGAGTAAATACATTTTTGAGTTCTAAGGGATCTCCAACTATTCAACCTAAAGAAGTGATTCGGGCAACTGAAAGCGAAAAGCAATTTCAAATAAGCACACTTGAAAATCTTCATAAGAGAAATGGAAACAAGGTACAGGAACATTTATCAAGTATTCAACAAGCCGCCATACAGAACAGAAATATTTTTGAGCAATTGATGGAAGTCACTAAATACTGTTCATTAGGTCAAATCACCAACGCATTGTTCGAGGTAGGCGGGCAGTACCGTAGAAATATGTAATTAAAGATTTATGGTTATCGTGAAGGAGCTGACTATTATAAGGTCAATAACCATTTCTTTTGCAAAGCACTGAAAACTTTAAGTTCACGTTGCAGTAATTTTAGATAGTCCATACCATTACTGTTTGACAGCTCCAACCGTTTGCTATTCTTATATAAAAGCTTGGTAAGTCTGCGCAACGTATTTACATGATAGTATTTTTTAAAAGCATGATATCTGTTCTTTTCAGCTTTTAAAATCTCAGGTGCCAATGCACTCGATTGTTGAACAATATCGCCTGAAAAATAAATATCCTGATCTTCTGACCCATCCTCTTTTAAAAGGCTCAAATCATCCCGCAAATAATGGCTAATACTCACTGAAAGCATTCGAATTTCGAGTGCCTTTCTGTAAATGGGTATGTCTAAAAACTGAGATGCCATGCAATACGTTGTATAGTTGGGACCCTAAAATTACGCACTAATTAATGGATTTTGATGTCGATAATAAAAATAAAATGTATTTTTACATTAAATTTTAAAGTTAAATACGTTTTTTTCTTTAATTTTTATGGACTCAATCAATAAGGCCATATTGCGACTGTTACAAAAGAACGCTAAACTCTCTAATACTGCCATTGGAAAGAAGGTAGGTATTAGCTCTCCGGCAATATCTGAACGCATCAAAAAATTAGAAGATACAGGGGTTATAGAAGGGTATAAAACGTTCGTTGCTCCTCAAAAGTTAGGCTATCAGCTCAAAGCCATTATCACTTTAAAAGCCTTTATGGGGAAACTTAAGCCTTTCCTCCAAAAAGTAAAAACTTATGATGAAGTGATCAATTGTTATCGCGTAACGGGCGATGAAAATATCGTGATGGAAGTTATTCTCAAAGATCAGAAACACCTGGAATCATTGATTGACCAGCTCATTGCTTATGGCGAAACCAAAACACAGGTGGTATTGTCACAGGTAATTCATCAAAAAGAAATAAAACCGGCATAATTTTAACATATCGGTCTGTTCCGTTTTTGTATTTTTATTTCTTTTTGATGAATTACCTGTGACAATACCACCTGTGTTTTGGTTTCGCCATAAGCAATG
>JASJDL010000190.1 GCA_030065775.1 Flavobacteriaceae bacterium | reverse complement strand
GGTAATGGGCATTCATATACCATTATGAGTTATCATAATTCCATCGATGATTCATCGGCCTTGATGGGAGCAACTTCTCTAATGATGGCCTGGGAAAACATACCCGAAGGTATGACTTCAGACACGGGAGATGATCCTGGAATATTTGCAAATGGGTTGATTTATCTTGGCAATCTATTGCATGATGATTATTTATTCAAAACATCAAAATCCAGACAAGAACGCATTGCTATACTTAGCGCTACATTAGAAAGAATTTGGGTTCGTTTTTATAGGTATGTATTGATAACGGAATGGGAAATTGAAATTCAAAAAGCAATACTTAAGAATGAAGTATTATCTGGTGTTGATTTATCTAAAATGTATTATATCCTTCTAAAGAAGTACTATAGAGATGCTAAAATTAAGGAAGAAGCTTCTTATGAATGGATGACCTACCGTGTGCCTTTTTATTCGTTTGAACATCAATTTTGGCCCGCAGCAATGGCCGGTGCTGCCACCATTTTCAATAAACTGAAAGCCGGTGATTCTTCCGGGCTAAAAATTATGGATGTTTTGGGGACTTCAAATTTAGATATGACCTACACTCTTTTTAAAGACGCTGGAATTGATATGACAAGCGAGGAACCATATGAACAAGTGACACAATTAATGACTTATCTAATGGATTTATTAGAAGAGGAAATTTAAACTACGTGCATTCATGTCAATTTTAAAGTCTTTCATAACATGATTTTTTAATTGGTAAATGGGAAGCAAGAGAAGACAATTTTGAAAAAAATGGTGGGAGAAAAGCACGCGTACAGGTAAGTACGTTTTGGATAGTACTTACATCATGTCAGAATCTAAGGCTATTTCTTCAAACGGAAAAGAAAGGACGTATCGTTGGTACATTAATTTTAATACAAAGCAAAGACAGTTTAAACTGATTTCTATGTACAGCAACTGGCACAAAGTTGAAAGGGATGTTTTGAATTGAGATGCAAACAATAGAAAATCAACTATTAGGAGCGCCAATAAAGCAGATAGAGATGAATATCATCAAAAGATATGGTGAACTTTTCTTTTCTAAGGATTTCGATAAATACGTCTGGAAGGGCGAGAATAAATATGGTGATGCTAAGAAGCCCGGTATTTGGAAATATGTTGAAAAAGAAGGACGTATCAAGTAAGCTACTTTTAAGGATTCCCTAAAACATTCATAAACTCATCTTTATAGTTTTTACCAATAGGCAGCTTTATTTCCTTGATTATGACATGGTTGGACTCAATCGCTTTAATTTTACCAATTGGGACTATGTACGATTTATGGATTTGAACAAAGCTCTTATTTAGCTTTTCCAGCGCTCCCTGGATACTTTCCCTAGCCATTATACTCTTTTCAAAAGTATGATAAATCATGTAGTTTGCATCTTTTTCCAAATATAAAATATCGTCTAAATTCACACGATGAAGAGTGTATCCGCTTTTTATAAGAACACTATTTTGAGTATTAATTTCTTTCGATGTATTCAAACTATTGTTTGAAGAATTTATGCTTTTTTCAACTTTAGAGATGGCCTTAAAAAAGCGCTCAAAAGCAATAGGCTTTAATAGATAGTCAACCGCATTAAGATCATAGCTTTCTACCGCATATTCCGAATACGCCGTAGTGAAAATGACATTGATAGAGGGATTTAGTACTTGTGCCAATGAAATGCCTGATAACTTAGGCATATTGATATCAAGTAATAAAATATCTATGGTATTGGTTTTGAGATATTCCAATCCTTCATATGGATGGCGAAAGGTTTTTACACAATCAAGAAAAGGAACTCTCTTTATATACCCTTTCAATAATTCAATTGCCTTGGGCTCATCATCTATAATTACAACAGTTAACATATTATAGTATAAGTTCAAAAGTTACACAAAAGTCTTTTTCTTTTTCTTCAATTTTTAGTTTATGTTTTTCAGGATACAGAATGCGCAATCGTTTCTTCACATTTTGCAAACCAATACCAGAACCATTACCCTCTAATTCATGAACATCTTTATCACTATGTAAAGAGTTACAAATGTTAAAATTTAAAACGCCATCGTAAACAGTAAGTTTCATATCTATATAGGATTTATTATAAATATCTATACCATGTTTAAAAGCATTTTCCACAAAGGATATTAGAATAGCCGGTGCTATAAGTTCGTGTCCCTCTATACCCTCTTTTGAAAATGAAATTTCAATGGCATCTTCATCATCAAATCTTAGTTTATTGAGTTTTATATAACTTTCTATAAACTCGATTTCCTTTTCTAATACCACTTTATTGTTACTAGTGTCATATAACATATATCGCAAGAGTTCAGATAACTGAAAGATACCATTGGAAACATCTTTCTGATCTTCTTTTTCAGCAATAGATAATAGATTATTCAAAGTGTTGAATAAGAAATGAGGATTAATTTGAGAGCGTAAAAGTTTTAATTCAGCATCTGTTTTTTCATGTAGCAAATCTTTTTTGAGTTTTTGGTCTTTCCTGTATTCAATAAGAAATGCATAAATCAGAGAAGTAAGATAATAGAAGGCATATAAACCAAGACCAATTTGATAGTATTGGTCAAAACAAAAACGGTCACATGCTGTATTAATTATAAATCTTTCAATGACAAGAAAAACTAGAATAGTTGAAAGTAATAATATAAAATGCTTTACATATTTCCTGTTAAACAAAAATCCCGAAAAGAAAAAGATGTTTAAGTAGAAAAAAGCAAGCTTAAAAAAGGTTGTAACCATTAAACTGTACTGAAGCTTATAATTATATATTTTGGTGACGGATTTTATTCCACCAATCGAATATTTCTCTACTGCTTCCGTTTCTAAGCTAAATGTTCTTACAATAATATAGGTAGAGGCAAGCCATAAAATGATATTTATGATTGCTTCAAGTATTTTCTTCAACATAAGTCTTCAATGTTTCTGCAAAGTAAAAAATTTAATACGCTATAAGCTCAAAGTGTTATATAATGACTTTTTGGTGTTATAAAACAGTTTATTGGACAGTAAATCTATTAATCTGAATGAAAAACTTACTTCATAACATTTTAATAGCAATACATAACTTTCAATTGCCGGTGCTTTTACTCATCTATATATTCGATTTAATAAATCTAAAAAAATAGAACAATGAAACATCTAAAACTAATATGCCTTTTGTTCTTTACTGGTATGTTGAGTACTGCTGCTCAAGGAATTTCTAAAGAAGATTTGGTAAAGTCATGGGATATCATGTCCAAAATGGTTGTTGAATCTGCCAAGGCAATGAAATCCGAAGACTATAAATATTCACCGGGTGAACCAGTCCGAAATTTTGCTAATCAGATTAACCATACAACCATGTCTAACATCGGCTTGGGCTCTATGGTGTTCGGTAAGAAGCCTAAATTTAAAATGCCTAGCAAGAAAAATCCACCAAAAGAAAAAACCGCTGTTATCGACATACTGAAAAAGTCATGCGATTATTTTAAAAGTAACCTTGCGGGGCTTACCGAAGCTCAACTTTCAGAAAAAATAAAATGGGGAAGACCGGGAAGTGGTATAGAGATAACTCGCTTAAAGGGAATTCTAATCATGTTCAGCCATATGCAAAGAGAGCATGGAAAAACAATGATGTACTTGCGTGCTAAAGGTATTAAACCACCGCCATCAGGTAGCTGGAGTTTCGACTAATTACACCGATTTAGAGTAAGCCAATTACAGGGCATCCGATCGTTTAAGTTATTATAGTGAATTTTCATAATACCAGTGCAGTGTTGGTTTTTTCAAAATGGATGAAGATGCCCTGTAACTATTTAATCTTTTTAATATGAAAAAAAATGCATTCTTACTTTGCTTGGCATTATTATCATTATCGTGTTCTAAAACACAACCTAGTCAGGGACCAATTTTCGATAAGGTACTACCAGGGGATAAAACAATAAATCCAGACGTAATCAAACCTCACAAAATATCGTATGACAAACCAGGAGGTTCAATGGTGTACAACATGAAAGAAGTCGATTATAATGGCGAAAGCGTCTATCTGATAGAGGTTTATATGGGTGATGAAAGTGTAACCCCTGACAAAATGTACTTTGATAAGAATACTTTAGGCTACAAAGGGCGTAGATTAGAAATGCAAGATTACATTGTCGATGTAGCATTTAAAGATGGAAAATTTATCGGTGATATTCAACCGACGGAGGGATCGGACTTTAAACCCATGACGTACGATAAAGCCTATGATCACAATGCGTTTGAACCTGCTGTTCTCAATTATTTTATTGCTTCGCTACCTCTTAAAAAAGGATATAAGGCTTCTATACCAACTTTCGATTTGAATAGCGGTTCTTCCATAATATGGGCAAACATAGAAGTATTGGATGAAGAAAAAGTAAAGTTGAATGGTAAAACCTATGACACTTGGAAAGTGAAATCACATGGAATTAAAGAGAAAACAATTTGGATTAGCAAGGAGCACCCTTATGCTGTAAAGTTTAAAACTAAAGGTGCTGGTATAGGAACATGGAAATTGAATAAGGTCTTTTAAAAATTTAGGAGCTACAGATTAGTTGTTGATTTTGAATAATATTTGATAAGAGCATGATCGCTCTGAGTAAATGTCAATATTAATATTAATAGTTTGGTTTACGTTAGTATTAATTACGAAAATCTGTGGCCCCTTTTTTTGAAATAGAGAAATAAGGTAATGGATCAACTAATTGAAACATGGCAAATTCATAATAGAATTAATACCTATTTGCTAGAAGCAATAGAAGATGAACATCTAACAGAAGTTTTAAATGGCAAAGGAAGAAATGTAGGCGAACAATTTGCCCATATGCATAATGTTCGCTTAATGTGGTTAAAAGAAGCTGGACCAGAACTAATAGCTAAAGTAGAAAAGTTTGAAAAGGGAACCACATTAAGTAAGGAGCTATTAAAAAATCACTTTCTACATTCAAGTAATTCTATTGCAGAATTATTAAAAAAAGGAATACAGGAGAACAGGATAAAAGGCTTCCGGCCACATCCCGTTGGTTTTCTTGGTTATCTAATTTCTCATGAATCACATCACAGGGGGCAAATTGTCCTAACACTAAAGTATAATAATCATCCAATCAGTAAAAAAGCAGGATTTGGCTTGTGGCAATGGGGAACGAGATGATTACAAGTTAGAAACACTTTTAATATTTAAAAAAAGATATGAAAATACTCAAAACGTTTATGCTAGTTATAGTCTTTCTTACTTGTGATAAAGGCTTTTCTCAGAGTTTAAGTTCAAACAAACTTATGTCGTTAAATGAATTCGAAAAAATTGAAAAGGCCGTAGGACTTTACTGGACTTGGAACACGGATGACGACCCAAAGAATGCTGTCAAACAGCTTGAAACTTTTGCTAAAAATCATCAAGATAATTGGTTGGCGCCATATTGGGCATCATACATTTCGACCCAAATTGCAAATTCTATGAAAGACCATGCGCACTATTTAGATCAAGCACAGGAGTTTTATAATAAAGCGGAGAACGCCCTAGGCGAAAAGAAGAAAGATAGCATTACCTATTCCTATTTTAAAGGGCTTCAAAGCCTTATTTATAGACTTAAAATGTTCAGAACACAAGATGCTACTGCAAAAACTGACTTAAATACCAAAGCATTACAAGAGCTAAACAATGCCATCGATTTAAACCCTAACAACCCGGTCTTGTGGGTATTATCAGCAACAGATAGTACTTTGGACCACCAAAACAGCAAAGGCCATAGGTTAACAAGCGTAGCACTGCTTAGAGATGCTAAAGAGGAATTTAAGAAAATTAAGAATAGAAATAAATCAGATATAACTTATTGGAATGAACATTGGATAACCCCGTGGCTTAAAGGGCTGACACCAAAGAATATGAAGCAGTAATCATAAAATTGTAAAACTGAGTATAACTAACT
>JASJDL010000189.1 GCA_030065775.1 Flavobacteriaceae bacterium | reverse complement strand
GTGGGGAGTCCCAATGTATTCGGAGGACAGGTACTGGCACAGGCCTTGAACGCAGCCTATCGTACGATTACAAATAACAGGATACTGAATTCTATGCACGGCTATTTTCTGGAGCCAGGTAATCTTGAATTACCCATTAATTATGAAGTAGGTATTATACGTGATGGCGGCAGCTTTTCTACAAGAAGGGTTACTGCTAAGCAAAATGGTCTCACCATATTTATTCTGGCCTGCTCATACCATAAAAAGGAAGAAGGCTATGACCATCATTTTAAAATGAATGAAGCGATAAAACCTCCTGAAGAGTTACTAAGCTGGTCAGAAATGTCAGAAAAATATGGTCTGCTGATACCCAAGCGTATGAAGGAGTTTTTGGATATTCCCAGGCCCGTGGATTTCAAACCTGTTGAACCTATGAATCCAAACTTAAGTGAAGATAAATCTCCTTATACGGATGTTTGGTTTAAGCTAAAAGGTGATGCCATTGGTTTAGATCTGGCCTCAAAGCAGCAAATATTAACCTATATTTCAGACTATTATATTCTGTCAGTGATGTTCTTTCCGCACGCCAGCAAGGCACATTGGGGTAACACAAGAACGGCAAGCTTAGATCATTCGATGTGGTATTTTCGAGATTTCGAATTCGATGACTGGATGCTCTTCTCGGTTGATTCTCCAAGTACCTCAGGTGCGAGAGGATTTTGCCGCGGAAATATTTTTACACGTGATGGAAGGCTTTTGGCCTCTGTTGCACAGGAAGGATTAATGCGTCCAAAAGGTTAATCATCAAATTCAAATAACAAATTCCAAAAGTAATTGCTATGTCCTCTTATGTTGAGGGAACTGTCGTGGATTTGACACATTTATATAATGGATGCTGAATCAATACTGAATCAAGTTCAGCACAGGGTTCAGCATGACAAACCAAATGGACACTTAATTAATAGATCAATAAAGTACTTTGACCTACTGTCATTCCGCACTGGATGCGGAATCCACCTTTAATGGATACTGCATTGCGTTCAGAGAGACGATTTTCTTTAATCCTCCTACTTCACGTTATTGCCTAACGAAAATTCATACAAATTACCTCCGGACCCATGCGAATATTCATCAGAGATATATACTGTCTTTTGATCCTTGAAGCAAACGGCTTCCTTCTGCGATACATGACCAAACGATAGTTCGGTGGCCGTACCACTCAAGAAATCATCACTTGTAAAATCCGTAAATAACCAGGCTGAATGATGGTTTAGCAATACGACGCGTTTTCCATCGCTGCTGATATCTGCCGAAGTAATCCAACACTTTAATTGATCACATGAATTGAAAGAACTGATATAGATAGCAATATGATCACCTTGTTTTGCAGGTATTTTGTAGAGGTTTGTTTTTCCGAAGTCATTTTTAACCCGACTTTTGGTAAAAATGTACAGGCTGTCATTAAAAAAGAAAAAGGACTCACTATCGAAGTGACGCTTTTTCTTTTTTGGAGGAAATTTTCCTTGATTAGGATACTTAAAATTAATTTGTTGAACTTTTACAGGATTTTTCGAATTGAGGTCAGTTCTAGCTACTTTCAGGATGGTTAAGTTCTTACGATCATTCCTATTATTGCCAAAGTCACCGATATACAAATTACCTTGAGAATCAGATGTTAAGTCTTCCCAATCACGATTTTTCGCATCAATCCGAACTGTTTTTCGGATCTTTCCTTTTGTGTTGACACCAAATAATTCTGGTTTGTTACCCCCGTCGTTAAGCATCCAGATCAGGTCAGAATCAGGAGAGGTTTCCATACCGGAAACTTCTTCCAAAGATTGCGGGAGGTCACCCAATAGCTTCAGTTGGCCGAAATTGGTACAACTACTCAGTAAAAAAGCAACTAAAAAAAGACTGAGACTTCGCATTTTATGCGAACTGATGATCGGCAAATTTTTCAAGAACTTCATCAAATACGGCATAAATATCTTGTGGATCATCTAAGGTAACCATTTTGAGGCGATACTCTTTAAAATGCGGAATTCCTTTGAAGTAATTGGTATAATGACGTCGTGTTTCCACTACTCCTAAGCGCTCGCCTTTCCAGTCAATAGACATTTGTAAATGGCGACGTGCGACTTCAACGCGTTCTGCTAATGTAGGTTTTGGTAAGTGGGTTCCTGTTTCAAAATAATGTTTTACTTCTTTGAAGAACCATGGATATCCAATGGTAGCACGCCCAATCATAGCACCATCCAGGCCATATTCATCGCGCATTTCTTTGGCTCGTTCAGGCGAAGAAATATCACCATTTCCAAATACCGGGATATGCATTCTGGGATTATTTTTTACCGCGGCAATAGGTTTCCAGTCGGCATCACCCTTATACATCTGGGCGCGTGTACGTCCATGAATCGCAATGGCTTTGCAACCAACATCCTGCAGGCGTTCCGCCACTTCAACGATTTTAATGGAATCATGATCCCAACCTAAACGTGTTTTTACAGTAACCGGTAACTTTGTATGTTTCACCATAGCTTCTGTAAGCTTCACCATCAGCGGAATGTCTTTTAAGATTCCCGCACCTGCACCTTTACAAACCACTTTTTTTACCGGACAGCCGAAGTTTATATCAATAATATCAGGATTCGTTTTTTCAACGATCTCCACCGAGCGCAGCATAGAATCAAGGTTAGCTCCAAAAATCTGGATACCTACTGGACGTTCTTTCTCATAAATATCCAATTTCATAACGCTTTTAGCGGCATCACGAATCAATCCTTCACTCGAGATGAATTCTGTATACACCACGTCAGCACCTTGCTCTTTACACAATGCACGGAACGGTGGATCGGAAACATCTTCCATTGGTGCTAGCAACAGCGGGAAGTCTGGTAATTCTATGTTGTCAATTTTTACCACGGTGCAAATTTACACATTCCTGCGAAAGCAGGGATCTAATTTTTATCTTTACCCAAAGCATTACGTAATGACAGCACACCAGCATGGCGAACATCATCATCATGGGCCGACAGATTTATCACAAATAAATCGTGCTTTTTATATAGGTATTTTCTTAAATGCGGCCTTCACCGCGATTGAATTTATTTATGGTTTTTTGTATAATTCATTGGCATTGATAGCCGATGCGACGCATAATTTGAGTGACGTCGCCAGTTTGATCATCTCTTTAATCGGCTTAAAATTAACGCAAAAGGCAGCCACAAAATTATATACATATGGTTACAAAAAGGCCTCTATTTTGGCTTCTTTGATCAATGCCATATTATTAGTTGTGGTGGTCTTTAATATTGCTAAAGAAGCTATTGAGCGTTTTGACGCGCCACCTGAAGTATCAGGGCGAATCATAATTACTGTGGCCCTCATCGGCGTAGTGATTAATACCGTATCAGCTTTCTTATTTTATAAAGGGCAAAAGGATGACATTAACATCAAAGGTGCGTTTTTACATTTATTAGTGGATGCTCTGGTATCTGTAGGAGTAGTAATCTCTGGAATTCTTATTCAATACACGGGGTGGAATGAAATCGATTTGATCGTGAGTATTATAATTGCCGTGGTTATTTTAATTACTACTTGGAGCTTACTAAGGGAAAGCATTAAATTGACCCTGGATGGCGTGCCAAAAGACATAAACGTAAAAAAAATCGAAGAATTAATATCAGAACACGAAGCCGTGAAAAGGGTTTACCATACACATATTTGGGCTTTGAGTACGAATACAAATGCCATGACAGCACATATTGTTTTGGCTAAAAATTATTCGCTGGACGAAATTTCGATACTCAAGAAAGACTTGAAACATCGGCTGGAACATGAGAATATACAACATGTTACTTTGGAGTTTGAAACTGAAAATGACCTGAGGCAGTAAAGATGGTCGTGAAATCTTATGGTCTTTTTAACACCCAAAGACCATAAAATCCTAAGAACAATTCAGCAAAAGTTCCAAAAACGTAACCTGATGTAGGTGAACCATCTAAAGGTATACTTAACAGCCTTCCTGACCCAAGTCCTAGCATAAAGACAATATTAGAAATAACTGCAGCTTTCCAAAAGTTGCGCTTAAAACCCTAAGAATCCACAAAACAGAAAATCCGAGATACAATCCCATTACAGCTTTAAAAAAGCTCAATTCATCAATTGTATCGGGATGCAAATCAAATTTCAAGTCGGGTTGAAAACCGTAAAGTATAGCAGCAGTAGCGACCACGAGAATAGAAATAATTAAATGAACCTTACGAATAAAATCATTTTGATTTTGTATCCTATTTTGAATGCTCTAAAAGGTCACTTAAGCTTGAACTTCTTTATTATCTCGGTCTACAATTACCTCGGTGGTATTTCCTTTTTATTTGACTCAGCAAGACTATTTAATTTTAACGATAATTTTTTAGCCCCTATCTGAGAAACATGATCGGCATCGTAAAAATCCTTTAAGGTGAAAGATATATCAGATAACATATTTAAATAAGTGCAATTATCATGATTGTCTGCAAAATTAGACGCTGTTTTTACTGTAACTTCTAATTGCTCTTTACTCAAATTTTCCCTGTAACTCTTCCATGCAGGTGGAGTAAATAATACGACTTCAATGTCTTTTGACGCACTCCAAACAATAAGGTTTTGCAATAAGTTAGTATTACTCTCGAATATTTTTATTGATTCTTCAGAATGGATCAGCTTGGTATGTCTTTTAGCAGCTATGATTCCTGATTTGGTTATGTTTTTGGAATTTTTTGACTCAAAAGTAGCGCCCCAACCTAACGTTGAGCAAGTTTTATCATCTTCCCCTTTTAGTATATATCGAAAGGTTTTAGAGGTATTAATCTTGAAGTTACTTATTTCTAAACGTTGCATTGTAGAGATATCTTTGCTAATACCGTAAGAATTGTAATAAAGTCTACACCTCCAACTTTCGATGCTTGTGTTAAGTTTTCCCCAAAAAGTAAAGTAAGATATGGGGATGTATATAGTTTTTAAGTTACTAAATTTAGTTTGATACCTATTAATAATTTCGATATCGTAGTCTAATGTTTGTGATACATGGCTAGCATTAAACGCATTACTCGAAAAATACACTGGATCAACACCACGGAAACTGTGAGAACTCCCAAGTATTAAAGTTTCTATTGTACTGGCATTTTTATCTAGGTAGGAAGATTTGTATTTGTAGTTGTTGGGAATCTTCCTTGAAACAATTTCTAAACCGACAAGAAAAAATACAATAGGTAGTGATATAAATATGGTTCTTGTTATAAATTTTTTCATAGAAATATTTAGAATTGAAAATAAATGAATTCTTGCTCTTCTCCTGCAAACCAAAATATCAAAATGACCAAAGTATAATATAACAGATAACGAATTGGTTTGCCCCATTTCAATTCAATATTTTCAATTGCATACTGGTTTTTTCTTCCCATCCATTCAAAGAACATAAATATTGAAACAAAAATTAAAGTTTGCAAAGCTTTAGAGCCTCCAAAGTCATTAGGTAATTCAAAAAGTGAATCTGAAAATATCTCGTGAATATAAGATAAAGCCATTCCTACATTTTCAGCTCTAAAAAAGATCCAAGCTAAAATAGTAAGCCCGAAGGTGATTCCCATCTGCATCAGTTCTCTTATTGAAGGAAAAGCTTTGTCTTCGGCAATGACATTTAAGTTAGTTCTATTGTTTTTCGTAAGCATTAAAGGTAAGAAGTAACAAGCATTTAAGAAACCCCAAACAAGGAATGTCCAATTAGCCCCGTGCCAAAAACCGCTTACTAAGAATATAATGAATACATTTCTTATTTGCATCCATTTACTTCCTCGACTTCCTCCAAGAGGGATATAAACGTAATCTCTAAACCATGTACTTAAGGAAATATGCCAACGTCTCCAAAATTCGGCTATGTCCCTCGAAAAATAGGGAAATGCAAAATTCTGCATTAAATTGAAACCAAATAACCTTGCTGTGCCAATAGCAATATCTGAATAACCAGAAAAGTCACCATATATTTGAAAAGTAAAGAAGATTGCCCCAAG
>JASJDL010000188.1 GCA_030065775.1 Flavobacteriaceae bacterium | reverse complement strand
TAATCAATCCATTCACGGCAAGCAGTTCAAATCCGAATATATACCCGCCAAGCCATTGTTGTGAATAGTGGTTAAGAATATAACTTATTACGACTGATAGAATTGCGATCAGCCAAACATATTGATCTTTAATCTGGAACTTCGTAAAAATGCCAAAAGCAAATAAGCCGAGAAGAGGTCCATAGGTATAGGAGGCTACCTGTAATAAACTGCTGATAACATTATCTTCGAGAACATACCTAAATATAATAATAACAACAATAAGCAAAATACTCATCCATACATGCACACGCTTACGAATACCTTTTTGCAATTCCTGTGGTTTCTTTTCAATATTCAGAAAATCAACACAATAAGAGGTCGTAAGGGAAGTCAATGCACTATCGGCACTACTGTAGGCGGCAGCGATCAAGCCGAGTATAAAAACAATACCTATCCCTAAGCCGAGATTACCATTTAAAGCGACCTCAGGGAACAATAAATCTGTTTTTACCTGTCCGTCAACTAAGGGCGTCGCAATACCAAATTTATCAGAATAGATAAACAATAATGCACCCAATAACATAAAGACAAAAGTGACCAATCCAAGCACAAGACTAAAGGAAACCATGTTCTTCTGAGCGTCTTTGAGGTTTTTACAGGTAAGGTTTTTTTGCATCATGTCCTGGTCCAGTCCGGTCATACAGATGGTAACGAACATACCGCCAATGAAGGATTTTATAAAATGATTTTTAGCTAGAAAATTGTCGAAGAAGAATGTTTTACTATAGCCTTTGAGTTCTTCTGAAGCCAAAAATTCACCGAATGACCAATCTAATTTGGTGATGATAAAATAGATAGCAGCCACACAGGCGACAATCATAAATAAGGTTTGTAAGGTGTCTGTCCAGACAATGGTTTTAATGCCTCCGCGGTAGGTATAAATCCAGATTAAAAGTATGGAAAGCACCACTGTTATTTCAAAAGGTACGCCCCAGCTGTCAAAGATTAGATATTGTAGCACTGACGCCACCAAAAAAAGCCGGAAAGAAGCGCCTAAGACTCTTGAAATAAAGAAAAAAGCCGCCCCCGTTTTATAACTCACGATACCGAAGCGTTGATCTAAATATTGATAAATAGAAGTAACATTTAACCGATAATAAACAGGCATCAATACATAGGCTACGACAAAGTAACCAACAACATAACCCATCACGATTTGCATATAGTTAAATTGCGTATCACCTACCCATCCAGGTACAGAAATGAAGGTTACACCAGAGAGTGAAGCACCCACCATACCAAATGCCACTACGTACCAGGGAGACTTTCGTTCAGCTTTAAAAAAGACTTCATTACTGTCGTCTTTGCCTGTAAAATATGAGATGATAATAAGAATTCCGAAATAGACTGCGATCAGCAGTAGAATATGGATAGGCTGCATTATTTTTTTTGTTAGCTGTGCTAAGATAGTTTTTTTAAAGAAAATCTTAATTGTACATTTGCTGCCATGGATTTCTCTTCGAAATTACTTGAAAATGCGGTGAATGAAGTAGCGCAGTTACCAGGTATTGGTAGACGCACGGCGTTACGTCTGGTTTTGCATCTGCTGAAACAGCCTAAGGAACAGACACATTATTTGACTGAAGCTTTAATGCGATTTAGAAATGAGATTAAGCTTTGTAAGAACTGTCATAATATTTCAGATGTTGAGTTATGCGAAATTTGTACGAATAAGAAAAGAGACGCATCAGTTATTTGTGTAGTGGAAGATATTCGGGATGTGATGGCGATTGAAAGTACCGCCCAGTTTAGAGGCCTCTATCATGTATTGGGTGGAAAAATCTCTCCCATTGAGGGTATCGGGCCGCAAAATTTGACGATTGAGTCTTTGTTAAATAAAGTAGTAAGTGGTTCGGTAAAAGAAATCATTTTTGCTTTGAGCCCAACTATGGAAGGTGACACGACTAATTTTTACATTTACCGACAGATAGAGAAATATGCTATAAAAGTATCGACCATTGCTCGTGGTATTTCAGTGGGTGATGAACTGGAATATGCCGACGAGGTTACTTTGGGCCGGAGTATAATAAACAGGATACCGTTTGAGAACAGTTTGAAAGCTTAATTTTCACTTATGGTCTTAAGCATTTGATCTAATGCATCCCTATTCATATAGTTTCCTTGTTTTATCACAGCATGAATCTCTTTTGTATTACTGATATTTTCCAAAGGGTTTTTATCAAGCACAATTAAGTCAGCCCAGGTGCTTTCGCCAATCCATCCAAGTTCACTATCAAGTTCAAAATATATTGCCGGGTTCAATGTCGCAGTTTTAATTGCTTCCAAAGGTGACAATCCAGATTGGACCAATTGGCTTAATTCTTCATGTAAACTAAGTCCGGGAGTCAAATAACCTATCGGTGTATCAGTTCCTGCCATAATTTCAATCTTATTTTGGTGAATTTTGCCAATCATTTTTGACATCCAATCAGCGTAGTTTGCTCGATCGGGTGCAGGGGCTCTCAGTTGGATGTTCTCGAGACCTTGTTCCCATGCTTTTCTAATGGAGTCAGGTAGATATTTGAAGTTTTCTTTTAACCTGACAGACCGATATAACGCCAATGTGGGAATCTGCCAGGTGTTATTCTTGGCCAATACATCAAGGACTTCTTGTGCTTTATCTTCATCATAATTCTTAATGGCTGGCATCCTTTGCGTGCTATGAATTCTGGACCGCAGGATGCCACCGGCATCGTTCTTTCCTAAAGCCAATAATTTCTTGCGATTTTCCAGAAGCTCCTTGGCATTTGATGCGCATGATAGTTCCAGGTTACGTAAATGTTCCATACTATTTAGTCCTGCATTTGATGCGCTTATAACATCCATGCTTAATGGAACATGGCCAGTTACTTTTAAGCCCTTTTCCTGAGCCAGCTGTGTTATTTTCATGAATTGTTGAGGTGTCAACATTTCATAGGCTTTTAGAAAGTCCACCCCCAGACTATCTAAGATATTTACTTCATTAGTAACCGCCTCGAGAGATCCCAAACCAGCCGATAAATTAGGACGGCCTGGGCTGCCATCATAAACATTCGGTGTTCCATCCAAAAGTGGCCCTGCGATCATGACCCTCGGTGTAGTGGTAGGATTTGCCAGCGATAGTTCTTTAAATTTTTTTACATAGGTTATTTGACCGCCGGTATCCCGAACACCTGTAATTCCATAAGCTAAGAATAAGTCAAACATGCTCGGTGCTAGCTCTTCCATATAGGAAAAGTGAATATGCGTATCCCACAAACCGGGAACTAAGTATTTGCCACTACCATCAATGACCTTATTTTTTTGCGACAACCTGAGTTCTTTTGAAGAAGAGACTTTATGAATTTTACCGTCTTTAATAATAACAGTTTGGTTTTCTAACAGTCCATTTTTAGCGTCAATGGTTGTGATGTTTTCGATACATAAAGCATCTTTAAAGAATCGTTCATTGGGTTGACAGCTTATTACAGTAAGTAGAAGTCCGCCTAAAAACAAGTTGCATTTTAACATGGAGTATTTATTTGGATAACCCTAAGAAGCCAAGTTGATTCAAACCACAATGTAATTAAAACCATTTGTTACGGCCACCTGGTATGTACTTCTTTAAGGTTAATTTTGCATAACAATTTACTAAAATTGTTGTTTTTCGAACAGGGTATGGGTTTTAAATTTGCAACGAATAAAAGCATTGATGAATTATGAAAAATTTGATTAAAAAAGGGGGATTATCACTAATGAAGGGGCATAATGCATTATTAAGCGATATTGAAACTAGCAAAAAAGAAAAGCGGGAAGCCCTACTATTTTTTATGGCATTATTGTTCGCTTTACCGGCGATAACGACGCTTTTACTTGTATTTTTTGAACTAAAATAAGAATTCAAAGAAGTAATTAACTGTCGGAAGCCACGCTTTTGGTCTTCTTTTTTAATGAGCTAAAGGCCAGAAATGCACTAAGTAACATTAGAATTCCTCCTAAAACGAATGGGGCCCCGCCAAAGACAAGCGGGGCTTCTTTATTGGTAAAATAATAGAAAATACCTGTCATTACCGGTGGGCCAACAATCGCAGAAGCGCTCATCAAGCTTGTCAAAGTACCCTGTATTTCTCCTTGCTCAGAGGCGGGCACTTGTAGTGAAATAATTGCTTGCAATGCAGGCCCAGCGATACCACCCAAACAATAGGGAATTAAAAATATGAACAGCATCCAGCTTTGCGTGGCAAAAGCGAATAAGAACATACCAATAGCGTAAAGCGTCATACCTATATAAATGCTCCTTTCATTACCTAACCTGGGGTTTGCCCATCGAATTAAAACGCCTTGAACTAACGCAACTAACAGGCCGATAACACCCAGGGAAAAACCAACCATTTTTTCATCCCAATCAAATTGATACATGGTAAAATAGGCCCAATTGCTTTGGATCGCATGAGAACCGGTGTACAATAAGAAAATAGCGATGACCAGGCCAATTAAAGTGGGGTACTTTTTTAAATGTAAAAAGCTTCCTAGGGGGTTCGCTCTTTTGATATCGAAATTTCTTCTATTCTTCTTGGTAAGAGATTCAGGTAGAACAAAAAATCCGTAAAGAAAATTGAGCAAGCATAATACGGCTGTCGCATAAAACGGGACTCTTGGTCCGTACTGCCCTAATAATCCACCGATTACAGGCCCAATAATAAAACCTAATCCAAATGCAGCGCCAATTAGTCCAAAATTCTTCGCTCTATTTTCTGGAGTGCTAATATCGGCAATGTACGCGGATGCCGTGGTAATACTGGCTCCAGTAATACCGGCAATAATTCTACCCACAAATAGCCAGGTAATATTTGGCGCAAAGGCTAATAGCAAATAATCAAGGAAAAATCCAAAAAGGGAAGTCAAGATGACGGGTCTTCGCCCAAACTTATCGCTAAGGTTACCAATAACCGGGGCAAAAAGAAATTGGGTAATGGCATACGCAAAAGTAAGCCAACCTCCAATCTTTGCGGCATCACTGATATCACCGCCAATGAGTTCTTCTATAAATGCCGGAATAACTGGAATAATGATACCCCAGCCAATAACATCAAGTAGCATGGTGATAAAAATAAAGCCCAGAGCGGCTGACTTCTTCTTAGTTTCCTGCATAATAGCATTCGAAAACGCAAATAAAAGAAAACCGATTGAGAATTAACCTGCGAAGCCGCTAAAGTTGAATCAATTTTTCTTTTTCAAGCTCTTTTTGCACCTCGGTTGCAGACAGGCTTTGGTGTCTGGCATGAGTTCTATAGCAACTAAAACCCAATGCCGCCGATATATTATAATTTTTTTGATCGATAGATCCTTGTCATATCGAATTCTTTGAGGTCAATGCTGTAAACTGCTGAAGAGGGTAATTTGGAATAGGAATTTTTGGTGTAACCACCTATAACATAAAGTTTACCATTGTTATAATGCATATTAGCACCAGATAGTGGAATGTTTATTAAGTAGTCATTGAGTACTTTAGTTCTCGTGTTGTAAGTACTTATTTTTCCATTATCAAAAATGAAAATAGTAGTATCTGAAATTGCAATCCCGGGGCTTGCAGAAGCCTTGTTGAGTTCACCCACCGTTTCCCATTTATCAGTTAACAAATCGAAAGTCTCAATGGTTGTCAAACTTCTTCCGTTAAAACCTCCGATAAGATAAATCTTATCACCTGCCAGTACACCCTTGACCTCTTTACCTTCACGCATGGTTGTTAGCTTATACCAGAATCCTGTTTTAAGATTCTGAAAATGAATTTCATCAGAAAATGTTTTAATGCCGTTTTTGCTTTCTTTGATGGAGCCTCCAATTAGTAGGATTTTATCTTTATAAGAAAGAGAAAGAGCATTTACTGCCTTGTGGGGATTCACTCTGTCCTCTATTACGTTATTACTATTTTGATCATAGATTTCAATTGTCTCATCCAAATATTGTAACCTTTTGTTCGAGGATAATCTTTTGCCACCAGAAATATAGATTTTATCGCCGCTACTGACCACCGAGTGATAT
>JASJDL010000018.1 GCA_030065775.1 Flavobacteriaceae bacterium | reverse complement strand
ATAAAAGGCAAAGGTTTTATACTCGCCGAAGTTGGTTTTCTCGTCATAATTTGATGCGACTTTAACCGATACACACGAAGTGGCGATAAAAAGGATGGCTAATGGTAGTAGCTTACTCAATCTCATTGTAAAGGATGTTTATTATACTTAAATCTAATCTATTTGCCTATTCGGCATTTGGTGGATAATTGGCCATGATCTCTGAAACAATCGTTTTAATTCGTGCTTCCTTTTTAGCAGTATCTTCCACTGCCCTTAAATTACTGGTTCCAACACCCTGCCATGCCAGTTCTCGTTTATTGGCATCTATTAAATCGATAAATAATGTTCCCTGAATGGTATGTGTTACCTGGTAGTCATCAGCGCCAAAGCCCCAAGGTCCCCAGGCTCCCCAGCCCCAGCCGGCACCCCAGTACCATGGACTCCATAGTCCCCAGGCTCCCCAACCGAAGTTGTTATTATTAACTCGTACTTTGTTCGCTGATTTTGTAAAAATATTCACTAAAATATCCGGGTTTTCAGACTTGGTAAATCCTTTAGCCGCCAATTCTTGTTCAATAGCCTTTAAGACCCTTCTTTTATCAAGGTCAGATAGGTCAGCTTTGTCAATCCCTTTTTTATAAAAGGCATAGGTCTTGTATTCGTTAAAATTTGTCGAGCTGTCATAATCAGACGCTACTTTAACAGATACACATGAAGTGGCCAGAAACAAACCACATACTACGAGTAGTTTTACTAATTTCATCAATTTCGGTTACTATATTATTCCAATTCTTGTAATAGAGAATCATCAACACCAACAGGCAATGTAACTTTTAATAACGGCTCGGCCTGCATGGCCCTTTTAATTGCAAAAACAGCCGCATCATTTCTTGCCCAACTGCGTCTGGAGATTCCGTTGTTTACGTCCCAAAATAACATGGATTTCAGGCGTTTATCTGACTCTAAACTACCATCAAGAACCATGCCGAAACCACCGTTTATGACTTCGCCCCATCCAACCCCGCCGCCGTTATGGATCGAAACCCATGTCGCGCCTCTAAAACTATCGCCAATCACATTATGGATTGCCATATCGGCTGTGAATTGCGATCCGTCATAAATATTTGAGGTTTCCCTAAATGGAGAATCGGTTCCTGAAACGTCATGGTGGTCACGCCCTAAAACTACGGGTCCAATCTCGCCATTGGCAATAGCTTTATTAAAGGCCTCGGCGATTTTAATGCGCCCCACTGCATCTGCATACAAAATACGTGCCTGTGAGCCCACGACCAATTTGTTTTCTTGTGCACCTTTGATCCATTGTATGTTATCAGCTAGCTGCTGCTGAATTTCTTCAGGAGCACTATTATGGATCTCTTTTAATACTTCAAAAGCAATGGCATCAGTTTTCGCTAAATCCTCGGGTTTTGCAGATGTACAGACCCATCGAAAAGGCCCAAAACCATAATCGAAACACATAGGCCCCATAATATCTTGTACATAGCTAGGATACCTAAATTCAATCCCATTTTCTGCCATTACATCTGCCCCAGCCCGGGAAGCCTCTAATAAAAACGCATTGCCATAATCAAAGAAGTAGGTACCTCTTACCGTATGTTTATTAATTGCCGCGGCCTGTCGTCGTAAGCTTTGCTGCACTTTTTCCCTGAACAGTTCAGGCTCCTCGGCCATGAGTATATTGGCGTCCTTAAAGGAAATATCTACAGGGTAATAACCACCCGCCCAAGGATTATGCAGCGAAGTCTGGTCCGACCCTAAATCGATATAAATAGATTCCTGATCAAACTTTTCCCAAACGTCTACTATATTCCCCAAATAAGCAATAGAGACTACTTCCTTAGCCTCTTTAGCCTTAATGACCCTCCTAACTAACATATCGAGATCGGAGATTACTTCATCAACCCATCCTTGCGAGTGACGCGTTTCCACGGCCTTTGGATTGACTTCAGCACAAACGGTGATGCAACCAGCAATTGTTCCTGCTTTCGGCTGGGCTCCACTCATCCCACCCAAACCTGAGGTCACGAATAATTTTCCTGCCAAACCTTCATTATTCTCAGCAATTTTTCTTCCGGCATTTAATACCGTAATGGTCGTGCCATGAACAATCCCCTGAGGGCCGATATACATATAACTACCGGCGGTCATTTGCCCGTATTGTGTAACCCCCAAAGCATTATATTTTTCCCAATCGTCCTGTTTTGAGTAATTAGGGATCATCATTCCATTGGTGACTACTGCCCTTGGCGCCTCTTTATGCGATGGAAACAATCCCATAGGATGCCCCGAATAGATCACTAGGGTCTGCTCATCGGTCATTTCTCCTAAGTATTGCATAGTCAGGAGATACTGAGCCCAATTTTGAAATACCGCTCCATTACCCCCATATGTAATCAGCTCATGTGGATGTTGCGCAACAGCATTATCCAGGTTATTCTGAATCATATGCATAATGGCCCTGGCCTGCAAAGACGCGCCGGGATACTCCTCAATGGGCCGTGCATACATTTTATAGTCAGGGCGAAACCGGTACATGTAGATGCGTCCGTAATCTCTTAATTCTTGAGCAAATTCTTTGGCCAATACTTTATGATGCTTTTTATCAAAGTAGCGTAGCGCATTGCGAATAGCAAGTTTTTTTTCTGAAGCCGATAAAATATCTTTTCGTTTCGGCGCGTGATTAACGGTATCGTCGTACGCTTTTGGAGTCGGCAATTGGTCAGGAATACCCTGTAAAAGTTTGGCCTTAAAGGTCATGTGTTATTTTTTGAAAGAATTCGTTCTCTTATCGTAACCGTAGGGGCAATGCTTGCATCCGCTTTGGCAGCAATACCCGCGTTTTAAATGGTATTTTTCTGTAAAGACCTTATACCCTTGCTCATTGTAGTAAAAATCATCAGGCTCCAACTCAGGTAATTTATTGTACATTTTTACGGAATTACGCCGACAAAATTACACATTTATACGTTAATAAAGCTGTTGATTTTTAGTACGCACAAACAGCATCCAGAAAGGGACATTTAATTACATTTGTGAAGGATCGTAATGAAAAGCAGCAATCAATCCATACTATTTGAAGGTGTTTCAGTAACCGTCAAACGGGAAGACTTGCTGCACCCGACAGTATCAGGAAACAAGTATAGAAAGCTGAAATATAATCTTTTAGAAGCAAAAAAGTTACAAAAGGATACTTTAGTGACCTTCGGTGGTGCCTTTTCCAATCACATAGCGGCGGTGGCTGCTGCCGGAAAAGAATTCGGTTTTAAAACTATTGGAATTATTCGCGGAGAAGAACTCAAGAACAAAATCTCTGATAATCCCACCCTGAGCTATGCCCGAGAGTGTGGTATGCATTTTGAGTTTGTTAGCAGGGAGCAGTACCGAAGAAAAACTGATAATTCTTTTATTGAAAAATTGCAGGAAAAGTTTGGAGGCTTTTATTTGATTCCTGAAGGGGGTACTAATGAACTAGCCATTAAGGGATGTGAAGAAATTTTAATGAAAGAGGATGCTCAATTCGATACTATTTGTGTATCCGTTGGTACCGGAGGAACCCTGGCCGGATTGATTAATTCAGCAACAGCGAAACAGCAAATTTTAGGGTTTTCGGCACTCAAAGGAAGTTTTATAATTGATGAGGTTAAAAAGTTGACTACCAGAAGAAAAAATTGGACAATTAATACCGATTATCATTTTGGAGGTTATGGTAAAATAAATGATGAACTAATTACGTTTATCAATGAGTTTAAGTTGCATACCGGTATACCCCTTGATCCTGTTTATACAGGAAAATTGCTCTACGGAATTGTAGACTTGGCCAAAAAAAAATGCTTTGAAAAAGACAATAAGATTTTAGTAATCCACACCGGAGGTTTGCAGGGAATCGCGGGTGTTAACAGAAAATTAGAACGGCAAAAGAAGCCTTTGATAGTATGATGAAGCACTTTTTTTTACTACTTGTATGTTTTTCTTTATTCGTGGGCTGCGGCTCTAAAAAAACGATTATTACCCCACGCGAAACACCTAAAAATGTTGCTCAACCAACACCGAAATCGAAACCATCACCAACGAAAGAAATCGTTGTTGAAAAAGTTGAGCGTGCTGATGATTTGGTATATGATCTTAAGCAGCGTAAACCGCGCCTTCATCAAAGCACGTTAGATTATATAGAAGAATATAATGATATTGCGATTGCGGAAATGCATCGCTATGATATACCTGCCAGTATTACCCTGGCTCAAGGTATTTTAGAGTCGAACAGCGGCCGAAGCAGATTGACCGTGAAAGGAAACAATCACTTTGGTGTAAAGTGCCACCGAAGTTGGAAAGGTAAGCGTATTTATCATGATGATGATGCCCGCCAGGAGTGTTTTAGAAAGTACGACCATCCGCTATCATCATTCAGAGATCATTCATTGTTTTTATATGAACGTAAGCGTTATGCTGCCCTATTCGATTTAAAACTTAAAAATTATAAAGGGTGGGCAAAAGGACTAAAAAAAGCCGGTTATGCCACCGACCCTAAATATCCTAAAAAACTGATCTCGCTCATTGAACAATACGAATTGTACAAATTTGATGATTTTAATGATAAATATGCCGGAGGTGTCACGAAAATTAGAAAGAAGACCCCCGAAAAGCCAGGAACCTATATCGTAGTAAAGAAAGGAGATACCTTATATTCTATAGCGAGGCACTATAATTTAACAGTAGACCGCCTAAAATGGTTGAATGGCCTAAAAAGTAATGACCTCTCCGTCGGTCAAAAAATTTATGTTGAGTTATAAAAAAAAAGCGGCGTTAGCCGCTTTTTTTATCTTCTGTCATGAGCTCTTTTTCTATGTTGCATTCTTCGCTTCATCATTCTTCGCTTTTCTACCTTGCGTTTCGTTTTATGAGCCCGAAGTCTTCTGGTCTTTTTCCAGGTTTCAAATTGCTGGTCGTTCAAAATCTCTTTAAGGGCGTTTTGATGCGTCAATTGCCTGTCTAACTGTGCTTTCTTTAGCTCAAAAAGTTGATCGTCAGACAATTGCTTTTTTTCAGCTTTTAAGGCTTTCAGCTCCTCCATTTTTTGCTTTCGCTCAATAGCATTACGCTTGTTGATCTCGAAGATTTGCTCTTGCTGAGCATCAGATAATTCAAGATCTAAAGCCATTCTCTTGGTTTGCAATTCCGCTAATTGCTCAGCAGTAAAATTAGGTCGCTTACGTCGCTGTTGATTTTCTTGCTCCTGCGCGTAAATTCCGGAAGCGAAGAACGCTATCAAAACAAGACTTAGTATTTTTTTCATAGTATCCATTTTAATGATTTATAATTCTTACGCTACTTTGACTTTGGCTTGGCGACAAGGTTTAATAGGCAAAGTCAGTTTAACAAAGCTTTAACAGCGAGGGTTTTCTATGACGATTTTCTGTTATTGATGGTTGTTACCACATCAATATCTTTGAACTTTTTGGTCAGCTCATAATAATCGAAAGGCAGACGGGCTTCTTGTTCTTCTAAACTGCCATTAACGAAGGAGCGCTGTAGGATATCTTCTACCAAATAATCTAGTGCGACACTTTCTGGGTCATATTCGCTTTTTAAAGATAGTTTGAACATTTTAGCTGTAGTATTGTACCAAAATGCTTTCCAACCACTGCGGTATTCTTTGATGAGCTCAAAAGCAGTCAAGCCGGTCTGACGGTGTAGTAATTTGATTAATATCCTACCTTCGGTACGGGTCATTTTTTTAAGCTCGTTAGTGAACTCCCCTTCCATATACTTCTGCATTTTTTTGATATGACGCTTACGCTTTCGTCTGGATTTTATGTTTTTTAATTGCTCATTAAGTTGCAATAAGCGATCTGCCGCCAGTTTTGCATATGGGTAGGCCTTATGTACTTTTTTCCAATACCAGTAGTAATAACGGCGTTCTTTGGTAGAATCGAATTTCAACTTGTTCAACACCACAACTTCATCCAATGAAATGGTCGCCGAATCACCTTTAATGATAATGAGGTCATCAATGATGGTGTCTTTTTTGACTTCCTGAGCACAAATCACCAAGGTGAAAAAGAGCGTCAAATATGTTATTAAGTATTTCATTTTTCGTTTAACAACATGATTTTCAAATACCATTCCAAAAGTAGCGTATTTATTAGACTCAACATAAACATTAACGTTTATTTAGCTATAAATTAGTACATTCGTTAACTAAAATTTTTACCATGGCAAAACAGCGAATTCTCAATAAAAAATCACTTACTTTTTTAGAAAAATATTTGAATAATGCAGCACCTACAGGTTATGAGTGGGACGGACAGAAACTCTGGATGGAATACCTAAAACCCTATGTAGATGAATTTATAACCGATACCTACGGAACGGCAGTAGGCGTCATAAATCCAAAAGCTGAGTACAAGGTAGTTATTGAAGGGCATGCTGATGAGATTTCATGGTATGTGAATTACATTTCTGAAAATGGGTTGATTTATGTGATTCGCAATGGAGGTTCTGACCATCAGATCGCACCAAGTAAAATAGTAAACATACATACCAAAAAAGGAATCGTAAAAGGTGTATTTGGATGGCCAGCGATCCACACACGAAGCCGGGCAAAAGAAGAACCGCCAAAACCCGATAATATTTTTATCGATGTTGGATGTAAAAAGAAAGAAGAAGTTGAGAAATTAGGGGTGCATGTAGGGTGTGTTATTACCTACCCTGACGAGTTTCATATTTTAAATAAGAACAATTTTGTATGTCGCGCTTTAGACAACCGAATGGGAGGTTTTATGATCGCCGAAGTGGTACACCTATTGCATCAAAATAAAAAGAAATTGCCTTTCGGATTGTATGTTGTCAATGCTGTACAAGAAGAAATAGGCTTACGTGGAGCGCAAATGATCGCAGAGCGTATTCAGCCGAATGCTGCCATCGTTACTGATGTAACTCACGATACTACAACGCCGATGATAAATAAAAAGAAGCAAGGTCATTGTGAGATCGGAAAAGGACCAGTCATTGCCTACGCACCGGCGGTACAACAAAAATTACGTGATCTGATTACTGATACTGCCGAGCAGCATAAAATACCATTTCAGCGTAATGCATTATCAAGAAGTACAGGCACTGACACAGATGCCTTTGCCTATAGCAACAGTGGCGTTGCCTCGGCATTGATCTCATTGCCATTGCGCTATATGCATACTACTGTAGAAACGGTACACAGAGATGACGTAGAGAATGTCATTAGGCTAATCTATGAGTCACTATTGAACATTAAAGAAGGAGAAAGCTTTAGTTACTTCGATTAAAATCATTTATAATCGGCCGGTAGATCACTACCGGCTTTTTCTTTGATAACTTCACTAGGTGTCTTGCCCGTAAATTTTTTGAAGGCTCTGTAAAAACTTGTCTTATTATTAAAACCACATTCAAGACCAATGGCTTGAATGGACAATTTCTTCAATGCTCCATTCAACAACATTTTTTTGGCTTCGATAATGCGATATTCATTGATAAAGTCATAAAAGTTGGTGTGCATATTTCGATTTAGCACCTGTGAAATATGGTGTGATGGGGTGTGAATCGCTCGTGCTATATCATTAATCTTTAATTTCGGATTTAAATAAAGTTGTTCTTCATTAATTTTATCTACCAGATTTTGTTGAATAGTAGTTGATTCTTTTTGAGTCAGTGGTGAAGTCTCATATTTACCTTTTGCTAAAGGTGCCAATGCCCTGATGTCAACGACCCAATAGCCTAATAATAGAATGGTAATTGCCAATAAACTTGCCAATACTATCTCTGAAATAATTGCTGAAGTTCCCTGAACTATGAATCCTGTCTGGAGTACCATATACAGCGTCGATACAACGATGAGAACTTTCGAAATTCTTTTAAGCAGAACACTATTTTTTTTATCATGCCGGTTCAAATAATATATAGATGCAAAGGTGTAACTCGCAATCAATACCATATATAAATTAGCATTAAGCCAATCACCTATAGAGAAGTCGTTTGAAGGTAAATACGAATAGTAGTACTCAACAACTTGTCTCTTGTACGCAAGTGGCTTTAAATAAAAATAGATTTGAAATCCGGTCATAGCCAAAAATGGCAACAAATGCAACAAGTCCATTCTGCTGAGAGTGAACCTTGGATTGTTGAAGCTTTTAACAAAGAAGTAATACGTCGGACCAATTAAAAACAGTGTCGGAAAGCTTACACCTAATAAATGCGGATACTTTCTAATGAATTGCGTGGTAAATAATAAGAATGTATCCAAATGCAGAATTAAAAAGAACAGAACACCTGCCAAAAAGAATCGCGAAATACCTAAGGCCTTACTTCTTAATAAGATCACGATTACGAATGACCCAATGAGAATCGTGCCTCCTAATAAAAAAGTGAGTATAAACGAAGATGTTCCTAAACTATCCATAATGACTAGACCTTGCGAAGATAGTAAGCCTGTATTAATTGCCACGATTTTAAAAACCGGTTAAAAGTCCGAATAGGTTTCACTTAATAAAGTGTGCCTAATTCAGATCAAAAGTCTTCCCAAGAATAAATAGTTTTGAATCAAAATTTACGAAATGATACGAAAAGTCGTGAAATGGATATCGCTATTTTTAATCGTTGTGATTGTGGTGACATTAATTTATGGTTTCATTCAATACCCAAAAGCGAAAGGAGTACAGAATTTTGTGTCTGAAAGAATCATATACGCACCAAAGGATAAAATTTGGGATATTATTTCTGATGTAGGAAACTATCATCAGGTAACTGCCGAGGGAATTCACCATGTTCAAATTATATCTGGCGAAGGGCTGGGTATGAAACGGGTGTGTTCAGATCCCAAAGGGAACAGTTGGGAAGAAACCTGCACGATTTGGGAACCGGGTAAGCAATTTAAATTTGAAGTAAATACACAGAAGAAAGATTTTCCATTACCTTTTAAATCACTCTCGGGTAGTTGGAAATTGGATTCTATAACCCATAACAAGAACAAATTAACGCTTGATTTCAATTATGAGTTCAAAAATGCCTTTTTGGCCGGTTATTTTTTAAGGGTCGGACAAAAACAGGCGCAAAAAGATGCTGACTATTTGCTAGATAATTGGCAACGCATGGCCGAAGATGTATTATATGACTTAAACTTATCAAAATGAAGAGAATAGCATTATTAATTCTTAGCTTATTTATTTGCGCGAATGTAGTTGCCCAAGGAATACCACAGTGGTTTTATGAGAATATGGAAAAGTCCATAGGGAACTGGGTAGCCAGCAATAAAAAATATCAAAACCAAGATGAACCCATGGAAGCCTATGGTATGAAATGGGAATGGGGCGCCGGAAAAAAATCGATCACAGGAAAACTCTATGGCTACATGAATGGTAAGCGGGTAGGCCCTTTTTGGGAGTTCAGGCAATACTGGGATTTCAAAGAGAATAAAGGAATAGTGGTACAGTATGCACCAGATGGAACGGTAGGTATTGGTCCTTTAAAAGTCCTGGAGGATGGTAAAATAGAAATCAAGCAGGTTTTTACCTCCCCCGATGGTAACCAAACCCAGAATGCGCACCGGTCTTCATTAACTGGTAATGAGTTTACTACGACTTCTTTTTTGATTGATGACTCCGGTAATTGGACTGAGAACAGATCGTATACCTGGCATCTGCATCGGCCAATTCATGAATTGGGTGAACTCTCGCTGTCATTAACAGTAAAGGACATCAAATTATCTAAAGAATATTATCAAAAATTAGGATTTTTTAGTATCGATGGAAATGTAGATCAAAAATGGCTCATATTACAGAATGGTCCGGCTAAAATTGGACTTTTTCAAGGTATGTTCCCAAAAAATACAATTACGTTTAATCCTGCGAATGCAAGAGAAATTTATAACACTATGATAGAAGGAAAAATAGAAACACAAATGACGATAGGGTTGGATAAACCTTCGGGGAAAGCCTCATTTATGATCACTGACCCTGATGGAAATCCAATACTGATTGATCAGCATCAATAAGTTCGTGGAACAAGAAAGAATTTTATCATAAGATTTAGTTGCTGTAATCATAACTACTAATCTAATTTTCCATCTAGCCAGTGTATGATATTTAGAAGCAATTGATAATTCTCTTGCGCACCATCTTTACTCATTCCAAATCTTGCTTTGTCAGGTCCGGCCAATTGAGCCGTGAACATGGCGGCCTCTCCCCATAGTACTACTTTACCTTTGCCATAATTCATAATTGCACCTTGAGACCATCCTTTGACCGATTTTTTGGGTATGCCCTTAAATACCCAGGCAGTATCTGGTAGCACATTGTAGTAATTTGAATCAAATGTTAAAATTGAAGTAGCTTCCTCAGGAATCTTAAAACCTTGACCAGTAAAAGAAACCACTTTATTTATAGTTTCAGCTGGGGTTGCCCCCTTTGTAATAATGTTTTCAGAAAGTAAGCCATTTTCTTTGGTAAATTGTGCAGTACCCTTATTGGTTTCTTTTTTGAAAACGAACCCATTTGTAAATTCAAAGTCAAAAGCCTTTGCCAGGTCTTGAGCCGCGCCGGCCATGGGCATATGATCGGCGATTAAAAATAAACTTCCACCATCTTTTACCCACTGTCTAACTATCTCTATTTCGTGATTGGAAAATGCCGATGGAGTGGGTAAATACCATTTCTCAATGTTTACCTCATTCAGCGCATTGGAAACAACTAAAATTTTGCCTTTTGATAATTTTGCTAATGCAAATTTAGCTTTGTAACCCTTGACATTGTAACCATCTCGCTGCAATAAATGAGCAAATGCCCAGTAATTGCCATCCTTCGTATGAAAATTATGATGCCCCTCATCAATGAACACAACGGGACCTTTTCCTTTTTTATACATGGGATTTTCAATGGCGGGGTTGTATGATTTATCGGGTTCTTGTTGCCCATATCCCGTATTGACGAAACAAATAATAAGTAAAACGAGTAACTTCTTCATAAGAGTAGTTAGTCAATTTGTTTTTGAAACTCAAATTCATATCGCACCAAACTGTCGTTCTCATACCCTGTAATTGTTCTCGTATATCGAACTTCATCGATAAATTCATAGTGCACCCGGTAGGGATTTTTATAATCTTTATTTTCAAATATAAGTTCATTCTCTGCTACTTTACTAGCCTTAAAAATTTTGGGATTTGAGTTTTTAATGACGCTGAAAAGTATGATAGCATCTCCAACCTTTTCGATCCTGGTTTTAGCACTATAGGAAGTGTCGCTTTGTTCAATATAATACCCTTGTTGTTGCATCCAGCCATCGTTTCCAAGCGTCCAAGTTTCATGCAATTCACCAGAAAAAGCTGTCGCCTTCCATGATCCACTCAATTTAGGGCTAAGGCCCAAATGATCCTTATTTCTTTGGTCACTACCACAAGAGATAAGTACTAGGGTCAATAATAAAGCTAGAAGGGTTTTCATAAGAAAATTTTAATTTGGGAACAGGGTTTTATCGAGTCGTGGTATCAATTTTAAAGCATTCTTGTAGTAGACTTTTTTAAGAACGTCGTCAGGGAGGTCAAGTCCGTACATGGCCCAAAACGCATGGTATTTTTTGTGGTAAGGAAAGTATTCATCTGCCGTTTCCAATACCCTGAAATAGGTAGGAAATTCTCTAGGTTGCCAACTGTCTTTACCAAATAAGATGCGGTCTTGATACTTCTCGAAAAATGCCTTTGCAAAACGGGGTTGACGCCCTAGCTCAGCAATAATTGCTCCGATGCCAACGTACATATTTGGTATGTCGTCTAATAATCGCCCCAGTCTTCCCAAGTCATTGGCAAACCATCCCATATGCGCATTGATAAATTTGGTATTCGGATGTTTTTTGAACATGTTATGCTGTTCAGCAATCAATTGCTCCCATGGAGCAGGATTATCCGGGCCACGTTTTCTTCTGGGCCGTGTTTTTAGTTCCAGCCAACGCTCATTATCGGCATTGAATGCATCCCAGAAAGACTTTGGGTCAGCCGTATGAATCAAAACAGGAATCCCTAATTCACCACATTTTGCCCAAATAGGGTCTAATCGCGGGTCATCAACAGCAATTCGATTAGCTTCAGAGTCCTTATTACGCATTCCTAAACTCTTATAAACTTTTAATCCTCTTGCACCACTTTTGACATCTTCCTCTAGTTGCTCAACCGCATTTCTGGCCCAGTCCGGTTCACCGACACCATTGAAATTCACATTTGCAAAAACGACAAATCTATTTGGATAATGATCAGCAATATTTTTCACCGATTTTTTGAGGTTGTCACCAGACCTTCCGCTCAAATTCACCATAATGGCCATATTTAAGGTGTCCATAGCAGCGATCACAGGGCCTAAATCTTGTTCAGGCATGCGGTACTGATGTCCATGCACATCAATAAATGGAAATTTTGCCTTTTTTACAATAGCTCCTGGAACTACCAAGGTAGATTTCGGATTGTATTCTTCAAAAGTAAGGTTTTGTGCATTTAAAAAGTTAAAAAATAAAAACGTGATAATAAGTGCGGTTAAATTCTTGAGTTTCATAGATGTGTTTTAATAATTCTTAAAGATACCAATCAACCAATAAGTACAGAAGACTTTAGCAAATGTTTAACAAAGTGAAAGATTTGTCGTAGTCGTGCATTGATTTGCTACATTTGCTCAATGCAAATCAAACCCGCAAAAGTAGAATTAGAGTTTGTTGTATTAATGGCCTCATTGATGTCGATCGTTGCTTTATCGATTGATGCTTTACTACCAGCTTTACCCGAAATAGGTGCATACCTTCAGGTGGTTAACGCTAATAATAACCAGTTACTAATTACTATGATCTTTTTGGGTTTGGGTTTTGGACAGCTGATTTTTGGTCCTTTATCTGATAGTTTCGGGAGAAAACCGGTGGTTTATACAGGCTTTTTATTATTTATCATCGCCAGTATGGTATGTGTAACAACAAAGAGTTTTGAAATGATGATCTTCGGCCGCGTTTTACAGGGTGTGGGACTATCTTCACCCAGAACGATGGCAATAGCAATTATAAGAGATCGATACAGCGGTGACTATATGGCCAGGATCGTATCAATTGTTGTAATGGTATTCATTTTGATTCCGGTTATTGCACCGGCCCTGGGACAGTTTATTTTAAATTATTATCATTGGAAAGTCATTTTTTACGTCAATTTGGTTTTTGGATTACTGGTTGTGATTTGGTTTTGGTTGCGGCAACCGGAAACACTAAAAAGCGAAAATAAAATACCCTTTACCGGAACCTTATTCATTGATGGTTTGAAAGAGTTCTTGAAATTCAAAGAGGCCATTGCTTTTACTCTGGTTTCCGGATTTATAACTGGCTCTTTTATGGTCTATCTCAGCACATCACAACAGATCTTTGAACAACAATATAATATGGCCGATCTTTTCCCATATATTTTTGCCAGTTTAGCGATTTCTGTAGGATTGTCTACCTTCTTAAATAGCCGTCTGGTCGTACGTTTTGGCATGTGGAATATTGCTTACCTGGCTTGCATCGCTTACGTGGTTGTTTCATTACTTTATGTCTTGTTATTTTGGTCAGGGAAGAATCCAAGTATTGAAGTATTGCTTGGATTTTTCGCGATTCAGTTTTTCTCTATTGGCTTTTTATTTGGTAATCTACGAGCTCTGGCCATGAACCCTTTAGGACATATTGCCGGCATAGGTGCGGCCATCAACGGATTTGTGTCTACGGTTATGGCGGTACCCATAGCAAATTATATCGGTAGCCTTGTTTCAGATTCGGTTTTACCTTTGTTTATAGGGTTTTCTATTTTTGGAATGCTGTCATTGCTCATTTTCCTCTATGTAAAGCAAAAACGGTTACGGATAGGACATGTTTAAAGTTGCTTTTCATTCGCTCTATCATCATCCGTTACCTGATACACATAGGTTTCCAATGGAAAAATATTCTTTGTTGCCGCAACAGCTAATCCGTGAGGGAACACTTACAGAGGACAATTTCTTCCTACCGGAAAAGGTTTCTAAAGAAACAGCCTTATTAACACATTCTGAGGCATATTGGCAGAAACTTTTAACCCTTTCATTGTCGAAACAAGAAGCTCGAAGAATTGGTTTTCCGCAATCACGGCAACTGATTAATCGGGAAAGGACCTTGGTCGGTGGAACAGTCGCATGTGCAAACCATGCTTTGCAGCACGGATGTTCGATGAATATTGCTGGGGGCACCCATCATGCCTATACCGATAGAGGAGAGGGATTTTGCCTTCTCAACGATAATGCAGTAGCCGCGAATAGCCTATTAGCGAAAAGCTTGGTTGAAAAGATATTAATTGTTGATCTTGACGTGCATCAGGGCAATGGAACTGCTGAGATTTTTAAAGAAGACTCCAATGTATTTACCTTTTCTATGCATGGACGAAATAATTACCCGTTTCACAAAGAACAATCTGACCTGGATATACCCTTGGACAAAGGGATGCAAGACAAAGAGTATTTGTACTTACTTCAAAAAGGTCTCGATAACATTCTGGAAAGATTTACACCCGAATTTATTTTTTTTCAAAGCGGTGTAGATGTTATTGCCAGTGATAAACTAGGGCAGTTAGCAATGACATTAAACGGGTGCAAAAAGCGTGATGAGCTGGTTTTAAAAACGGCGAAACAATTAAAAGTACCGATAGTAGCCTCAATGGGAGGTAGCTACTCGCCTGATATCAATGATATTATTGAAGCGCATGCAAATACATATCGCTTGGCGCAAGAAATTTTCTTTTAAAAAGTATAGCCCGAGACTATCGGGCTAATCCATACAAAAAAAAAGTGCTATTAAAATTCTAAATCTGCAATGATATCAAACTCGTCGTAGATGGCCTTGTCTTTCAAATTGTTAAAAAAACTGGGAGACCCATACCGAACATCGAATTTAGATCGATCGATTTTTAGAATAACGCTAGCTTTATTACCATATATAGAAATTGTAAAATCTATGCTATTTGTATTTCCTTTAATGGTAATATTACCCTTGGCATTATAAGAGTTTTTACTAGCTTCCGTCAGCTTAGTTATTGAAAGGCTTGCCTCAGGAAATTTTGTAACTCCGAAAAAATCATCTGACTTTAAATGCCCCTCAAGCTTTTGTTTGTATTCACCATCAAGATCAGTATTTGAAATACTCGTCATGTCAATAGTAAATTCACCGCCTATTAATCTATCGTTTTCAAATTCAAATACGCCTGACTTTAAGTTTAATGTTCCTTCATGCGAACCCGTTACTTTATAACCTTTCCAGGTTATTTTTGAGTTCTTAATCGGCTTTTCGCTCTCTGATGTAAATGCAAAAGTCGTTAATGCTACTATAATTACTGCTATTCTTTTCATCATGTCCTGTTTTAAGATCCGTAATAAAATTTTTCTTTAATTATCTGTCCGTTTTCCCAGTCTTGAACCGCAACCTGTGTGAAGTTTTTGATACCCCAATCTTTATGAGTGTAGTCGAAATGCCATTCTACCATAGTCGTATTTTCGCCTACAGATACTTTTAAGGGTTTTGCTCCCCTAAATTCTGTGATGGAAGCAAAAAACTCTTCCTCTCGTTTTCTGTTAAGGTCTTTGCCGACAAATTCAGGATTGTCATTTTCTTGCATGATAACATCTTCATGATAATACGTTTCAAAGGCTTCAAGTGCTCTACCCTGTAAGATCATGTCATTAATGCTGGTAATTTTTTCTAATAAACTGCTCATAATTTCTTTATTTAAAGTTTCCGGTACAAAACTCCAAAACATCAGCATCAGAAAAAATAAGATAGCTTATTAAAGGAAGTTAAACTAGTTTAACATTTATTTTTCGAAGATTAATTCACTTTTGATTTTGCTCAAGAATTCTTTGGTAATGCCAAGATAAGAGGCGATCATGTATTGCGGTACACGCTGCTCTATTTTAGGATATAATTCTTTAAATATTAAATAATTATCTTTTGCAGAATGCGTGAAGTTACGGACGATTCTTTTTTGAGAAGCGACCAAGGCGCGTTCTATTATTTTTCGAAAAAATCGTTCTAGTTTAGGTATTTGGGTATATAAACTTTCCAGATTCTGGTGGGTAAATTGAATAACCTCAGTAGTTTCTATGCATTGTACGTTATAATCAGCAGGTGATTGCGTGATGAAACTTCCCAGATCTGCTATCCACCAATTTTCAATACCGAACATTACAATATGCTCAGTACCATCATTGTCTAAGTAAAATGTTTTGGTGCACCCTGATGTAATGAAGTTTACATATTTGCAGACATCTCCTTGTTGTACCATATATTGATTCTTTAAATACGTTCTATGAGTTACTTTGGAAGCTAATATGTCCTGCTCATTTTCGTCGAGACTGATAAATGTGCTTAAGTAATTTATAAGTGATTGAAATTGCATTGATCTTAATTAGAGCGCATTATCTATGATACTTTGTACTACTTCAGGGTTTAATAGTGTCGAAGTGTCTCCTAAATTGCTGGTGTCTTTATGGGCTATTTTGCGCAAAATACGGCGCATGATCTTTCCGCTTCTTGTTTTGGGAAGCCCTTTCGTAAATTGAATTTTATCCAGTTTTGCTATAGGGCCAATCCGCTCAGTGATCAACTGGTTGATCTCAGTACGTACATTGGTATGATCGCGACTTTCACCGGTATCCTTAAAAGTAACATAACCATAGAGTGCATTTCCTTTAATATCATGAGGAAAACCGACAATGGCAGACTCCGCGACAGCGGGATGCTCATTGATAGCATCCTCAATAGGTGCGGTTCCTAAATTATGTCCCGAGACAATAATGACGTCATCGACGCGTCCTGTGATGCGGTAATAACCCACTTCATCACGTAGTGCGCCATCGCCCGTAAAGTACTTGTTTTCAAACGCAGAGAAATAGGTGTCTTTGTAACGTTGATGATTGCCCCAAATAGTTCGGGCCATAGAAGGCCATGGGAATTTAATACATAATCGTCCTTCCACCTGATTACCTTTTATTTCCTGCCCGTTTTCATTCATTAGGGCAGGTTGAATGCCAGGCATGGGTAAGGTAGCATATGTGGGTTTTGTGGGTGTTGAAAATGGAATTGGTGAGATCATAATACCACCGGTTTCGGTTTGCCACCAGGTATCAACTATGGGGCTTTTCTTTTTGCCAATATTGTCATTATACCAGTGCCAAGCTTCTTCATTAATAGGTTCACCCACTGTTCCTAATACTTTCAATGAAGATAAATCATAAGGTTCAACTACCTCTAATCCTTGCTTTGCCAAAGCCCGAATAGCGGTTGGTGCGGTGTAGAATTGATTGACTTTATGTTTTGCTACCAATTGCCAGAAACGACCAAAATCGGGATAACTAGGAACGCCTTCGAACATAACGGTCGTGGCACCATTGGCCAGGGGTCCATAGACAATATAGCTATGTCCGGTAATCCAGCCGATATCCGCCGTGCACCAATAGACATCGTCCTCCTGGTATTGAAAAACATTCTTAAAAGTATATGCAGCATATACCATATAGCCTGCTGTTGTATGTACCATGCCTTTTGGTTGCCCAGTTGAGCCTGAGGTATACAAAATGAACAAAGGGTCTTCAGCATCCATAACCTCGGGTTCACAGATAGTTGAAGCAGCATCTAATAGTGGCTGCAACCAGGTATCACGACCGTCTTTCATAGTGATGTCACTGTGTATGCGTTGAGCGACCAATACAGATTCTACAGATTTACATTCGTTCAAGGCTTCATCGACAATACCCTTTAGGTCAATGGTTTTTGCACCGCGATACGAACCATCGCTGGTAATGACCATTTTACAAGAGCTGTCATTAATTCGAGTTGCCAGTGCCGTTGCTGAAAAACCGGCAAAAACTACGGAATGAATAGCCCCAATTCTGGCACAGGCTAAAACTGAAACGGCCAGTTCAGGTATCATCGGTAAATAGATGCACACGCGATCCCCTTTCTTAATACCTCTCTCTTTTAAAACATTGGCAAATTTATTGACACGTTCATACAGTTGCTTGTACGTGATGTGTTGTGCATCATCTTTGGGATCATTAGGTTCAAATAAAATCGCGGTCTTATGCGGTCTTGAGGTTAAATGTCTGTCTATACAGTTTTCAGTAATATTTAATTGGGCACCTTCGAACCATTTTACCTCGGGTTTGGTAAAGTCCCAGCTCAATACCTGCTGCCATTTTTTGCGCCATAAGAAATGCTCTTCGGCGATTTCTGCCCAAAAGGTTTCTGCATCACGAACTGATTTTCTGTAAACATGAAAATATTCCTCTAAGTGTTTTATATGGTACGTACTCATATGATTTTATTTAATGAACATGTGCTTCTCCGGCATTTGATGGAATTCTAATGTCATCAACAATTTGTTGCACCTCTTTTGGGGGTTTCGGTGTAAATAATGACACTGTTACCGAGACTATAAAATTAATAATCATCGCCACAGTACCAAAGCCTTCAGGCGAAATTCCCCACCACCAGTCTTCTTTGGTACCACCACCGAACCAATCGAACTTAAATCGCAGCATATAGTAAAGCATTAACGAGATACCTACGATCATTCCTGCGATGGCACCTTCTTTATTCATACGCTTGTAAAAAATTCCTAAAATAATAGCAGGAAAGAAAGAAGCTGCTGCCAGGCCGAAAGCTAAGGCCACGGTTGCAGCGACAAAGTCGGGAGGATTGATACCAAAATATCCTGCGATTACCACGGCGACAATGGCGGAAAGACGGGCCGCGACTAATTCACCCTTTTCGGTAATGCTGGGTTTGATGATTTTTTTAATAACGTCATGTGAGATCGATGATGAGATCACTAATAGTAATCCGGCAGCGGTAGAAAGGGCCGCAGCCAGTCCACCAGCTGCAACTAAGGCAATAATCCAGTTGGGTAGACGTGCTATCTCCGGATTTGCTAAAACCATGATGTCCTGATCGATTGTTAATTCATTTTTAGCTGCGTCGGCCACATATTGGATCCTTCCATCAACGTTTTTGTCCTCGAAAGTAATAAGTCCTGTGGTTTCCCAATTGTTAAACCATTGGGGCAATTCTTCACGGGTTTTATTATTTACGGTTTCGATCATATTGGTTCTGGCGAATACGGCTATGGCCGGAGCGGTAGTGTAGAGCACTGCGATGAAGAGTAAGGCCCATCCTGCTGATTTTCGTGCATCGCTTACTTTTTTTACGGTAAAAAACCGAACGATGACATGAGGTAACCCAGCCGTACCGATCATCAAAGCGGCAGTGATAAAAAAGACGTCTATTTTAGCTTTGCTTCCTGAAGTATATTCATGAAAACCCAATTCTCTGTGTAATCCGTCAAGCTTATCCAATAAATAAACCCCATCAGCACCTGTACTTCCGAATCCTATTTGAGGAATCGGATTTCCGGTCATTTGAATAGAAATAAAAATAGCGGGAACCATAAATGCAAAGATCAGTACGCAATATTGTGCTACTTGTGTATAGGTAATTCCTTTCATTCCGCCAAGAACGGCATAGAACAGAACGATAAACATTCCAATAAAAACACCGGTATTAATATTTACCTCTAAAAAACGTGAAAAAACGAGGCCCACGCCACGCATTTGACCAGCGACATAGGTGAATGAAACGAGTAGTGCGCATAATACTGCCACTATACGAGCCACATTTGAATAATAGCGATCGCCGATGAAATCGGGAACGGTAAACTTGCCGAATTTTCGTAAATAAGGCGCGAGTAATAAAGCTAATAAAACATAACCGCCAGTCCAGCCCATTAAATAGACTGATCCGTCATAACCGCTAAAAGAAATTAGACCGGCCATAGAGATAAAGGAGGCTGCTGACATCCAATCTGCCGCGGTAGCCAGGCCATTGGCAATAGGATGTACACCTTTACCGGCTACGTAAAAATCACCGGTGGAACTTGCTCGTGACCAAATGGCAATACCTATATACAAAGCAAAAGTAAGCCCAACAATAATCCATGTCCAGGTTTGTATATCCATCCCTTAGTCTTCTAAACGGTATTTTTTATCTAACCTGTTCATAAGCCTTATATACACAAAGATGAGTATTACAAACACATAGATAGAACCTTGTTGTGCGAACCAGAATCCGAGTTTGAATCCGCCGAACTTAATGGTGTTTAGCTGTTCGACGAACAGGATTCCGAAAACATAAGAAACCAAAAACCAAATAACTAAAAGGACGATGAGGTATTTTAAATTCTGCTTCCAGTATTTTTTATGCGAAGCTGCACTCATGGTTCGTAGTAATTCGTTCTGCCAAGATAAAATTTATTTTTCTATTTTAGGTCTTTCAACATTTTTACATGATCGAATTTTCTGAACTCTTACCTACACTGGTTTCTAATTGGGAAGTCATTCTTTTGTTTTTTTTGATAGCTATTTTATATGCTTCAGCCGGTTTTGGCGGGGGTTCCAGTTATTTAGCCATTTTGGCTTTGACAGGATTTAGTTACATTCAATTTAGGGCTATTGCCTTGCTATGTAATATAGTGGTTGTCTCTGGAGGTACCTATATTTTTGCTAAAAATGGTTACTACAATTGGAGAAAAGTACTACCCTTAGTTTTGTTAAGCGTACCTTTCGCCTTTCTGGGGGGGTATTTGAAAATTAGCCAGTCTTTCTTTTTTGTATTGCTTGGTTGCAGCTTAGTGTTAGCAGCGATTTTTATGTGGATATCAAAGCGTATTGTCAGTCAAGCCAAGCCGAAAATTAAAACAGCGAAAACAAAACTAAAAGATAGTGCGATTGGTGGATTTATAGGTTTTATTTCAGGTATGGTAGGCATTGGTGGCGGTATTTTTTTAGCCCCTTTTTTACATTTAACGAATTGGGATACTCCTAGAAGTATCGCGGCGACGGCAAGTTTTTTTATTTTAGTTAATTCTATCGCAGGTTTAGCGGGGCAAGTACAGAACCCCGATTTTTATTTTGAACCCAATATCGCCTTTTTATTAATGACTACCGTGTTTTTTGGAGGGCAAATAGGTTCTCGATTGGGAGCGAGAAGAATTTCTCCATTCGTATTAAAAAGGGTCACCGCCGCATTAATCGCATTTGTAGGTTTAAGAATACTATTTAAACATATAATCTAATTTTTTTGTAAATTTTTATACCATTCGGTATATTTTTATATATTTGTTCTATGATCTTGACCAAAGCAGAAAGAACAAGTCAGTTTATCGTACAGAAAACCGCCATCATTTTTAACAGAAATGGATATACCGGTACGAGCTTATCTGATATTACCGAGGCGACTGGCTTGACCAAGGGTGCGATCTATGGTAATTTTAAGAATAAGGAAGAACTGGCGTTGGCAGCGTTTAATTTCACCGTTAAATATCAAATGGATGAGATAAAGGCCATCATTAACACCATTGAGTCTCCATTGGCCAAACTTTTTGCTATTACAAATTTTCATCGTAATTACTATGCAAAATTGGTGGAGTATGGCGGATGTCCTATTGTTAATGTGGGTATTGATGCAAATCATACCAATCCGGCATTATTTACCAGAGTCAAGTATGTAATAGATAAAATTCAAGGATCTATTGCTTCCATAATCGAAGACGGCATTTTTAAGGGAGAAATAAAGGATGATATAAATGCTATGAAATATGGGGTTCGTATTTATTCATTGATTCAAGGTGCTGTATTTACAGCGATGATGTCTAAAGATGAGCAATCACTTAAAGACATGATGAATCATGTAGACCATATGATACAGAATGAGCTAAAAAAATAATTTTTTTAATCAATAATATACCGATTGGTATAAAAATTTTCAAATTTATGAACTTACGGTTGCAGCTAATCCGTTTTTATTTTAAAACAACTTCTTTTCTGACGCCCAGATTAAGTGCGTTTCAGGCTTTTAAACTCTTTCAAAAAGTAAGAAAGAAGCGGGTGAGAAAGCGGGAAGAAAAATTTTATGAGTTGGCAAAACATTTTAAGATTCCTTCTGAGAAAGAGGATATTCATTGCTATGAATTGGGTAATGTGAGGGGAAACGTGGTCTTTCTCGTTCATGGTTGGGAATCGAATGCCGGTAGTATGTCTCGATTTGCATTTGACCTGGCTTCTAAAGGGTATAGAGTCATTAGCTTTGATCTGCCTGGCCATGCCAAAGCGAAATCAAATTATTCTAATTTATTCGTTTGTAAAGAAGCATTTAGAAATGTCTTGAAATTTATTGACCCCAAAGAACCGTTTACGGTTGTATCTCATTCCTTTGGATCGGCAGTATCCACCTACACTTTATCTGAATTGGAGTACGAAGTTGACAAGTTTATTTTTCTAACGTCTCCTAATTCGTTATTCGAAGTTTTTAATGATTTCAAAAAGTTTATCGGTTTAACTGAGAAATCGTTTACCCATGTAATTGGCCGCGCGACCTCACTATTGAATGAAGACGTCAGACAGGTGAATGTAGATGAAAAATTAAGTCAAATTTCGTACTCAAAATTGTTACTCTTACATGATAAATTTGATAAGGTCATTCATGTAAAGAATTCAGAAAAAATCAAAGCAAGAAATACAGAAAAGGCAGAATTAAAGATTTATAATAAGATTGGCCATTATAGAATGCTTTGGAATGATAATGTACTTGAAGATACCTTAAGTTTTATAGGTAACTGAGTATAGCCATTGTACACCTTTTCGACATAAATTATTCATATTTGAGGGTTAACATATGAATATCGTGTACAATGGCTTTTTAGTTTAACTTTCCTTGATATAAACTTTTTACTATACCATCAGCCAATCCGATTTTTGGCACGAAAATTTTACGGGCGCCGCTCCACTTCATGGCAGCTAAGTAGATTTTTGTCGCCGGTATGATGACATCGGCACGGTCAGGATTTAAGCTCAATTCAGTAATGCGCTCGTCGTAACTCATGTTTTTAAGAAATTGATATTGGGCGTTCAAAAAGATATATGATAAGGGTTTACCAGGCATCCTCCCCGACATTTTAAAAAGCTTATTAATATTACCACCTGAACCGATCAAAGCCAATCTTTTTATGCCTTTGGTGTTGTTTTTAATCCACTTTTCAACGTCCTTGAAAATCGCTTTATTTTCTGCTTTCGTATTATTTAGCAAACGTACAGTTCCCATTTTAAAGGACTTGGAAGTAGTAATTTTTCCATTTGAGAAAATAGTAAATTCAGTACTTCCACCACCCACATCAACATATAAATATGAATTATCAGAAGTGATCAGTTCATCCAAATCTGTGGAAGAAATAATAGCTGCTTCCTTTTTGCCGTCTATGATATCGATTTTGACATCGGTCTTATCATAAATCTCTTCAGCCACTTCGTAACCATTATCGGCTTCACGCATAGCAGAAGTAGCACAGGCCTTGAACTTTTCTACTCCATGCACACTCATTAATAGTTGAAAAGCGTTTAGGGCATCCACCAAGCGCTGTTTATTAGCATCACTGATACTTCCTTTTACAAAAGCATCGGCGCCCAATCGAATAGGAACGCGTACCAAAGATGATTTTTTAAACTGAGGTTCTTTCTCGTCTTCGATGATAATGTTTGATACGAGCAGGCGAATAGCATTGGAGCCAATATCGATAGCGGCATACTTCTTTATCTCCAAGACCTATTGCATTTTTGGTGGTTTGTGATGCTTTGGAAATTCAATGATAAAGGTTTCTCCTTTTTTGAAGTTCTTCCAGTGCCTGATGTCAAATTTGATACCTACGACGCCACAAGTAGGTACATGCCCAATATATTTATTGCCAAATTTATTGACAAAGGTACTAATGCCATGATCATGACTAAAAATGATCGCCGAATTAAAGCCATCATCTAATGCCCTAACAGTTTTAATGAGGTAGCCATCACTGAAGCTATAAAGTGCCTTGCTGATTTTTAGATTTGCCAGTGGATAGTTAAAATTATAACTAAAGATCATGGCCGTGTGTAAAGCCCTGTTCGCGCAGCTAGACAAAAAGACATCAGGCGTATCTATTTGCTTTTCTAAAACCCCTGAAATGAGATAGGCATCGTTTATACCTCGTTTCTTCAGAGGACGGTCAATATCTTTTACTCCTTGGTATTCCCACGAAGATTTTGCGTGGCGAACAATATAAAGTGTCTTCATGAATCGGTATGTGAAGTATTAGATTCTTCTTTTCAAATATACATTATTTAAGGTGCGAGTCGCTCTTTTTTCCAGTCAAAATTTTCTAATAAGGTATAGCGTATTCTGTCGTGCATTCTGTTGGGACGGCCCTGCCAGAATTCTATACATACTGGTGCCACGATGTAGCCTCCCCAATTCTCGGGGCGCGGAATTTCGCCGTTGCGGAATTCTTCTTCATAGCTTTTTAATCTCTTGTCTAGTTCTTCTCTTGATCCTACAACCTCACTCTGATTTGAAGCCCAGGTACCTAGTTTACTTCCTTCCGGTCGTGATTCAAAATATCCATCTGAAAGATTTTCAGCTAATTTTTTGGCTGTTCCTTTAATAATAACCTGACGTTCTAACGCATGCCAAAAAAAGGACAGACAAACATGTGGATCTTTGGCAATAGCCTTTCCTTTTTCGGAGTTGTAATTGGTATAGAAAACAAATCCTTCATACGTGAATTTTTTCAAGAGCACCATACGGTTTTTAGGATACCCATCCAGGCCAATGGTAGCAATATTCATGGCATTGGCTTCACTCACCAATTCAGAATCATCAGCGAATAAGAACCAGTCCCTGAAAAGCGCTATAGGATTTTCGGGGGTATTCTGCTCCAGCAAGGCATCCTTTTCATAAGACTGTCTGTGATTACTCAGATCTTTTTCCATTAAACGGTTACTTCAGG
>JASJDL010000187.1 GCA_030065775.1 Flavobacteriaceae bacterium | reverse complement strand
CCAACTTCGTCTTGATCAGCTATGGCAATGGCTTCAACAAAATTTTGCTTGATAGCTTCAATATTATTTAGCTTGTCAAGTGTGTTTTCTAATTCTCGTTGCTCATCTGGTTTTAAATTCGCTTCATTTAATTCTTCAAGGAGAAAAAGGTTATAATCATACTGAAGTTTGGCTTCTTTTTGCTGTTCCACAAGTACATCGAGCTCTTTTTTCTGTTGATTATACTGTGTCAGTTCTTGCTTGTACGAATCGAGATACTTAGCATTTCCGGCGAGAGCATCAATGATTTGGAACTGAAACTTAGTATCACCCAATTGTAGTGTTTCGTGTTGTGAATGGATATCTATTAGTCGTTCGCTCAGTTGATTTAAAATGGTAAGTGTTACCGGAGTATCATTGACAAAAGCCCTGGATTTTCCATTAGGTGCAATCTCTCGGCGAATGATAGTATTGGCCTCATAATCAAGGTCATTTAACTCAAAAAATGACTGCAGATTATACTTACCTACCGCGAATTCTCCTTCAACAATGCATTTATTTTCAGAATTCTTCAATAAGGAAAGGTCAGCTCGTTTACCGAGGATCAATCCTAACGCTCCTAAAATAATTGACTTACCAGCTCCGGTCTCTCCAGTGATAATCGAAAAACCGTCTTCAAAGTCGACCGTTAAATCGTCTATTAAAGCAAAATTTTTGATGGACAGGTGCTGTAGCATAGCTGAAAGTCAGGTTTATAAATTAGATACAAGTATTAAAAAACTTGTATCAAACTTAAAATAAATTGCGATAATCTGCTAGGATTAGATTTTAATTTTTTCCCATTTGGGGCTATAGGACGGATAAATTAGCAACAATGTTTCTTTTAGGGATGCATTGTTAGTATTTGGGCCATCTGAGAAAATATCAACGATTTCGTCTGACTTGGTATCCATGAATACACGCAGTAAAAAGGCGTTCGCCCTCCGATTGTATACCTGGCGCATTTGTAACACAGCATTAGAGATACTGTTTTTTGCGTCCTTTTTGTTGTCAGACATAGCATCTAAGCCCTTTAAGTGATATTCGTATAAAGCCGTTCGGTAACCTTGAAAAGCTGGTGATAAAATGTTATCGTTCAGCTGATAGCGCGTGGTGTTTCCGTCGATCCGGTTCCAACCGGAAAAACCTCCTTGTTGCGCTTGATTCACAACATTTTCGGCTTTTTGATGGTATTCTTGCCCGCCGTTTAACGCAAAGGTGTCGGCGTCAATTCCTAAAATGGTATAAGCATAAAAAGTAAGGATAGAAACCAGGTTAGAATCAAAACTGTTTTCATTAAAGATCAACGGTTGAAATTCTGTATAGCTAAACGTCAGATCATCATCTTTAAAATTAAATATTGGCGACTGATACGTAGAGTTAAATACAGGACGTGAAACCTGCACCTGTACATTACCTCTGAACTCATTCAATGAAGGTTGTTCTAAGATATTGAAGATAATCGCGCATTGCACCTTTTCTTGTGGTTTGTAATTCTTATTCGTCCACTTTGTATTATTAAGATATTCAGATATTGCAGTCTGAAGCGTATTGTATACCTGTGTATTTGAGCTTTGAATTTGGTCTGCATTGATGGTGACCAGGCAATTCAATTCCTGCGCCTGTATTTTCAGGCCTAACAGAAGGAATAGTATTACTAAACAATTACGCATGTATTCGAACCATAATTTCATTAAAAATATCTGTAGCAACTTCATTTTTTGGTTTTAACTCAAAATTTTTGATGGTCTCATTACTATCAATCGTTGTAATTTTATTAGTCGCTTTTTTGAATCCGGCTCCCTTATCTTGCAATGAATTTAAGACAATTAAGTCCAGATTTTTGTTTCTCAACTTAGTTTTGGCATTTTCCAATTCATTATTCGTTTCAAGTGCAAATCCAACTAAAAACTGTTGTTTTTTTTGTTTGCCTAAGGATGCCAAAATATCTTGCGTTTTTACCAGATCAATCTTCATAGAACTATCTTGTTTCTTGATCTTTTTATCTGCAACCGTTACGGGTTTATAATCTGAAACAGCGGCTGAGCAAATTGCTATGTCGATATCTTTATAGTGTTCATGAACAGCATCATACATATCTTGAGCGCTAACTACATCGATCCTGTTTATTAACGAATGCCCTTCTTTCTCATGAGATGGCCCCGTTACCAAAAATACTTCAGCTCCCAGATTGGCTGCACATTTTGCTAATTCAAAACCCATTTTTCCAGACGAGTGATTTCCGATAAAGCGAACCGGGTCGATCGCTTCATACGTTGGGCCAGCAGTTATTAATACTTTTTTTCCGCTTAGCGGAAGGGTAGAGCGAATGTCATCTTCGATAAATTCCAGGATATGCTCAGGTTCTGCCATACGCCCCTCACCTACCAAGCCGCTTGCCAGTTCTCCACTTTCGGCCGGAATCATCACATTTCCAAAACTTTTTAATTTGTCTAAACTGGTTTTCGTAGATGGGTGCTTATACATGTCTAAGTCCATCGCAGGGGCGAAATATACTTTGCACTTCGCTGACAAATAAGTGGCGAGTAATAAATTATCACAAGTACCATTCGCCATTTTAGATAAGGTATTAGCTGTTGCCGGGGCAATGACCATAAAATCTGCCCAAAGACCCAGGTCTACATGATTGTTCCACAATTCATTTTCATCTTCTTTATCATAAAAGGTGGAATGAACCGGGTTCTTAGAAAGTGTGGAAAGTGTGAGTGGAGTGACAAAATCTTTAGCAGCGGGAGTCATAATTACCTGAATATTGGCCCCTGCTTTTATAAAAAGTCTTACTAAATGTGCTGTTTTATAAGCAGCGATTCCGGCGGTAACGCCTAATAAAACATTTTTACCGCTTACAACAGACATTTATTGATCGTTATCGGTTTCTTCAGGATTTCTATGATAGATCTTACCTTCTAACCACTCTTGTACTGCCAATGCGGTTGGCTTCGGTAATTTTTCATAAAAACGTGAAACCTCTATTTGCTCTTTGTTTTCAAAAACTTCTTCTAAACTATCATTATGGGTTGCAAACTCTTCTAACTTATCAATCAATTCTTTCTTCAAGTCTTCATTGATCTGCGTCGCTCTTTTCGCCATAATGGCTATAGACTCGTAAATGTTATTTGTAGGTTCTTCTATTTTTGACTTATCATACGTAACTGTAGTCAAAGCCGCATCAGTATTCTTATAATCCATTACTAGTAACTGTATTTTCTTTTAGTTTTTGTATCAATTCTTTTGTTTCGTCTAATTGCTTGTTAAGACTTGCCAGTATCCTATCGAGTTCTTTCGTTCGTTTTGATTCTGGGAAATTCTTTTTGAACTTCGCATGTGCAGCGATTGCATCTTCTAAGCGCTTTTCCTTTTTGATCAAAATACTGTTCACTGCTAAATCATTCGAAGCCTTAAATCTATAGTAAAGCGCTTCTTCTTTTAAGCTCGATCCCACATGCTCACTTACGAAGTTATCAAAGGCCACAATTGCTGCCTTGTAATCTTCGATATGATAATACTGCTTCGCAACCTCAAAGGATTTTCTTTCTAACCTGAAGGTTAAATCCCTAAAATATTTATTAGCTTCTTCTATCTTATCACTAGAGGGGTATTTATCTATAAAATTCTGCAACGACTGTAAGGCAGTTTGTGTATCTTTTTGATCCCGGCTGTACTTAGGAGTATCAAGATAATAACTATGTGCTGTTAAGAACGTGGCCTCTTCTATCTTAGAACTATTGGGGTAGTTAGAGATAAACCTATTAAAGTAGTACGCAGCTAACTCGTAACTTTTGGTTTTGTAATTCGACATGGCTACCATGTATTGAATACGCTCCATTTGAGGCCTACGGCCATATGAAGGAATCACTTTTTCAAACAACGCGATAGCCTTACTATATTTACCTTCTTCAAAAAGCTTTGTTGCTGCTTTATATTGGTCTTCAGCAGTGCCTTTATTCAACACTTCCTGGTATTCACTACATGAAACCAGCAAAAGGACTGCCGCAACAACTAATAATATCCTTTGAATTTTTAGCATTTTGCAAAATTAGTTATTTCTAATGGATTGTGAAACTATTTTTTCAGCAATAGTTTACCGGCAAAAATAATTCCGTTTTTTAGTTAGAAAAGCGTGTTTATGCTAAAACTTTGTTAATAGTCTACACAGCACCTTCGGGGGAAGCTGAAGAAGTAACTGTAAGCTGTTTCACATCGTTATCAAAAAGGTATAGGCCTCCTTTGTCGTCTCCTATCAGGTTGATCTTATCAAGGATGGTTCTTGCAAGTGCCTCTTCTTCTATCTGCTCTGCTACATACCATTGTAAGAAATTATGTGTGGCATAATCTTTTTCTTGCAATGAAATATGTACCAACTCATTAATACTGGCAGATACCATGACTTCATGGTCAAACAGTTTTTGAAACATATCTTTGAAAGATCCAAAAGAAACTGGCGGTGCTTTTAATGTCGATATCTTGGCATGTCCTCCTCTTTCGTTAACAAACTTTATTAGTTTAAGCATATGCATCCGTTCTTCATCTGAATGTGCATACATAAACTCAGCGACACCTTCAAAACCTTTAATCTCGGCCCATGATGCCATTGCCAAATATACCTGTGAAGATTCGGCTTCTATTTTAATCTGCTCATTTAATGCTTTTTCTATTTTTTTGCTTAGCATGTTCTTAATTTGAATATTGATCTATAAAGGTATTAATTTTTTCTTGCAATTGGTCAGTTGCCGGTACCACCGGCAAACGCGTGTAAACTTCACAAACTCCAACTCTCTTAAGTAATGCTTTTATCCCTGCAGGGTTATTCTCTTCAAAAATATAGTTGATCATATCCATTAACTTAAAATGGATACCATATGACTCTTTCGCTTTTCCTTCTAAACCTAAACGAATCATTTCCGAAAATTCTTTAGGCATTGCCTGGCCCAGTACAGAAATTACACCCGAGCCCCCAGCTAATGTCACTCCCAATGCTAAATCGTCGTCGCCAGAAATTATTAAAAAATCATCTGGTTTATTCTTGATTAATTCTAAATATTGGTGCACACTATTACCTGCTTCTTTCACAGCTATAATGTTCTCAAAATCAGAAGCCAAACGTATGACGGTTTCAGGTAGCATGTTTTTCGAGGTCCTACCAGGAACATTGTACATTATGATTGGCTTGGTCGTTGCCTTAGCTATCGCTCTGTAATGCTGATAAATGCCTTCTTGCGTAGGTTTATTATAATAGGGGGCAACCGATAAAATGGCATCAATAGCCGAAAGATCTGTTTGCTGAATCTCATCAATTACGGCTTGGGTATTATTCCCGCCGATTCCTAGTACTACAGGTAATCTACCATTATTTATTTCTATAACTTTTTTAGTGACTGTTACTTTCTCCTCCTTAGTTAATGTAGTTGATTCTCCAGTAGTACCCATCACCACTAAATACTCAATACCATTTTCGATCTGATAATTCACTAAATGCTCCAGCGCTTGGAAGTCTATACTTCTGTCCTCTCTGAACGGTGTAACCAATGCCACACCCGTGCCTAAAAATTGGTTCATTAAATTAATTCTAAAATCTGTAAATATTTTGCCAGTTCGTCATTGAAAACATCAATTTTGTTGCTATCTACAGCAATCGTGAAATTATAAAGGTCTGCTACTCGCTCATCAGCAAAGCTAACTTTAAATTTTGCCTTAGATTTCAGGGTAACTACATTGCCATAAACACTTTCAGGATGGCAATAATTTATCAAAAGATCATAATTCGTATTTACAAAACCTTTTAGATTTTCGGCTTTTAACTTACCGTACATACCAAAATCTTTCTCAGAAAAGGTATTATAGTGCTGTGTGACAAAATCGTCTTTAAGGTTTTCGAAAATGATAATCTCAAAATTCTTATGAGGTTTACCTAATTTATGGCTTAAATTTCGGGAAATATCATAACTACCAAACAACCTAGAGTCTGCAAGAACCCCAATAGTATCCACAAACGGTGGAACTCTTGTTTCTTTCTTTTTTAATTTCTTAAATTCACTCT
>JASJDL010000017.1 GCA_030065775.1 Flavobacteriaceae bacterium | reverse complement strand
AGAGGAATGATTTGTATTATCTACAAACCATTTGTAATCGCTTTCATTAAAAAAGTCAAAACCAGCTTTTTTGACCTCGACAACCAATCGTGAGATAGATGTTTCCTCACACTTAAATAAATTAGCTGTTTGTTTTGAGAAATGCTCTAAATAATTCGTTTTAGTTAGGGCATCATCCCATACCAGATCGCTAAAAAGATTCAGCTCTTCTTCAGCAATTTCAGGTTTATTTTCTTTTATCGTGGTCCACTCCTTGACATCTATTTGCTGCGCTGCCAGAAACTGGGCAAACTCTTGATGTAATGATTCGAATTGCTCTCTACTTAATTGTCTGTACTTCATTTATTCCTATCTTAATTGGTTTACAAAAATAAAAAAACCGCCCTGTAATAGGGTGGTTTTTTTGTATTTATAATTGATTTATTATCTAGAAAATATAGCGCAATCCGAACTGCATTTGCCATCTAGATAATAAACTGGTATCAGAACCAAAAGTTTCGGTTAATGTTGTATCAAACGTATACGTAGGAACACCACTCGCATCAACATTTACCCCAAGTGGTTGTCTATTATTTAAAGTTTCTATAACTCCCCAATCTGAATTGATCAAATTACCAACATTTAATACATCTACACTGAATTGAATAGCTTGATCTTCAAATATTTTCAGCTCCTGAATAAACTTCATGTCCCATCTACCTCGCCATGGAGACAAAGCGGCATAACGTTCGGCATATTGACCTCTTCTTTCACTTAAATAGTCATCCTGTTGAATATAGCTTTCAAAAGCTTGTGCCTGACCGGGGCCTGAAAACTGCATTTGATTTACTTCTGCTGCGGTAGGTATATACAGCAGGTCATTAAGTCCTGAACCATCTCTATTTAAATCACCCCCGTAGACATAGTTGAATCTTCCGCCTTGAGCATATTCGAAGAAAGTGGATAAGGTAGTGCTCCAATTGTCATTACCGTAGGTCCATTTTTTACTTGCAGCACCAATAATTCTGTGTGTATCTCCATACCTTGAATGGCTTAATACATCATTATTAACGTTTCCAACAGCAGGATTTCCAGCGAAGGCATCACTTGTAATTTCTGCTTCGATAGAGTTTACATCTTTAGCATCTAAATAATTATATGCAACCATCGCATACAAGTCGTTTTCCCATGTTTTTTGGGCTTTGAATGACGCATTCCAAATTCTTCCTTTATCAGAATTGGTAAAGACAAAAGGCCCTTCGCCTGCACCACCAATGATATCAGCAGGCTCATATATAGGTCGGTTGTCAACGCCTTGAAGCATTCCTGTAGGTGGACGTAATCCCCAGTTCTGTACATGAGGTCCATTAATATCTTTCGTATAGGAAACATCTGCTGTTAATACTAATCCACTTTCAAAACGTTTATCGGCTCCGATATTCGTTCTCCAAACTTGTGGGAACTGGTAATCTGGATCTACTGCCTGTAAGAAAAATACGTCTGGGTTTGCAATTTGATTTCCTAGCCATACAAATGGAAAGCGACCGGTAAATAAGCCACTTCCTCCACGTAATTGGAAAGTATCGTCTCCATTCACATCCCAATTAAATCCTAAGCGAGGAGAAATTAAGAACTTATTATCCGGCATTTGCGTATTATCTATTAAAACATTCTCCCCGGTGTTTGGATTAAAATATGGAATATCCGGTAATACGAATCCTCTGTCGATGACATCTTGCGCATTCTCGGCAGAATCGAAGAATAATGGCTTGTCGAAACGTACACCATACGTTACCTTAAATCGATCAGTTATATTCCAATCATCCTGGACATAAAATGACAGTTGTCCTACATTCGTCTCAGATAAGGTCCATCCTCCCGGTGTACCTGCTGGTACCGCATTATTAGCAGCGAAAACGGCTTCGGCATTGGCAATAGCACCTGTGTACCTATCTGCTAAAAACTCTTGAAAAACACTGGGTATAAAGTCTCCGGTACTATCATCTATATAATCGAATCCGGTTCCCGAGTCGTCATCAATGGCAATACCTCCAAATAAGTCAAAACCATATGCCGTAAGATTGAATGAATTATCGAATTGAAATCTTTCATAAGAGAAACCTACCGTAAAGGTGTGATCACCACTAAAAATATTCAAATTATTGGTCATTTGAAATACCTTTTGATCTAGTCTGTTATTTACAGAAAATGGTTCATGACCGGCAATAATATAGTTCGATCCGCCTCTAGTGATATTAATAGAAGGTGCCGGTGTTGAAAACGGATTTCTAAAATCGTCAAAATGGGTATAACCAACTTGAAATTTATTGGTCATATTTTCACCAATATTTGAGTTTAATTCTAATTGAACTGATTTCAACTTATTGTTAATTTGGTAACCTGAGTTCTGAAATTGTAATCTATTCGGCCCAGCCTCTCTCAACTGAATAGCACTTGGGTGTGCAGGTTTATCTTTAGCAGCATTTAAGAAGTTGTAAATCAGGGCTAATCGATTTTTATCGTTAATATTCCAGTCTAATTTAAAAATACCTTTCGTCGAGTTGGCTTCGTGGATGAAGCCTTCGTATGCTCCGGGTTCATACCCAATTGCTCTTAACCCTTCTTGTACAGTTATTAAATCAGATTCTAATACTCTTGATTCATTAGCTGCTCCCGTACCTCTGTTTGGTAAAAAAGTCTGACCAAGGTCATCTCTTTTATCTTCTTCAAAATTCACAAAGAAGAACAGCTTATTTTTTACAATCGGTCCACCAAGACTAAAACCATACTGTCTTTGAGAAAGTTCGACCTTCGGTAATTCTGAATCTTTAACTTTTCTTCCTGTAAAATTTTCATCACGGTAAAACCCGTAAACAGTTCCATGAAATTCATTCGTACCACTTTTTGTAACTGCATTTACGGAGGCCCCTGTAAATCCGGCCTGTGTAACGTCATAAGGTGCTAAGGATACTTGAATTTGATCAATCGCATCTAAAGATACTGGCTGTGCATCAGTCTGCCCTCCCGGAGTCGCGGCATCCAATCCAAAAGGATTATTAAAAATAGCCCCATCTAAGGAGAAGTTGTTGAATTGATCATTTCTACCTCCGAAGGAGCCGGCACTTGAAGAAGGTTCTAACCGAGTAAAATCTGCTTGTGAACGAGCAATGGTTGGTAGGGTTGTAATTTCTCTTCTGCCAACACTTGTTTCTGATCCCGTTCTGTCATTTCCGAAGATATTATTACCTCCGGTTCCTCGCACTACAACCTCGTCTAACTGCTGGGTGTCAGGAATCATGGTAAGGTCTAAAGAATAGGTTTTACCCAAAGTCAAGAAGATATCTTTAATCTCTTGGGTATTGAAGCCTACATAACTTACGGTAACTGTATATGGGCCTCCTACTCTCATATTAAGTAGGTTATATCGCCCATCAAAGTTCGTGGAACCGCCATACTTCGTACCTGTAGGGGTATGAATTGCCACTACGCTGGCTCCTGGTAATGGCTGATTTTGATCATCTACTACAAGCCCACGAATATTCGAGGTGGTCACCTGGGCAAACGATGTGATAGCAATGCAGCAAAAAAGCACTGCGAAGGCGTACATTTTTTTCATAATGTTCTGAATTAATTTGAATTAGCTCTTGTTAATTTATTAGTAAATTTACGTACTAATGTATAAAAAAAAGACCGCTCTAAAAAAGCGGCCTTAAAACTTAACATTGAAATTTATTCACAAATGTTTATTTCTTTGCTTCTGCAACCACATCAAAAGGTACTTCAACCACTACCTCTCTATGTAAACGTACTGTAGCATTGTATTTTCCTAAACGCTTCACCAATCCACCGGCCACGGCAATGTATTTTTTATCAAGTTCATGTCCTTCCTTCGCAAAGGCTTCTGCAACATTTGCGTTACTCACTGAACCAAATAATTTATCACCTGTACCAACTTTGGCAGCAATTTTTATTTCCAATCCTCTTAAAGCTTCAGCCGTCTTTTCCGCTTCGGCGATAATGTTCTTCTCTCTGTGTGCCCTTTGCTTTAAATTCTCAGCCAATACTTTTTTAGCAGATGTCGTTGCCAAAACAGCATAACCCTGAGGGATTAAAAAGTTACGTCCATAACCATTCTTAACAGTTACGATATCATCTGTAAAACCTAAGTTTGCTACGTCTTTCTTTAATATCAATTCCATAATCGTACTGTTTATTATTTTAACATATCACCTACATAAGGCATTAACGCCAGATGACGGGCTCTTTTGATGGCCTGAGACACTTTACGCTGATATTTTAATGATGTACCTGTTAAGCGGCGGGGTAAGATTTTACCTTGCTCATTGACCAAATACATTAAAAAGTCAGGGTCTTTATAATCGATATACTTGATACCGTTTTTCTTAAAACGGCAGTATTTTTCTTTCTTTTGCGTATCAATATCTAACGGAGTTAAATATCTGATCTCTGCTTTATTTCCTTCTTTAGCTTGTTGATCGATTGATGCCATTGCTTAGTTTTTAGATTGTTTAACACGTTCTTTTCTCGTTACCGCCCAGGCAGCTGCATGCTTGTCTAACTTTACAGTTAAATAACGCATAATGCTGTCATCTCTTCTAAACTCTAATTCAAAAGGCGCAATAACCTCGCCGGATACCTTGTACTCAAATAGATGGTAAAAACCGGTCTTTTTCTTCTGGATTGGGTAAGCTAATTTTTTTAAGCCCCAATCTTCTTTGTGTATCATTTCGGCACCTTTAGAAACCAAGTAGTCCTCAAACTTCTTTACTGTTTCCTTTACCTGGTCTTCAGATAAAACGGGATTCAAAATGAAAACAGTTTCGTAATGATTCATAATAATGTTATTAAATATTTAATTTTTAAGCGTGCAAATATACAATATTATTTTTGTAGGAGAAGCATAGATTTATCAAAAAAATGTAGATTTGAAAGTCCGCTAAACAGCTCATTTCATGGAAGTACCTGAGATACCAAATTTAGTGCATTACGCCATTCCATTTTTTATTATCACATTGCTGATTGAAATCATTGTGGATGCACGTGAAAAAACCGGTGCTTATGAAACAAAAGATGCTTTGACTTCCATTACTATGGGATTGGGTAATGTTTTTATAGGATTGATAAGTAAAACATTGATCTTTGCCGTATTAATCTATGTTTATACCAATTTCAGGTTGTTTACCATTCCTTTTGCGTGGTGGGGCTGGGTATTGATATTGTTTGCAGACGATTTTGCTTATTACTGGTTTCATAGGATCAGTCATGAAAACCGCTTTTTTTGGGCCAGCCATGTTGTTCATCACTCTTCTCAAAAATATAATCTCGGAACAGCTTTACGACAAACATGGAGCGGTAGCTTTTTGTCGTTTGTGTTTTGGTTACCATTACCCTTACTTGGATTTCACCCTGTCATGATCTTGGCACAAATGTCCATTAGCTTATTGTACCAATATTGGATACATACTGAATTCATTAAAAAAATGCCGGGATGGTTTGAAGCTGTTTTTAATACACCGTCACATCATCGGGTTCATCATGCTACAAATCCTCAGTATTTGGATAGAAACCATGCCGGAATTTTTATTATCTGGGACAAATGGTTTGGCTCCTTTGAGCCCGAAGTAGAAAAACCTGTTTACGGACTCGTGAAAAATATCCACTCATTTAATCCACTGTATGTCGCCTTTCATGAATGGATTGGTATGTTTAGAGATGCTTTTCAGAAGAATACACCTTTTGCAGATCGGTTAAAGTATTTTATCAAACCACCAGGATGGCGTCATGATGGAAGAGGTTTTGTATCTTCTGACCTACGAAAGGAATGGAAAGAAAAAAGTAGCGCTAAAACTGACAAGTAAGGATTCTAATATACCTCTCGTTCTTTCAAAAAATAGTTGATCGAGACTCCAAAGGTTTTATTCTTCCAAGTATCACCCTCTGTGTTGACAATACTGGATAAATTCGTGTAGTAGCTTAGACGTAACTTTACTCTTTTTTTAATCAATACACCTACTCCTCCATTCGCACCAAAACCAAAACGTTTTACGTCGGCATTGCTGCCAATGTCCAATCGAATGGTTTCTTCTTCATTTTCGGTAATTGCTCTATTATTATAGCCTAAATTGATACCCGCATCAATGAAAAACTGAAAGTTTCTTCGGTTCCAGTTTAAATAATAACCCAAGTTTACCGGAATCTCAATCACATCAACACCCCATGTCTCATCTGAAGTATTAATACCTCTCCTGGCAACGGCATCAAATTCGCGACGATTAAAGTTAATACCTAATCGGATGAAAAGGTTTTCATTCAGGTCTCTTTCTGCCACGTATCCTACAAAAAAACCTGTTTTGCTACTTGGTTCACCAGATTCACCTATCATGAAATCAGCATTATTGGTATGCACGCCGAACTCAATACCGTGATAGAATTGACCAAATAATGTTTGTGAAATAAAAAGGAAAATGAAACCTGCAATCGCGTTTCTAAGTAGTTTTTTTTGTGCTCCCATAGTTATTCTTTCTAAAAGAATATTCGGTTTAACTTGGGGAGGGTACCTTACAAAAACGATTTATACCAGCATTTAGTATAATCTGAAAATTAATAACAATCAACATCTATGTTTAGTCGCACTGAACGAAACTCAGGAATACTTTGAAAGCTGTCTTTAATTTTTTGAATAATCGCTTTTGATTGTCTCAAAGGTCTGTCTTCAGGTAACTTTATTAGAATGGTCTTTATATGCTGATTTCTAATTCTTGAAATAGCCGGACTCGTAGGGCCCAGAACATTATTGTCAAAAGAATTTGCCAGTGATTTTCCTAACCAATTTGAAGCGGAATTTACTTTTGCGAAGTCTTTATGCTTTAAAGTAATTCGTACGAGTCGAACCATTGGAGGATACTTTAATTGATGGCGGTCATGTAATTGCTCCTTGAACATGGTTGCATAATCATTGGTCGTAACCTGTTGTAAAATTTGGTGAAAAGGATTAAAAGTTTGAATGATTACTTTACCACGCTTCTTAGCGCGCCCTGCCCTACCTGACACCTGAGTCAGCATTTGAAAACTCTTCTCATGCGCCCTGAAATCAGGGAAGTTCAGCATATTGTCAGCATTTAATACCCCTACTAAAGATACATTGCTGAAGTCTAAGCCTTTACTCAACATTTGAGTACCTACCAAAATATCGATTTCCTGCATTTGAAAGGCATTAATAATCTTTTCGTAACCGTGCTTTCCCCGGGTGGTATCTAAGTCCATTCTGCCAATAGTGGTACCAGGAAACAGGTCTTTAAGTTCTAATTCAATTTGCTCTGTACCAAATCCTTTAGTATCTAAAGTAGCATTTCCACAGGCAGCACATGTTTGAGGCATTGCCCGGTTATAACCACAGTAATGGCAACGCAATTCGGCGCGAAACTTATGGTAGGTCAAACTCACATCACAATTAGGGCACTGAGGCGCGACACCGCAAGTGGTACATTCAACTATAGGTGAATACCCACGCCGGTTTTGAAATAAAATAACCTGTTCTTTTTCACCGAGGGCCTCATTCATTAATAGCAATAAGCGCTCAGAAAAATGGCCGGTCATTCGCTTTTTTCGATAACTTTCTTTAATATCTACGAGTTCAATTTCAGGAAGTAAAACATCGCCAAAACGACGCTGTAACTCCTCCAAACCATATTTATGTTCCCGGGTATTGTAATAACTTTCAATAGAAGGTGTAGCACTTCCCAATAAAACCTTAGCGCTATGCATATTTGCTAGCACAATCGCGGTATCACGCGCGTGGTATCGCGGTGCTGGATCAAATTGCTTATAGGATGTTTCATGTTCTTCATCAACAATGATCAAATCCAAATTTGTAAATGGTAAAAACACCGCTGAGCGCGCACCAAGGATTAATTGCGTTTTCTCCTTTTGCTGAAGTAAATTATTCCATACCTCAATACGTTCGTTTAAGGAGTATTTTGAATGAAATACCGAAATCTTATCGCCAAAATAATTTCTAAGCCTCGAAATCAATTGAGTAGTTAAAGCGATTTCGGGCACCAAATACAACACCTGATTTCCTTTTTCAAGTACTTCTTCTATAAGTTTGGCATAGATTTCGGTCTTACCGCTTGACGTTATACCATGCAATAAGACTACAGCTTTTTTGTCAAATTGATTTTGAATTCTATTATAAGTATCTTTTTGAAAATCAGATAATTCGGGTAGCTCATCTTTTTCTTTACTTAAGTCAATCCTGTCGACCTGCAGATGGTAAAATTCGAGAATGTTTTTATCGACTAAAGCTTTAAGAACTGCAGCAGAGACATTGCTTTGCCTGATCAGCGTTTTGGCCATGATAGGTTGCTTCGAAGTGCTCAATGAAAAATATACAAGCAAAACTTCACGCTGCTTTTTGGCGCGCGATAAGTCAGCAAACAGTTCATTGAGCTTTTCCTCGTCTTCATAAGTATCCTGTAAACGAACATATTTTACCAGCTTTGGTTTATAGCGTTCGTAAATTTCCTCTTTTAATTGTATAGTATCCTTACGCAGTAATTGGTGCAGAATAGGTAAGACGTGTTTTTTATCTAAGAGATTACTGATCTCAGCTACCTTTAAAGTCGATTGATGTCGCAGCGCTTCTACAATCAAAAATTCATCATCAGAAAGTTGATTTTCGTCTTCTGATGTTTTTTTGAGCGAAACTAAAGTCTCACTTTCTAACAAAAATGCTGAAGGTAAAGCAGATCGTACCACCTCACCTAAAGCGCATAGATAATAATCTGATATCCATTGCCAGTGCAGCAACTGCTTCTCGTTAACTATGGGTACTTCATCTAAAATCTGATGGATGTCTTTTGCTTCATAAGCCGCAGGGGCTTCCTTATGTATCCTATGAATGATCGCAGTGTGAATCTTTGACTTCCCGAAAGGGACAGCCACGCGCATACCGGTTCTAACAAAAGTCGCTTCGGCTTCGGTAATCGCATAGGTGAACAATCGCCGGAGTGGGATTGGTAAAATAACATCTATGTAATTGCCGGTGCTCAAAGTGAACGTAAAAATATCTAATTAGGTGAAATGCCGAAACGAATTGGTGAAAATGTTCTTAACAGGTACTTGAAACAGTAATTCCATCGGAAGAAGCAATAGTAAACAGCATTTAACAACTATACATTGCCAATAAAATCACCTTATATAATACGATTTTAAAGTTTTCTTCATCATACAACGCCGCGCAAAAAATGGTAAATTATTTTTTTGGCACGCTGTTTGGTATTATCACAATAAATAGTGCTAACCAAAGGCATTTATTAACAATTTAATACTTTAAAGATGAAGAAATCAGCATTATTAATCGTATTCATTTTAACACTCCTTTCTCCCTTGGCTGCGGCCGAAAGTAAAACTACTGTAGCCAATTATGGCTATTATTATGGAAATGGAGAATTATTCACTTTCGTGGAAAGAGGAATCACCTTTTCTGTATTTCAAAATGGGGAGTTTGATTTTTATATAAATCCAAGACAGGGCGGCGTGATCCATGCCGGAGTGAATCTGGGTGCAGTTGGTATAAGCTATAATTCAGGTTACGATTATGATGCCTATATACAATATGATGACTTCGGCGCTATCATTCAGATTGAAGATGTTCCTGTTTATTATGATCATTACGGACGTATCAGTCAAGCTGGAAATGTACGCATTCACTATAATAATGGACGTTTATACCGACTTGGCGGCTTATTTATTCACTACAATCGATTCGGTGTTTATACGCATTATACAGGATTCATTAACCGATGGAACCGATTTTATACCTACCACCCATACCATGATTATTTTATAAGGCCGGTCTTTAATCGATGTATCGTAAGTTACCGTCCGTACAGAAGATGGTACAGGCCAATCAGATATGACTACTATCGTGGTAGAGGGTACGCGCAAGGGTATCGCTATAAGAACTATAGACGTGATGGAAGAAGCTTCAGGAGCATCGATGCACGTGTTAGAACAAATAATGATGGAAGACGCGTTGCTAGGCGCTATAATGATGCCAGAAGAAATGATAGCAGAGTTGTTAGGCGTAATGAAGGTGTAAGAAGAACCACGCAACAGAGAAGTGTTCAGAGGTCTAGAAACCAGTCTATAGAAAGAAGGTCTCAGGGCGTTCGCCGAAGTGATGGTAGCATTGCACAAAGAAGAAACTCAGGAGTTCAAAGAAGTAGCTCGGTCGGAACACAGCAAAACAGATCTGTTCAAAGAAGGTCAAGTTCACCTAGGATTTCTGAACAACGTAGGACTGTTGAGAGGCGCTCTACACCGCGTGTTACAGAACAGCGCAGAACGGTTCAAAGAACCACAAAGCCTAGAGCCCAGTCTCAAAAAAGGTCAGTGCAAAGACGTTCGCAGACTCAGGTAAGAACACAGAACAGAAGAGCACCACAGAGAAGTGTAGCTCAAAAAAGAAGCGATAATACGAGAAAATACAGTTCTAGAAAACAACAAACTGTTAGAAAAAAATCGTCTAACAGAACACCGCAAAGAAACGGCAACCGAAGAGTAAATTCAAGAAGATCCTTGTAAACACGGTTTAGCGCGTGGATAAGAAAAGGCTTGCTCCCAATCACTATCGGGACCAGGCCTTTTTCTATTTCTTCGATTTAAATTATTCTGTCAAATAAGATTTCCTAGTACTTCGTTTCACTTGATGCGACAATGCATAAATCTTTCCTCGTGTACATTTATCTTATATTTTATAACTTAGCAATTGTCTAAATTTTAATTCTTAAAACCCTACCTATGAGAAATAAAATCTTATTCGTTTTGAGTATATTATTTGGTCTAATGTTCATAAATTCTGGGCTAAATAAGTTTTTTAACTTCATACCTGTTCCAGACGATCTTCCCGAAAGCTTAGCACGGCTTACAGCAGCATTGGCAGAAATTGGATGGCTATTACCGTTAATTGGTGGTATAGAAGTTTTAGCGGGTTTACTATTTATGATTCCTAAGTATCGTGCGCTTGGGGCCGCTATGATATTTCCCATTATGATCGGAATAATGCTGACTCATACTATTACAGACACCTCAGGATTACCGGTAGCAATTGTACTTTTTGCTATTAATGTCTGGGTAATCTTTGAAAATCGAAAGAAGTACCTTCCAATGATTCAATAGATAGCACAATGAAATTCAAAGCCTCGATAGATATCAATCAATCACGGCCTATAGTTACCAAACTATTTGCTGACCCACATTATTTAAAGGATTACCAGGAAGGATTTGAAAAAAAAGAATTGATCAGTGGCGATGCCGGTCAAGATGGTGCTGTTTCCAAAATGCATTATAAACATGGGAAACGCGAAATGGTGTTGACCGAAACTGTAAAAGCTAATAATTTACCAGATACGTTTGAGGCGTTCTACCATCATAAACATATGGACAATACTTTTTTGGCCACATTCATCGAACTTGATGACCTAAAAACGCGCTACACTATGGAAGTAGATTACATCCGTATGACGTTTTTACCCAGGCTAATCGGCATTCTTTTTCCAAGCATGTACAGAAAACAAGGTGAAAAATGGATGAACAACTTTAAAAATCTGGCTGAGAACTATAAAGAATAAGCATTGGACCTATTCAGTAATACTTTAGATGAACCCAGAAATCTGCTCCATAAAGATGGAGTGGTTCACTACTATGGGAAGATACTTTCATATCAGGAAGCTACGAATTATTACAACACACTGTTAAATTCTATCGAATGGCGCAATGATGAAGCAAAAATCTTCGGCAAGCTGTATATAACAAAACGTAAAGTCGCCTGGTATGGCGACAAACAGTTTGAATACAAATATTCGAACCGAGTAAAACTGGCACTACCATGGACACCCGAATTACTGGAGCTTAAACGTCTTGCAGAAGAAAAAACCAACGAATCCTACAATTCCTGTTTGTTGAATCTATACCACGATGGATCGGAAGGGATGGCCTGGCATTCTGACGGTGAAAAAGACTTAAAAAAGCATGGTGCCATTGCTTCATTAAGTTTTGGTGCCGAGCGAAAGTTCGCATTTAAACACAAAGAAACGAAACAAAAGGTAGCGATCCTGTTAGAACACGGTAGTCTATTGGTTATGAAAGGCGAAACCCAGTCACATTGGCTGCACCGCTTACCTCCTACTAAAAAAATAGATAAACCACGTATTAGTCTTACCTTTAGAACAATTATTTAACAGTAGCTTTTTGATTTTATATCTTTAGCTAATTAATTAAACTTTTTACTATGAAACTAGGTGCTTTCTCTATTAGCCTTGCGGTTAAGGACATCCAAGCTTCCAAAGAATTCTATGAGAATTTAGGTTTTTCGGTATTTGCCGGAGAATTAGAACGTAAATATCTTATCATGAAAAATGGCAATGCCTTGGTTGGCCTTTTTCAAGGAATGTTTGAAAAAAATATTTTGACTTTTAATCCGGGATGGGATGAGAATGCTCAAAAACTGGATTCCTTTTCAGATGTACGCGATATCCAAAAACACTTAAAAGAAAAAGGTATTTCCATAGAAAATGAAGCCGATGAATCCTCTACCGGACCTGCAAGTTTTGTCGTGGTTGATCCGGATGGCAACCCGGTATTAATTGACCAGCATGTATGACCCTATCGAATGATACTTTGAAACCAAATCAGAACGACTGTTTTTGATGAAGAGTAATGGAAATTATTTTCTTTTATAAAAAAGGACAAAATTTATTCAGAGATTTATGAACAACCTGTTGAGGCCTGAAAGCTATTGCTAGAGCAATAATGAGAATTACGAGATAAGAAAATGCCAAAATACTTGAAAAGAGGCTTGACAAATTGAAAATTATTCTGAGTTGGCACTATTCACTTCAAAAAAAGAAAGACGTCTTTGGCTTTGGGCTTCATTGGTCGCTATCGCAATCGTTGCTTCGCTAGTCATCAATCCATTTTGGCCCGGTATACTTAGAGGTACTAATATAGATGCTGGTATTTTTTTATTTGGAATGTTCCTGGTGTTTATCAGTATTTTACTTCATGGCTTGATCACCAAACCCAGAGGACTTCAACCACTAATGATACTGGCCATAGCCGCCAGCTATATGATGTTCTTTTTCAGGCTAACCCTTGCCGAACGTAGTCATTTAATTGAATATAGCCTGCTGGCTATTTTAGTACACAGGGCACTTTTAGAGCGCGCGGATCAACATCAAGGATTTCGAAGGGCAGCACCCGTGGCCTTTCTCATAACTTTTACAATCAGTCTGGCGGACGAGGGAATTCAATTGTTTCTACCGGAACGAGTTTTTGATACCAACGATATTCTCTTTAATGCCATGGTTATTTTCATTGCCATAGCAGTTCGTGAATGCCTCCTTTGGTTGCGAAAACGACTTAAAATTTAGGACAGATTTATCTACTAAACTTCTCGTGGTCATGGCTAAATGATTTAAATTCTACCATATAATCGTTTGGATCCTTTACAAAAAAAGAAATGTGCTCCCCCGTTTTTCCTTTTAAAAAAGTAATTTCATCAAATACTTCAACGTTTTTGGCATTTACTTGGGCGTAAATTTTTCCCCAGGTTGTTATATCGACGATAATGCCATAATGAAATGAAGGCAATATTTTTCCTTCAAAGCTATAATTTTGATAATGGAAGTTAAATTTTCCTGATTTGGTAAACGTTATCTGATTCTCATAAAGGTCTATATCAACCCAGTTATTCGCACTCCTGCCCTTTCGAGCGCCAAGTACATTTACATAAAAGTCTGTTGTTTGGTCTATGTTCAAACAAGGAAGTGATAAATGAAATGGAGCCTGCATATTATAATCTTTTTAGTTTTTCTAGTCTAAAAATTACATCTTCGTCATCGACAATTTCATCATATGTAATTTGAAATCTTGCCCCATTGAATTGTGATCCTTTTAAATTATAATGTTCGTGCACTTCTTTATTTATTTCTTCGAATACAATATACAGGTTGCCATCCAATCGAAAGGTATAGTAACCACTTTCATAATCGATAAAGAATCCTGTCTCAATTCTTCTATTACTTAAATCTTTATGTCTCATGAGTCAATTGATTAATCGTCCATGTCCTCATCAAATTCTTGTTTTTCTTCTCCAACCTCAATATGCTCTTCTTCAGTATTTTCATCCTCACCTCCAATGGCATTTTCCATTTTTTGCTCGAGTTTCACACCCACTTTGACCAGATAAATAGTGTCATCAGTTCGTACCTCGACTGCTCCCACCCATTCACCGGCAGCGTTTTTAAACTGGATAATATCTGTATCATTATACCCGTCTGGATAGTTGTCAACTAATAAATCTAAAATATTTTGGGTTAGTTTTTTGTAATCTACTATGACTCGTTTCATATTTTTTCTTTAGATTGGTATTGTACACAAAGTTTACTATTGGTATCAGTTAATGCTTAGTTATGTGAGCTTGTTGTTTTTAAAAGAAATTTATAATCGCCCGCTTGCGCGATGTCGGTAGCCCAATAATCAAATCAAAAAAACAGTTATACGCGAAGTTCTATATGTGCATTTTGTAATCTTATAACCCGAAGCTGGTTATAATAGTTGGAACTCGATAAGGTCGAAGAAAATGTCCTTATTTTTTCGTTGTACAGCCGTTGTACATTACATCTACTTTTCTTCTGAGTTATGATGTAATCGAAAAAAGCAAAACTGATCATTTCACTTATTCTAACTGATCAAATGTAGAAAATAATTCAATTCATGGAACAAATTCCAATAAAAAAATTCTATTTCAGTTACGCTCTAATTTATCCTTAAAGAGAAATAATAAAATAATGGGCAATGCAAGAATTAGAATAATATTTCTATTCATTAAAAAAATCTGGGGATATAAGGCTAAGGTTAAAATAAAACCACCTACTGCACCTCCTAAGTGGGCGCTATGGCCAATATTGCCTAATCGGGTTTTCATACCATAAATGGAGTATAGAAAATACCCAACACCAAATACCCATCCCGGAAAGCTAAACACAGGGAGGAAAATAAATACTAATTCCATACTTGGATTCAACATAATTGCAGCATAGACAATTCCCATTACTGCACCTGAGGCTCCAACAGCACTGTAATAAGGTTCGCGTTTATGGAAACTCAGCGCAAGACTACTTCCGGCCAATAGGCTTCCGAAATAAATAATTATAAATTTTAGAACGCCCACCTGATTGATAACCTCATCGGCAAAAATATAGAGGGCGAACATATTGAAGAACAAATGTGCCTGATCTACATGCAAAAATCCGGACGTAAACATACGTAATTGTTCCCCTTTGAGAATAGGCCCTACCTGAAATTTATTTTTTTCGATGAAAAGGCGGTCTGAAAACCCTTTGAAAGACACTAAAACGTTGGCTGCAATTATAATAAGAACTATAGGACTCATTCACAAGAAGTATTTTGCTCAAAGATAAAATTATATACCGATATTTGCCTGAAATTTTCAGCGTGAAGTTACTTACTTTTTTATTAGTCTACCCACTTATTTGGTTGCTGTCAATATTGCCATTCAGAGTATTATACCTTATCTCTGATATTGCTTATTTCTTTATCTATTATATCATTGGCTATCGCAAAAAAACTGTTATTGAAAATTTAAAAATAGCATTTCCGGAAAAGTCTGATGACGAGATCAAACATCTGAGTAAGAAGTTTTACAAGCATTTCACAGATATATTCGCTGAGATGGTAAAATCATTTACTATATCAAAACAGCAAATAATGAAGCGCTATACCTTTAAAAATATTGAAGTAATCCACCATTTGCAAGATCAAGGAAAGAGCGCTATCCTATTAGGATTTCACTATGCAAACTGGGAGTGGATTTTTAATCTTAACTTACAAATTAAGTATACAGGCTTTGCCATTTACAAACGAATTCGCAATAAATATTTTGATAAGAAAGTACGCGAAACCCGTGGCCGTTACAATACGATACTGGTGCCTACAAAAGAGATTTTTAGCGTCATAAAAGAAAATAAACAAAAGAAAGTGTTGGCTCTTTACGGGTTTTTAGGAGATCAATCACCAAAACCTAAAAAACTGCACTACTGGAATGACTTCTTCGATACATATGTACCAATACATACTGGTGTAGAAACACTGGCCAAAAAACATGATCTGCCCATCGTGTTTTTTACTGTGAAAAAAATAAAGCGAGGGTATTATGAAGCGACCTTTGAATTACTGACTGACGCCCCTTCTTCTTATAAAGATTACGAGCTCACTGATAAGTATTTACAAAAGGTCGAAGCTCATATCAAAGCTGCTCCTGAGTATTATTTCTGGACGCATAAACGCTTTAAACATAAAGACAAAGCTATTTAAACCAGTGATGAAAATGATGGGTGACTCTAGAGCTTCGAATTGTTGGCCATTGTTAGGACTTAATCGAAGTTTTAATTCTATGGGTTGAATTTATTCTCTGAGATTCACTTTCACTCAAATTAGTTCACGGGAGTCACGGTAAACCCTGCTTTTCTCAACAGCTTAATTACGCCATTCTCACCAGGTAAATGCAAAGCACCTACTCCAAAAAACGATGGTTTTTCTTTTGCAATTTTTTCAATTTCAGGAATCCATTTCTTATTGCGATCATCGAGTAATAATTCTGAGAAATCAGCAGACATGCCTTCTGTTTCGCTCGCCATTTGGAGCATGCCCTCAACATCCTCATTCTTATGGAACGAATCTAATGCGGCCAGATCACTTTTTGCCTTTTCCATCCCTTCATCGGCCATTCGTAGCAAATCTTTTAGTTGATCCTCGTAGGGAATTGAATCAAAAATGGCGATTTGAGATTCTATGGTTTCCAAGCCTAAAACTTCTTCATTTTGTTCTTTGGCGATTTTAACAAACTCGGTTTCATAGGCTACCGGTTGGTCACAACTGCCGGATTTAGATAAGATAAGTGAAAGAACACCGAACGGTTTCATACCATTAAAAAGGTCTAGGTTCATGCCCGTATTGTCTTTTAAAAATGTCGAAAGCTTTTTGTAGTCTTCTTCAGAAAGTATTGATTTTATTGTCTGACCATCTTTAAGTATCATATTTTGCATGGCTTTCATCTGCATTTGCGGATCATCCATATCTACTTCTAATACTAATTGATCAGTTGCTGCAAAGGCAGCTTTTAGCTTATCATTGAGTTCATAATTACAGGTCAGGTGGATCGTTCCGTACAAATAAGACGGCTTTTCGAGCCCGTTACCTGAAATCTCCCACAGCAGCGATTTCGCCAATGGTTTACTTTCTGTTACTGTATCGGTTGTCGCAGTAGATGTACTTTTGCATCCTAGGAAAATTAAAAAAGAAATAAATAAAGCTGAAAGGTACTTGATCGTTGTTTTCATTGATAAATGGTTTTGAATTGTTTTAATGCATAAGTGTCAGCTCTTACTGAAATGTTACATTATGTTGAAATTCCGGCCACAGCCGCAATTTCACGCATCACTTTTTGAGCTAAGGCATCTGCTTTATCCTGCGATGTACTTTCTGTATAAATACGAATAATAGGTTCTGTATTCGATTTTCTAAGGTGTACCCACTCTTCTGAGAAGTCAACTTTTACACCGTCTATGGTGCTTACCGTTTCATGCTTATAATTTTCTGCCATGGTTTTCAGTATGGCATCGACATTTAATTCGGGGGTGAGTTGTATCTTGTTCTTACTCATAAAATAAGAAGGATAGCTTTCGCGGAGTTCTTTGCAACTCTTACCGGATTTCGCCAGGTGTGTTAAAAACAACGCAACACCTACTAATGAATCGCGGCCGTAGTGCGAGGTAGGGTAAATAATACCTCCGTTTCCTTCACCACCTATTACAGCATTGGTATCTTTCATCAATTGTACCACATTTACTTCTCCCACAGCACTTGCATGATAGCTGCCACCATGTTTTTCGGTAACATCGCGCAATGCCCTGGATGAAGACAGATTAGACACTGTATTTCCTTTCGTTTGACTCAATACGTAATCCGCACAGGCCACCAGGGTATATTCTTCACCGAACATGGAACCGTCTTCGCAGATCAGTGCCAGGCGATCGACGTCTGGATCAACCACAATACCTAAATCGGCTTCTTCCTTAACAACCAACTCAGAGATGTCGGTAAGATGTTCTTTTAAAGGTTCCGGGTTGTGGGGAAATTGGCCGTTAGGCTCACAATATAACTTTATGCACTCCACCCCCAGCCTATCTAATAATGCCGGTATAGCTATACCTCCGGTAGAATTAACAGCATCTACAACTACTTTGAAGTTGGCATTTTTAATGGCCGCCGCGTCCACCAGTTCCAATCCCAAGACTTCATCAATATGTCTGTCTATATACCCTTTATCCTTTACGTAAATTCCCAGGTCATCGACTTCGGCAAAGGTGAAATCATCGGCTTCAGCTATTTGCAATATTTTCGCGCCGTCAGCACCATTTAGAAACTCTCCTTTCTCATTGAGTAATTTTAAGGCGTTCCATTGTTTCGGGTTGTGGGAAGCGGTTAAAATAATGCCCCCGTCGGCTTTCTCTAGTGGCACAGCTACTTCCACCGTAGGCGTGGTTGATAATCCCACATCAATTACATCAATGCCCAGGCCTACTAAGGTATTGGCAACAATGCTACTGATCATTTTACCGGATATACGGGCATCACGTCCAATAATGACGCGCAACTTCGTATTGGAATCACTTCTATTTAATAACCAGGTTCCATAAGCCGCAGCAAATTTTGCAGCATCTATAGGGGTCAAATTATCGGTTACGGTTCCGCCAATGGTTCCGCGGATTCCTGAGATGGACTTTATTAAGGTCATAGTTCAATTTTACTGAAAGCAAATATAGTTCTATTGCATAAAAAAACCGCTGAAAAATTCAGCGGTTTCATAGTTTAATGGATCCAGATTCGGATCTGAGTAGGAACAAATTTATTTTCCTTCCATTTTATCTTTAAGAGCTTGTAAAGCATCATTAGCATCGCCTAATGTTGGCTTTTCAACGGCATCAGCCATTTTCTTTTGAACTTTCTTAAAGTTCTTTTCTTCCTGCTCTTTGAAAATCGATGTGTGTGAAGCAACAATTCTTCTGTAATCTTTATTGAATTCAATTACTTTGAAATCTAAAGCTTCACCTTTCGCTAACTTTGTACCATCCTCTTTTTCGGTAAAACGGTTCGGTACGAAAGCTTCAACTTCGTCATTCAATACAACGACAGCACCTTTGTCACTCTTGTCTTTTACAACACCAGGGTGCACTGAATCGATCGCATAGGTTTCTTCATGCTTGTCCCAAGGATTTTCCTGAGTTTGTTTATGACCTAAGTTCAACTTACGTCCTTCAACGTCTAATTCAAGCACTTGAACATCTAAATTATCACCAACTTTAACGAAGTCAGATGGATGTTTCACTTTCTTGGTCCAAGACAGGTCAGAAATGTACACTAAACCATCAATTCCCTCCTCTAGCTCGACAAATACACCGAAGTTCGTGTAGTTGCGAACGATACCTGTGTGTTTAGAACCTACAGGATACTTAGTTGTAATGTCTGTCCATGGATCTGGATGCAATTGTTTCATACCCAATGACATCTTACGCTCTTCTCTGTCTAAAGTCAAAATCTGAGCTTCAACTTCATCACCAACTTTAACGAAATCCTGCGCAGAACGCAAGTGCGTAGACCAAGACATTTCTGATACGTGGATCAATCCTTCAACACCATCAGCTACTTCAATAAATGCACCGTAATCAGCGATGATTGCCACTTTACCTTTTACTTTATCACCAACTTTTAAGTTCTCATCTAAAGCTTCCCATGGGTGCTTGCTTAATTGCTTTAATCCTAATTGGATTCTTGACTTGTCATCATCAAAATCAAGGATCACCACATTTAATTTTTGGTCTAATTCCACGACTTCACTTGGGTGATTTATTCTGCTCCAAGAAAGGTCTGTGATATGGACTAATCCATCAACGCCACCAAGATCAACAAAGACACCGTAAGAAGTTACATTCTTAACAACCCCTTCTAACACCTGACCTTTTTCTAACTGGCTGATGATTTCTTTTTTCTGTAATTCTATATCTGCTTCGATCAACGCCTTGTGAGATACTACTACGTTCTTGAATTCGTGATTGATTTTCACAACTTTGAATTCCATGGTTTTATCTACATACTGATCGTAGTCTCTAATAGGCTTCACATCAATCTGTGAACCTGGTAAGAAAGCCTCGATGCCAAATACGTCAACAATCATACCACCACGAGTTCTGCACTTCACATAACCATTTACCACCTCTTGAGTTTCATGTGCTGTATTCACACGTTCCCAAGCTTTGATAACTCTTGCTTTTTTATGAGATAGTACTAATTGACCGGTAGCATCTTCACGCTTGTCAACCAATACTTCAACTGTATCTCCAACTGCTAAACTTGGATTATAGCGGAATTCATTTAATGAAATAACCCCTTCTGATTTTGAGTTGATATCGATAATCGCCTCACGCTCTGTTAAACGCACTACGGTACCTTCGATTACCTCGCGCTCGTCAACGAAACCAACAGTACCTTCTAAGGCTTTTTCAAAGGCTTTTAATTTATCTTCATCAACAGCTTCAATACCTTCCTCGTATTTGTGCCAGTCGAAATTATCTAAAAATTCTTGTGTATTTGTTGCAGTGAATTCTGCGGTTTGAGTTGCTTCTGCCTCAACTTTCTCCTCCACTTTTTCTACGTTCTCAGCTACTTTTTCCACTTTTTCAACTACGTTCTCAGCTTTTGCTTCTTCCACAGCTTCTTCTTTCATTTCTGGTTGTTCTTCTTTTTTTGATTCTTTTATTTCTTCTTGTTCTGGCTTTTCTGAAGTTTCATAATGCGATTGTAAACCTAATTCGTCAACCAAAAGTGCATAGAAAATCGCTCTGTACTTATTTCTGTTTGAAGAACCAATTTTTTCAATGGCATTTGCAATCGCCTCATCAAGCTTCTCAGAATCTTGCTGACCTAATTTTTTGATCAGGTAATTCTTTTTAATGCTTTCTAATTCTTTAGGATCAGAACTAGATACTTTTTCAGAATCTGGTTTGTAAATTGATGGTCCTAATCCTTTTGTAATTGTTGCTAATAATTCTTTATCGATTTTAAGTCCTAGCTTATCTACCTGGGCGGCATATAAATCGATTTTTTCCTGAAGTTTAGACATACGTCTAATTGTTTTGTATCTTATTGTTTATCAGATTCTCATGCGATTAAACAAGTAAGAGATGTTTAACTTTTTTCTTATAGAATCCTTTTTGTGAATCTGTACTCGCTCAAAAAGGAGTGCAAATGTACAACTAATTTGCCAATTCAACAATAAGACAATCAATTATTTATAGGAACGATAACGACTGCTAAAAAAGCGCTGTAATAAGTTCTTTTTCTGAGATATTTTCAGCTTCTGCTTTGTAGTTCTTTACGATACGGTGTCTTAGAATAGCATTCGCTACTTTTTTTACATCTTCAATATCAGGTGAGAATTTTCCATTGACAGCGGCATAGGCTTTGGCGCCTAAAATCAAATTCTGTGATGCCCTGGGGCCAGCTCCCCAATCAATATAATCAGTAACTATCTTAGGAACCCCATTGGAATTAGGTCGTGTTTTGCCTACTAGAGAAACGGCATATTCAACTACATTATCAGCGACCGGTATACGACGAATTAAATGCTGTAAATCTAAAATTTCCTGAGCTGTAAATACTGGATTGACAATTTCCTGTTCATCATTTGTGGTATTCTTAACGACCTGAACTTCTTCTTCAAATGAAGGATAGTCTAAGTAAATGGAAAACATAAAACGGTCTAATTGAGCTTCCGGTAATGGGTAGGTACCCTCCTGCTCAATAGGATTCTGTGTTGCGAGTACAAAAAACGGCAGATCTAATTTATAATGATGCCCGGCAACAGTTACGGCTTTTTCCTGCATTGCTTCCAGTAAAGCCGCCTGTGTTTTTGGAGGTGTTCTGTTGATCTCATCGGCCAGGATAATATTGGCGAAGAGCGGGCCTTTTATAAACTTAAACTTTCTGTTCTCATCTAAAATTTCACTTCCTAAAATATCTGAAGGCATCAGGTCGGGTGTGAACTGAATACGTTTAAAATCTAATCCCAGCGCTTGTGCCACGGTATTAATCAACAAAGTTTTTGCCAATCCCGGTACACCTACCAACAAAGAGTGCCCTCCACACAAAATAGAAAGCAATACATGATCTATTGCCTCGTGCTGACCCACAATTACCTTAGCGATCTCAGCTTTTAATTGTGCATGTTTTCTTACCAGATTTTCTATGGCGGCAACGTCTGACATAACTAATTAATTTTTAGTCCAGTTATTCTTGAAATCACATTTCCTGTACTCATTATTGATCTTGACATAGGTATCATTGATCTTCTCCTTCGCCCACTTATTAATTGTTTCTTCCTTCTTTTTTAATAAGGCTAAATCCTGAATTTTCACATAGTCTTCAGAAAGATTCGCCTTATGAGCCGGTGTTTTCTTTTTCACCAAAATGATTTTATACATCTTTTCACCTTCCCCAGTTTCGTCATAAAAAACATCACTGATCTCTCCCTCTTTCAGGGTACTAATCCGTGCGTATAAAGCAGGATCCATCCGCGTTAGGTCAAACTTAGTGTCACTCGTTTGAGGATTCACCAATAAGCCCTTATTACTCTTTGTATCTTTATCTTCGGAATACTTTTTAACCGCCTCTTCAAAGGTCATTTTAAGAGTTAAAACGTCCTTTCTCAATGCTACTAAAGTATCCTTTACCCGTTGTAATTCATCATCACTTATCTTAGGCTGTAACAAAAGATGCCGGGTATCGCGTTGCTTTCCTTTAACTTTTTCTACAGTTAAAATATGATAACCAAAGTCTGATTTGAAGGGTTCTGAAATTTCACCTTCATCTAAGCTAAATGCTGCTTCCTTGAATTCTTTTACAAACTGACTTTCTCTCGTAATGGTATACGCACCCTTATTTTGAGTCACCCCAGGGTCTTCAGAATACAGAATGGCTTTCATGGTAAAACTATCTCCGCCTTCAACATCTTTTTTAATCTGTTTTAGTTGATTCACAACTCTGTCGATCTCATCTTGAGACGGATTTGCATATAAAACAATTTGAGCCAATTCAACTTCTGCACCAAAATCGGGTAAATTATCCTTCACCTCCAAGCTTTTATAATAACTTCTGACTTCTTCAGGTGTTACATCAACTTTCTCCGTCAATTTTTGCTGCATTTTTTCAATCAATGTAGCCTCTTTTTCAATCTGAATAAATTCTTTGCGCATCTCAGCCATGCTGTCAAAGCCATAGTATTGATACGTACGTTCTTCTGATCCCAATTGCTGCATGAAAAATGCTATTTTTCGCTCTACCCTCGTGTTCACTTCGGCATCGCTTACGACCACACTATCGATCACTGCATGATGTGCAAGTAGTTTTCTGTCCATAATCTGCTCCAACATTTCACAGTTGGTCACTTCTACCTTACCCTCACTTTGCTGCTCTAATTGCTTTTTATACGCTTCCACCTCAGAATCGAGGACGATATTCTTTCCTATGACACTGGCTACACCATCCAACTTTATTTTCTTTAAAGTTTTAATGACATTTTTAGTGGTGTCTTGTTCATTAGTATCTTGTGCAAAAGAAATTGCCGAAACCAACAGTAATAACACTGTTAATCTTTTACTTGCCTTCATAAATCTCGTATTCTTTATTGGTAATTGCATCTTCTATAAGTGTTTCTTCTATTTTTTTTAGTAATTCAAGCTTACGCTTGTGTAAGATCATCTGCTTCACTGTTGGAATGACATAACTCTTCGGTGCCGTTTGGCCTCTTTTCAATACCTGTTTTACAGCCACCAAATATACCTCTAATGAATCTTTTTTCTCAAAAAACGCTGTCCTTTTTAAGATACGTTGGCGATCTTTAGCTGTAAATGATGTTATTTTTTTCATAATATCATCCAAGCGAATCCAGATAGAATCATTTAAGTTATAAGATATTAGCTGCAGCTCTTTGGATTTTAAACTGTCTAAATTCTCCTTCTTAGACGATCTGAATAGTTCCTCAAATTCATCATGATTATTGACCTGGCTGCTAAAATGAATATATTTTAGCTTCACCAATTCTTCATTGAGTTTGAAAATTTCTTTATTCTCTTCATAGAATACATCAATATCTTCTGAGGTTGCTAGTGTATCGAGGTACTGTTCGATTACCGCCTCTTTATATTTACTGATCAATAAATCTCTGCGGTATTGATCCACCAGTACATCTATTTCTGCCAGGCTATCCCCGACATTAATTTCTGCTTTTTTTAAAAGTAATTGCTGTTTTGCCCAGTTATTGATAAAGTTTTTCGCCAGCAATAAACTATCGGTCTCAGACAATTGAGCCGGCAATGCATTTTTTAAATCCTCATGGTATAAGTAAGCATCATAGACCCTGGCAATACTGTCATCTCCGTTGGCTCTCTTTCCACAAGAAAATAACGCGATAATTACGATAACATAGCATACCAAATACTTATTCATCTAGTTAGGATATTGCTTTACTAATTTTTTTAAGGTTCGCTTATTTACCTTTATAGCATGGTTGCTCCTGAGTTCTTCAATCCACTGTTTTTCAATTTGCTCTTGAAAATCATTAATTACCAGGCCTCTGGCTTCACTAAGCTTCTTTTCTGAGGGTTCCAGTATTTTATTGACTTTCACAATAATAAAATGATTATTGTCTTCTTCAAAGATCTTAGAGACGCCCTCTTTCAATTCAAATTCTTTTGGTAATTTCTTGCTACCAACGTCCAGCAGAC
>JASJDL010000016.1 GCA_030065775.1 Flavobacteriaceae bacterium | reverse complement strand
GTATTTACGCTCAGTCTATGAAGTAGGCTGCATTTTTTTTTATAAATTGCGCTCAAAAAAGGGATTATACATGAAAGCTTATCACAAATTAGTAATACTAATCTTACTATTTTCTTTTTCTAAATCATTCTCGCAATTAGACGTAAGCCATGAAGTAGGTATTATTGCTGGTCCTTTAAGTATGCAGACAGATTATGGTGAGAGAAATCATTTCCCCAGTAGCAATGCGTCGACTTTTGGAGTTGCCGTTGTTCATTATTTAAGTTTTTTTGGTAACAATTATAACTGGAGAAATGGTGCTACTTGGTTTTCTGACCATTTTAAATTGCGAACGGAGTTTTCATATTATTTCAACAATAGCTTAGAACACAAAGGTCGTTATGTTGAAGACGCGAATTCAAATTTAGCACCGAAGCTACGAGCTATGAAGGGTGAGACTAAAATTTATAATATTGGTATGCAACTTGAATATTACTTTAAGAACCTTGAAGATTATGGTTTGCTATTCAATACTGCCGATAAGTTTGCTCCTTACATAAGTGCCGGTCTACATTATAATAGATATGATGCCGAACTAACCAATACCGCTGATGGAGGGCTAGATGTAGCGAACCTTCCTGAGAAATGGCAAGATCGTTTTTTTATCGATCCTGATAATACCTTTTCGTTAACGCTAAGTGCAGGAACGAGGTTTAAGTTAGATAATGTAGATCTCGTTGCAGATGCCCGCTGGCAGCACTTTTTTTCTGATCAGGTAGACGGGCTCGATCAAACTGATGGTTCAAGTAAATACAATGATACCCTTATTTTCTTTAGTGTAGGGGTTATTTTTGACTTGTCAAATCTCAGTCGTTAAGATAACGCTTGTTCCAGGTCGGCCAGAAGATCTTCAATAGCTTCGATTCCAACACTTAATCTGATTAAAGAGTTCGTGATGCCTATTTTTTCGCGTTCTTTTTCGGGAATGGAAGCATGTGTCATGATTGCGGGATGATTTACCAAGCTTTCTACACCCCCTAAAGACTCTGCTAATGTGAACAACTTAAAGTTCTCAAGGGTCTCAAAAGCAGCCTTTTCACTTTCATCTTTAAGCTTAAAAGAAACCATTCCTCCAAAATCTTTCATTTGTTTTTTGGCGATTTCATGATTCTTATTGGATGTTAATCCAGGATAGAATACTTCTGCTACTTTAGGATGTTTTTCCAGGTATTTTGCCACTGCCATTCCGTTTTCACAATGCCGCTGCATACGGATGTGCAAAGTTTTTATTCCGCGTAACGCAAGAAAACAATCTTGAGGACCGGCAATGCCTCCCCCTGCAAACTGAATAAAATGAAGCTTTTCAGCCAGGTCGGCATCTTTGACCATTAAAGCACCCATGACCAGGTCAGAATGCCCCCCTAAATACTTCGTAGCAGAATGCATCACAATATCAGCTCCTAGTTCTAAAGGACGTTGTAGGTATGGCGTTGCGAAGGTATTATCAACTGCTACAAGAATATCTTCGTTCTTTGCCTTAGCAATGTTGCTTATTGCTTCTATATCGGCAATCTTCATAAGCGGATTTGTGGGGGTTTCCAGCCAGATAAGCTTTGTATGATCATTAATATAATTTGCAATATTAGAAGACTCTTGCATATCGATAAAGTGGAATTTCAATCCGTATTTTTCAAACATTCTGGTGAACATTCTATACGTACCGCCATAAAGGTCGTCTCCGGCAACCACCTCATCACCAGGATTCAATAATTTCAATACACAATCAATGGCCGCTAAACCAGAAGAAAAGGCAAAGCCATGTGTTCCGCTTTCAATGGCTGCGAAATTATTTTCCAATGCAGTTCTTGTTGGGTTAGCTGCACGTGAATATTCGTAACCTTTATGTTTACCTGGACTACTTTGTGCGTATGTAGACGACTGATAGATTGGGGGCATTACCGCTCCTGTCGCCGGATCATGCTCTTGACCCCCGTGTATGGTTTTGGTATTGAATTTCATAGGTGTATGATTCGTTTAGAACTGGGTTAGACGTAAAAATGTATCAATATATACACTCGAATGATTTGCGTTAAAAATTTCGGTAAAAGTATTCATTTTTATATTGAAAACAAGCTATTTTTATACTTGTTAAACCCTCAGTCGATGAAAAAAATATATTATTTGAAAACCTGTGATACTTGCAAAAGAATTCTGAATCAGCTTCCCCTTGACGGAATTACTTTACAAGAAATAAAGACGGAGCCAATTACCTTACAACAATTAGAAGAAATGCATAAGTTATCAGGAAATTATGAAGCCTTATTCAGCAAACGTGCTAAAAAGTACAAGGAAATGGATCTGAAAAACCAATCTCTGACTGAAATTGACTTTAAACAATTGATCTTGGATGAATACACTTTCTTGAAACGTCCTGTTGCTATTATAAATAGCGAAATCTTTATCGGAAACTCAAAAAAAGTGGTTGAAGCTTTAAAAGAAGCCTTGACCTAATTCGAAGCAGTTAGGAACCATTGTTCGGTTCTTAATTCGGCATTTTCGCGAATGTCTTGCCAGAATAAGTTCACATCACCCACATGGTAGTTTTTCTTGAAAGACATAAAAAATCGTAATGGAAACTTGGGGTTTGTCGTCCACACTAAGCCATCCGTAATCTGAATGCTTAGGGCATTCACATAGAGTTTGTCATTTGAAAATAGAAATCCTTTGTGTTGGTCAAGTGTTGTGCTTATGGATGTATCCCATGTAATAGGATTAGTCGTAACGCTTCCACTATACCAGTCTTTATTCTTTTTCGGATAGTTTCCTTTTTTAAATGTATTCCATGAAATAAACCCACCCGTATCTCCAGGTGAAATCATTGGTTTTATCGTTTTAAACCTGTCTGGGCTAACACCAATTCCTATCAAGTAAGCAGCAATTAATTGCTTTTGTAAAGGTTTTTCATCAAAAAATTCTTCTAATAGTCTTTCGGTATGCGTGGTGCCCTGGCTATGCGATGCGATAATAATTGGTCTACCCTTATTATACTTCTTAAGATATACTTTAAAAGCTGCTCTCACATCTTCATATGCCAGAAGCAATGCGTCTTTACCTCCGTTTTCTAAATTAGAATACGATTTCAAATGCGCCTGTCTATAAAAAGGTACATATAGTTTACCTGATGTGGCCCAGGCCGAAGCCTGGTATTTCACTGCTCTATTTAAAACATTTTCATTTTGAGCTTGATCTGAAACCGCAACATTCCATCTTTTATCTTTCTTGCCTGTAATTAATGTTGGGTATACATAAAACACATCCGCTTTAAGATCATCATTCACAGAAGGTGCAAATTTTTCTAATTCTGAATGGTACTTGGATGGCAAAACAGCCCAATTTTTTTCTTGGTTATAATCTGGCTTCAGGGGAATTCTAGTTTCAGAAAATGAATTGACTACATATGTTGATCTGCATCCTAAAAATAAAACCAACAGGAGTAAAATGCCTATTGGTTTTAGAGCTTTCTTTGATACATTATTGCGCAAAGCAGGGCTTATTTTTTACTGTACAACATTGGATTCAACTCATCATCGTTATACATCTTCATTTGCTTATAGACTTTCATATATTTTTTACCGAGCGCAATATCTTGTAAGAGGTCATCTATGGCTGAAGAAAGATCATCGCGCTGCTCCAATAAAACCGTTAGTTTTTGCTGGCATTGTTCACGATGCTTTTCAGAAGCTGATTCACGTGTCGCTTCTTCATTCATATGAAAGATTTTCAATGCCAGAATAGACAAACGGTCTATTGCCCAGGCTGGGCTTTCAGTATTAATCGTCGCGTTAGATTGAATCGGGACATCTTTATACTTGGTAAGGTAATAACTGTCGATATATTCAACCATATCTGTACGATCTTGGTTTGATGCATCAATTTTACGCTTTAATGTCAGTGCATCAACCGGATCAATATCTGGTAAACGAATGATATCTTCATAATGCCACTGCACTGTATCAATCCAACATTTTCTGTAAAGTAGATGTTCCAGGGTATCTGATGGATATGGATTACTGAATTTCTGGCTCGCATCATCTATAATGTGATAATTCGCTATCACTTTATCAAAAAGTTTATTAAAGTCTTCTGATTTCATCTATTACGTAAATTTGCGTTCTATTAATGCTAAAAATCTTTCTTCATATTCTTCTTTGGTCGACCAGTCATAGTCTGGTTTTACCGTGTTTAACAAGAAATCTTTAGCTTCTCTTTCTGTTTTGAATGTATTTAACTGTGATAGCACCTTATTGAACGCAGTCTGATTGTAGTTAAATAAATTATTGACAAAGGCAATTCGATCGTTTAAACCAACGGTTATGGTCTTATTTACAAGTTTATCATTTAACGTCTTCTTTCCAGATTCCGTTGCTTCGGCATCTTCAAATAAGGTAGCCGTTTTATCGGCTGAAATAGCATCCCTGAACTCTTCTTTAGAACTTATTTGATTAGATTTTAGGGTTTGCAAATCAATTTTAACTGATTCAAATTTCGGCTCAAAAACTGTATCTTCCTTCTTTACCGATTCTGTTGCTTCAGTTTGTTCTTGCTTTGCTTCTCGTTGAATTGCTATCTTTTGTTTTTCTATTTTATCCGATTTGATCTTTAAAGTCTTATCAATCTTTTTTAAGATTTCGTCTTTTGAAACCGACAGGTTTGGCGTGGTTTCAACGTACTCATCTACATAAGCTAAAACGGTCAATTTTTCATAAACTTCCCGGGCCTTATCACGTAAAGCAGCAGCTTCATCTTTATTCTTCATTTGCAAAATTTTATGAGCCAAACTCACCAATTCTGCTTCTAATTTTTTGTGCATAAATTGACCTGTTTAATTACAAAACGACTACTATTTTTAATACATTTGCTTTCATTACAGAAAACAATATAGTTAATCTTTTCAACGCCGAAAATTACGAAATGTTTCTTGAAAATACAGTAAATCACGCAGAACAATTTGGTTGGATTGAGGTAATTTGCGGCTCCATGTTCTCAGGAAAAACCGAGGAGCTAATCAGAAGGCTTAAAAGGGCACAGTTTGCGAAGCAAAAAGTGGAGATTTTTAAACCGGCTGTAGATATCAGATATGATGATGAAAAAGTGGTTTCTCATGACGACAACGAAATTCGGTCTACTCCCGTTCCGGCTGCGGCTAATATTAGAATTTTGGCCAATGATGTAGACGTTGTCGGGATCGATGAGGCACAATTTTTTGATGATGAAATCGTCGCTGTATGCAATGACTTGGCGAACCGAGGAATTCGAGTTATCGTAGCGGGATTAGACATGGACTTTAAAGGAAACCCCTTCGGCCCAATGCCGGCACTCATGGCCACCGCCGAATATGTCACCAAAGTACATGCTGTCTGCACCAAAACCGGTAATCTCGCACATTTTAGCCATCGAAAAGTAAAAAATGACGATGTGGTATTTCTGGGAGAAACCGAAGAATATGAACCCTTAAGTCGTGCGGCTTATTACAAAATCATGTTGCAGGAAAAAATACAGGAATTGGAAGTAAAAGACCCAGAAGAAATTTCTCCAAAAGAAGAATAAATCTATGCCGCAAGCCCAAGAAACAGTTTTAGAGATCGACCTCAAAGCGCTTGAGTATAATTATCAATTATTACGCTCAAAATTGAAACCTACCACTAAATTTATGGCTGTCGTAAAAGCATTCGGCTATGGCAGTGATGCTATTTTAGTAGCAAAACATCTAGAAAAACTTGGGGTTGAATATTTTGCAGTGGCCTATGCAAAAGAAGGTATCGCATTAAGAGATGCTGGCATCAAAACACCAATTTTGGTCTTACATCCCCAACCTGTGAACTTTAAAAGAATTATTCAACATTGTCTTGAACCAAGCCTGTACAATGCAAGAGTTCTAAAGGCTTTTATAGCCGTTGCTGAAGCGGAAGAACAAAAAGAATATACTGTTCATATAAAATTCAATACGGGCTTAAATCGATTAGGCTTCTGGGAAAATGATGTGGATTTTATTGTGGGCAAACTAAAAAGTACGTCTTCAATAAAGGCAGCATCTATTTTCTCTCATCTTGCTGCCAGTGAAGATTTGAATGAGAAAGAATTCACAAAAAACCAAATCAATAATTTTAGAAAGATTGCCCTGGAATTTGAACAAAAAATAGGTTACAAACCTATGCTCCATCAATTGAATACCTCCGGTGTACTGAATTATTCAGAAGAGGCTCAATATGATATGGTGCGCTGCGGTATCGGCTTGTATGGCTTTGGTAATGATGAATTCTTTACTTCTCAATTAAAAAACGTTTTTAACTTGAAATCTGTGATATCACAGATTCATATGATAGAGCCAAATGAAAGTGTGGGATATAACAGAGCTTTTAGAGCTCCCCATTTTATGAAAACAGCTACGATTCCGATTGGCCATGCCGATGGTATTCACAGGGCCCTCGGTAATCAAAAAGGAGCTGTTGCTATAAAGGGTAAGAAAGCACCGATGATTGGAAATATCTGTATGGATATGATCATGGTAGATATAACCAAAATTGATTGCAAAGAAGGTGACGAGGTGATTATTTTTGACACTCAAGAGGCCATAAATGACCTCGCAAAAAGCGCGAATACCATATCATATGAAGTACTAACCGCTATTTCTCAGCGGGTTAATAGAATTGTTAAATAGTTGTTAAAATTTTAGTATATTGTGCGCATTATTAACCAATTAAGAACTAAATTATGTTAAAAGAATTTAAAGATTTTATCATGACCGGCAACGTAATTGACTTTGCCGTTGCGGTTATCATGGCTGGCGCCGTGGGTCTTGTAGTTAACGGCTTCGTAAATGACATTGTCATGCCGTTCGTAGGTCATTTCACTGGTGGTGTTGACTTTGCCAACATGAAACATGTGCTATCGGCCGCGGTCATTGATGCTGACGGTAATGTTACCACTCCAGAAAATGCAATTAGATATGGTGCCTGGATTAATACCATAGTTAATTTATTAATTGTAGGTTTTGTGATGTTTCTCATAGTGAAAGCGTACAATAAAACCAAAAAACCAGCAGAGCCGGAAGCACCTGCAGGGCCTTCAGAAATTGATCTATTAACAGAGATTAGAGATTCTTTAAAGAAGTAATTTTCTACCATAATAAATCAAGACCTCGCAAATTTTGCGAGGTTTTTTTATTTTTAAATGTAACCTTTTCAAAAAGCGAAGGTATTTAGAATAGAAACGAACCTAAATCAACAACGTTTGAGCCAATTAACTGACGAAGAATTGATGCAAAGAGTGTCTCAAGGTGAGCTAGACCTGATGACCGTTCTATTTGACCGGTATCATGTGCGCATTTTCAATTTCTTTAACAAAATGGTTCAAAATAAAATGGTAAGTGAAGATCTAACACAAGATGTCTTTGTAAAAATTTTAAAATACAGAACATCCTATAAAAGTGGAAATTTTGCGTCATGGATTTTCACCACTGCTAGGAATATTTTTTCAACCTATTATCAAAAATTGAAAAAAGATCGAGAAAAGTTTACTGAAAGTGAACATCTGAAGCATACTGAAGATGTAGTTTCAGAGAGCAATCAGGAAGAGCTAAATCATTTACAAAAAGCACTATCATACTTAAACCATTCTGACAGGGAATTAATCATAATGAATCGTTTTCAGGAAATAAAGTATGAGCAAATTGCTGAAATCACTGGCAGTAATGAAAATGCGGTTAAAGTCAAAACGCACAGGGCCTTAAAGAAGTTAAAAGATATTTATTTTAAAACAGTAGCAGATTAAAAACGAACATGATGGATTGTAAGATTATTAAAGACCGTTTAGTCAATTTTATTGAAAATAAAGTATCGCAAGAGCAATATGTGGAGATAAATAAACATCTCGAAACATGTGATTCCTGTAAAAGCGACTTTATTGAAATGAAAGAGCTACTGGGTGTATTAAGCAGTGAGCCTGTAGAATTGCCGTCTGAAAATTTAAGGAAGAATTTTGAACAAGTTTTATATCAAGAAAAACAGCAGTCAAGGGTTGTGAGGTTCGCGCCTCCATTCACTTCTAATAAATTCTTAAAATACGCTGCCGGATTCGCACTGCTTCTCAGTACATTTTTATTTGGGCGTTACCAGCAAACACAAAAGTTTGATGAGCGCGTTTCTGAATTAAGAAGCGAAAACTTATCCAATAAACAAGCAGTCATGCTGGCCCTTATGGAAAATGAATCGGCCAGTAAAAGAATTCAAGGAGTGCAGTACATTGAAGAATTCTCCAATCCCGATCCCGAAATAGTAAAGGCCTTAGTGAAACGAATGTTGTATGACGAGAATACAAACGTGAGATTAACCGCGGTCAACGCATTAGAGGCATTCATCTCCTCTGAAGCCGTTAAAGATGGATTTATCAAGGCCCTGGAGACAGAGAAAGATCCTGCCATTCAAATAAGCATTATCAAGTCATTGGTGAAAATACAAGAGAAAAAGGCATTAAAACCTATGCAAAAATTATTAGAGCAAGACGAAACACAGTCATTCATAAAAGATGAAATTAAAACAGTATTGACAAATAATATATAAATCAAAAAACGAATAGTTATGAACTTTTTTAGTAAAAATTACAACAGACATTTCATGAGTACTACATTTAAAATAACATTGTTGGCGGTCCTTTTTGGTACAGTTATTTATGCACAAAAAGATTACACCCAATCTCTTAATGGTATCGAATGGGTGAAAATTGAATCGAAGGCCGATTTAATTGTGAAAACTCATAATAGTAACGAACTTCTTATCAAAAGTGGCCCATCATACAAAACTCCGAGTAGGGCCAAGGGTTTAAAATTAGTCGGTCAAGGCGGAACCGATAATACCGATATAGGGTTTTATGTAATTAAAGAAGGGAATACCTTACTAGTCAAAAACCTTAGAAGGTCTGAAAGTGGGAGGATTTATTTACCTGCCTCTCAGAATATTTCTGTAATAACAACCTGGCACGGAGACATCGACATTAATGGTTTCAAAGGTGAAGTTGAAGCCAGTGCCAAACTAAATGGTGGTATTGTAATCAATGATGTTAGTGGCCCTTTGACGGCAAATACGTTAAACGGCGGTATTGATGTTGTCTTTACCAATGTTTCTCAGCAATCACCCATTACTGTATACTCTACAAATGGCGCTTTAGACATTAGTTTACCTGAAAGAACTCCTGCAGATGTAACCTTAGGTACTATCAATGGTGAAATCTATACAAATTTTGATCTAAGACTGCCTGATAAGGATGGCTTACGGGCAATTGCCTCTAAAAAAGTAAGAGGCGCCATCAATGATGGCGGTGTAAACATTCAATTGAAAACTACAAACGGTAATATTTATCTAAGAAAAAAATAGGATACCTATGAAAGCTTTTATTGCACTACTATTTATACTCTCTTTTGGCATAGCACAAGCACAAAAGGTAATTGAGAAAACTATTGACTACAAAGATCAATTTGTAGAATTGGATGTACAGTTTGCATCAGAAATTGAAGTCAAAACGTGGGACAAGCCTGACGTTTACTTTAAGGCTTCCATTTTTATAAAAGACGCCAAATATTTAGAGTTATTTGAACTTGATATCAATGAAGGGACTTCATCGATATTCATTGTATCAAATGCTAAAAAAGTATTCAAAAAGCACTGGGATGATTATAAAAAGAAGTATCCCGGAAGAAAAGGGTGGTATAATTCAACAGAAGACCCATGGTATGAGTTCAATTATGTCCTTTATGTTCCGAAAAATGCAAAATTTAAAGTTAGCAGTATTAATGGAGACCTGAAATCAGAGGTCATCGAAGGAGAATTCATTGCAGACCTAATTAATGGTGATATTGATATTGCTGAATACACTGGAAGTTTAGAATTAAAAACCATAAACGGTGAGATTGATCTAAAAATGATCAATGCAGATTTAATAGCAGAAACGATTCATGGTGATATTTATGCCGATGAGAAATTGAAATTTAGTTCGAAAGATCGTCATGTGGGTCAGAAAATATGGGGGCGCACCGTCAACGGTAAAAATAGATTGCGATTAAATACGATCAACGGAAATATGTATCTCCGTCTTTAAAAAACAAAACCCCAGGCATTCCCTGGGGTTTTTATTTAGACTTTCACTACTACATAACCTCTTCGGGTTTTCTTATAGTATTTGCCATTCCAGGTATAATATCTCTTGCCTTTAATAACCACCACTTTGTGATATCTAGGGGCCTTTTTAACTACTACTGTTCTGGTGTGTGTATGTGCCGGTCTTGTATGAACAACACATGAACTTCCTAATAACAGCATAGCACATCCAGCTAAAATAATAACAAACTTTTTCATTTTTCTAGGTTTTTAATTTGCTCTTTTGACTAGTTAAAACGAAAAAGGTTTAAAAAGTGTATAATTACTTTCCTTTTTTGATTCTTTTTTCGGTATAAACCTCTGCTATTGTTGAGTGATCAGGTTTATTTTCAAGAAGTACTAATTCATCACCGGTTGCAACATTTCCTGTTTCCAAGATTTTAAAGTAGACTCCACTTTTCGTAGAATTCCAGAAGTCTTTGACTATTTTCTGATTGTTAAAACGTATGCCTAGTTTCATACATGGTTGACGCGGTTTTGTTACTTCAATCTTGGCTTCGCCTAATTGATAAATAGAACCTACACGTATCTTGGTCTCATCAAAATCAGTGATCGTAAGGTTTTCACCAAACATACCGTAGCTCCAGTCTTGGTGAGGATACAGCCCTTTCCAATAGGGATAATGTTGGGCACCATATGCATAAACCGCTTGATCTATACCTCCATGGTGTACCCTATTTTCTATTTTGTCACCGCGAACATTCTCTAAATCTAGAAAAATCGGACGATTGACAGGATACTTAAAAATACCTGTTTCAATGGTCTTTTTGCGCCAATGCACTTTCGTGAGTTCTCCGATATTTACTGAAACGACTTTCATTCAATTAAAAAGTTTTGCAGCACATCCGCTATTTTACGGTTATCCGACAATTGTGGAATCTTATTTTGTCCTCCAAATTTACCGATAGATTTCATATACTCATGAAAGCCTCCTTTTTTTACTTTTCTGATAATAAGTGGACGTAAAATTTTTCCATCAATAAGATCATAATAATAGATATTCTGTTCTTGCATCGATGCGTCAATCGTTTGAGCAAAGTTTTCTAAGTCTTCCGGTTCTGTTTCAAATTCTATAAACCATTCATGATACGGTAAACCTTCTTCAGGATTTACTTGAGGAGCAACCGTAAACTCGCTTACCTGTTCATTTGTTGCTAAAATCGCATCATTTAAAGCTTTTTCAACCTCTTTGCCGATCACATGCTCACCAAAAGCAGAAATGTAATGCTTAATTCGGCCAGTTACTTTAATTCGATACGGTTTTAAACAAGTAAATTCTACCGTGTCACCAATATTATAGCCCCATAAGCCCGCATTTGTATTTAGAATAATCACATAATTGACACCTAACTGAACATCTTTAACCGAGATCCTGGTCGGGCTTTCATCAAAAAACTCATTCGCGGGAATAAATTCATAGAAAATACCACTTTTCAACTGCAAAAGCATTCCGGGTTCTTGCTGACTGTCTTGATAGGCTATGAATCCCTCTGAAGCCGGATATAATTCTAAATAATCAATTTTTTTTCCAATAAGGGATTCGAATTTTGCCTTATAGGGTTCAAAATTAACACCTCCATAGACAAAAAAGTTAAAATTCGGGAAGATTTCCGCTATAGGTTTACCCGTTTTTGCAATCAGTTTTTCAAAGTACATTTGTACCCATGAAGGAATGCCGCTGATCACCGTCATATCTTCCGGTAATGTTTCCTCAATGATCTTATCTACTTTCGTATCCCAATCTTCGATACAATTGGTCTCCCAACTGGGCAAACGGTTTTTCTGCAGGTATTTCGGTACATAATGCGCTACGATTCCGCTTAAGCGCCCCAGTTTTATACCATTTTTTTCATCTAAAACAGGGCTTCCCTGTAAAAAGATCATTTTACCATTTACAAAACTGGCATCATTTTTTTCTGCAATATAGAACAACAAGGCATTCCGAGCTGCTTTTATATGCGTGGGCATTGATTCTTTGGTGATCGGTATGTACTTCGCTCCAGAAGTTGTACCTGATGTTTTTGCAAAGTAGATGGGCTTTCCTCTCCAGAGTACATTTTCTTCACCTGCAACCATTCGATCTATATAGGGTCGTAAACCTTCATAATCATTGACCGGAACACGCTTTTTGAAATCTTCATAGGAAGTAATCGAAGAAAAATCATGGTCTCTGCCAAATGCGGTATTCTTAGCTTGAGAAATGAGTTTGGAAAAGGTTTTCTCTTGTGTTTTTATTGGGTTCTTCGCCCATTTATAAATACGTTTTCTGACTTGTTTGGCAAAAGGAACCGCAAAAACCGACTTTACACTCATTTATTCAAAATCTATATAATTCATGGGATTGACAGGGTAGCCATCATTCCAAATTTCAAAGTGTAGGTGCGGACCCGTAGTGAGTGTTCCGGTAGAACCGGCATCGGCAATCACTTCACCAGCCTTTACCAAATCACCTTGCTCTTTGTGCAAAGCAGCATTGTGCTTATAAACGGTAATAAAGTTTTTTGCGTGCTCCAGTATCATTACAAAACCTGTTTCGGCTGTAAAACCCGTAAAAATAACAGTACCATCGGCTGCTGCCTTTACAGGAGTATTCTGTGTAACCGCTACGTCAACGGCAAAATGCTTTTCTTTAGGATTATAGACATCTGTTACCTGTCCTTTTACCGGTGTAAAGAATACTAAATCTGCCATTTTGGTTGCTTTTTCAAAGACACTGAAACGATCTTCGCGCTCCACTTCCTGCCTAAAAATAGAATCTTCGACTGATGGCGCCAGGTTCGCATCCTCAATTCTCAACTGCTCAATAATAGAGTCTTTATCGATATTTACATCCTTGACTTTTCCGGTCAGCACCTCGCGGATATTATCGATATAGACATCATTCACTGTTAATTCCTGTTCTAATGAATCTACTTTATAGATCAGGTCAGACGCCTGTTTTTTAAGCTTAGACGACGAATAGCCCGGAATGTATTCCCGTAAAGGGGTAAAAGCGATTAAAATGATGGTTAAACCAATCAACAGAATGGCACTGATACCTGTTAATACAAAAACGTTTAACCGGTTCAATTTAAATGAAAAACGTTCTTCAAAGGTTTCTTCATTGAGTACCACCAAGCGGTACTTGTAGGTGAGTTTTTCTTTAAATTTACTTTTATCTTTCTTTTTTGCCATAAATCGAACAGCAAATATACAACGGATATTTGAGTTAGAATTGGTGTAAAAATCCTATTAAAACGTTAATTCTTATAAAAATTCATTTCATCAATATACTGCCACACAGTATGAGGCAAGAGGGGCCTCACATTTTTCTTACCCCTGATACTTTTACGGATAAATGTTGCCGAAATTTCCATAATCGGTGCATCGACTTTATGTACTTTGTCATGCTCATCAAATCGTGTTTCAGTCACGCGGTCACGATAAACGCGAGGGTAGACATAAATATCATGATGCGCTAAGATCACCTCGTAATTCTTCCATTTGTGGAATGATTTCAGGTTATCCTCACCCATGATAAGGTGAAAGCGGTCTTTAGGATACTTTTCGGCGATATGCGCCAGTGTATTTACCGTATAATTCGGTTGTGGTAATTTGAATTCTATATTTGAGGCTCTTAGCTTTGGGTAGTCTTCAACAGCAATTTGAGCTAATTGATAACGATGATGATCGTCCAGCAAAGAAGATTTCTTCTTAAAAGGACTATGCGGTGTGACTACAAACCAAACTTCATCAAGATCTGAAAATTCTACCATGTGATTGGCAATGGCCAAGTGCCCAACATGTATTGGGTTAAAGGTTCCGAAGAAAAGTCCGATATTTTTCATGGTAAAACCCTTCGACTAAGCACAGGGAGAGCGGTATTTTGGTTCATTAGTATCTTTTCTCTTTGGCCTGTGGTCTTTGGTTTCTGTTAACGCCCACAAAATCAGCCACCAGTTCCTCAGCTTCTTTCAAAGCAACATCAAGATCATAATTTTTGATGATCTTATCAAATTGTGGTGCAGTAGCCATTTCAACAGAAGCTTTAGCAACACGCATATTGATCTTATCTTCGCTTTCTGTACTGCGCTTTTTTAAGCGGATCTTTAATTCATCAACACTCGGTGGTTTTACAAAAACAGCCAGGGTTTCTTCCGGGAATTTCTTTTTGATCCGTAAACCTCCAACCACGTCGATGTCGAAGATCACATGTTTTCCTTTTGCCCAGATACGTTCGACCTCAGTTTTTAAGGTACCGTAAAAGTTATCTCTGTAGACCTCTTCCCACTCCAAAAATTCATCATTCTTTATTTTGTCTTTGAATTCACGCGTAGAGATAAAATAATAGTCTTTGCCATCTTTTTCCTCTCCTCTCTTTCCACGAGAGGTCGCCGAAATTGAAAACTCTAAATTTAAATGGTCGAGACCTAATAAATGTCTTACAATTGTCGTTTTACCCGAGCCTGAGGGCGCAGAAAAAACAAGTAGTTTTCCTTTATGTTTCGTTGATGTCGAGTCTGCAATCATAATTTAGCTTGTAATACCTCTCGGTATGCATTTATTCTCTTTAATAAATTTATCTTGTTTATTATCAATGAATTGAATTATAATAAATACTGAATAGTATGTTTAATTTATTTCTTAAAAGTTGAAAAATAGTTTGATCCTCTATAAAACATTCAATAATTGTTCTTTTATTTTTTCGAGCTCATCTTTCATTTGTACTACAATCTTCTGCATTGGCGCGTAATTCGATTTCGAACCAGTAGTATTGATTTCCCGGCCGATTTCCTGGGAGATAAATCCTAATTTTTTGCCATTGGAAGTGGTACTATTTAAGGTCTCCAAAAAATATTGTAGATGATTTTTTAACCTCACTTTTTCTTCGGTTATATCTAACTTTTCAAGATAATAGATTAGCTCTTGCTCAAAACGGTTTTGGTCAATATCTTCCTTTAATTCATCTACTGCCTTTTTTAGCTTTTCACGAACATAGCTCAGGCGTTCTTCATCCAGGTCCATAACGCGTTCAGATAATTGTTGTATAGATTTAACCCGCTCTTTAAAATCATCCTCCAACGCCTTGCCCTCATCTTTACGATAGTTCACCAGCTCAAATATTGCATCTTGGATTCCCTTTGAAATAGACTTCCATTCTTCCTCGTCTAATTCTTCGCGCTCCATTTTTAACGAATCGGGTAATCGCATTGCAATTTCTAAGGTGTTTTCAGGACTGGTAACTGCAATTTCACGTAATTGGTCTATATAGCTATTGACAATCTCTTTATTGATCTTGGTGGTTGTTTCTTCGCCGGTAACCTCTATATAAATGGAAAATTCTATTTTCCCCCTAACCAATTCTTTCGACAATAGTTTACGGATATCTAGTTCTTTCTCCTTGTAAATGATCGGAATACGCACATTTAGATCGAGATTTTTACTGTTGAGCGACTTCAATTCTATGGTCACTTTTTTTTGAGGAAGTTGCACTACGGTCTTACCATAACCGGTCATTGATTGAATCATGGGTTATTTTAAAAATTAGGCTAATTTAATCAATTTATCATTCTAGGGGTTTAGTCTCTTAATGGTATTACTTTTGGTAACCATGTATACCCCAGAAAAAATCAATACTGCGGCAATGAGCTTTGTACTGTTCAAACTATCTTTGCCCATCAGCAAAGCAAAAATTGAAGCTAACAGGGGTTGTAAATAAATAAATGTGCTTAAGGTGGTAGGTTTTAAACGGATCAACGCAAATAAATTCAGTAAATAAGCGAAAAAAGTAACAAAGATCACCACAAAACCAATATTGAAATAAATAGTCATTGGGATATCTTGCCACACCACTTCTTGAAGTTCGGAAAGCCCAAATGGAATGACGAAGATCCATCCGAATAAATACAACCATTTTACCAGAGTTAATGCATTGTACTTTTGAGTGAGTTTCTTGACAATAATTAAATATAATCCGTATGAAGAGGCGTTTATCAGGATCAAAAAATTTCCTAAAACCGGCCGGTCTCCTGGGATAACGCTTTTACCATACAAAATCAAAAGTACGGCCCCTGCCAAACCAACGGTGATGCCTGCTACTTTCAGAACGGTTATTTTCTCCTTGAGAATAATCGCCGAAAGTATTAGTACCAAAATTGGTGTTGTAACCATAATAACGGAGGCATTTATAGGGCTGGTCATGCTTAATCCCTTAAAAAATGCCAGCATATTAATACAAACCCCGAAAAGTGCCGCCAGGGCGATCCTTCCGAAATCGGATCGATCTATTTTTTGTTTTTTGTAAAAAAGACTAAGGATCCAGAAAAGCACCGTAGCACCCGATACACGTATAAGTATAAATCCGAAAGGCTTTACATAAGTTGGCATTACATCTTTCGCAATGATATAATTAAGGCCATAGATAATGGCTACAACAAATGCTACAAACAGGGCAAATGACTTGCTTTTCATGTGGTGCTATTGAAAGAAAATTGCCTGAAAAATTACTTTCCAGGCAACATTGTTATTCTTAATCATTTGATATATCAATAAAATGCATCACAAGTGAATACATCTTAAGCAAACTCAACTATTTTGCTTCCGCATAGCGACGCTCTACTTCATTCCAATTCACAACGTTTAAAAATGCTTGAATATAATCAGGCCTGCGGTTTTGGTAGTTCAGGTAATACGCATGTTCCCAAACGTCAATGGCTAAAATTGGTGTGCCTCCGCAACCAACACCGGGCATCAGCGGATTATCTTGATTGGGCGTAGCGCAGATTTCTACTTTTCCGCCTTTATGTACACACAGCCAAGCCCAACCTGAGCCAAACTGCGTTGCTGCCGCATTAGCAAACTTCTCTTTGAACGTATCTACTGAACCAAAAGCATCTTCTATTGCATCCTTCAGTTCTCCCGATAAATATCCTCTTCCTTCAGGATTCATAACCGTCCAGAATAAGTTATGATTGTAGTAACCTCCTCCGTTATTACGAACGGCTTTATTGCTCATATCAAGATTTGCCAATATAGCTTCAATTGATTTTCCATCAAGGTCAGTGCCTTCAATCGCTGCGTTGAGTTTGTTTGTATAGCCAGCATGATGCTTTGAATGGTGAATTTCCATTGTTCTTGCATCTATATGGGGTTCAAGGGCATCGTATGCGTAGCCCAATTCTGGTAATTCAAAAGCCATGATTTTATGTTTTTATAGATTAAACTTCTTTTTTTAAGGATACCAAAGATAGCAACTTTGGCCTTAAAAGCCTATGGGTTGAAATAGAATGTTTTTATTCAGTAATAGGGAAGTATTATCAGGCCTTAATTCGGACTTTTTGAAACTCCTCCACTACTGCGTTATATGTTACCGGTCGATTTTTAAAGAGTAGAATCAGTTGTTCTTTCTCATCTTCTGAAGCACCCAATTGATTTAAAATATTCTGTAAGTGCATTTTCATATGTCCTTGTTGAATGCCGGTGGTGACCAATGCCCTTAAAGCGGCAAAATTCTGTGCAAGTCCCGCTGCTGCTACAATTTGCATCAATTCTTTAGCGGATGGTTTCTGCAGCATTTCCAAAGACAGACGCGCTAAAGGGTGCAAACCTGTTAGTCCGCCTACCGTACCTAAAGCAAGTGGTATTTCTATCCAGAACCGAAAAATTCCATCTGAAATCGAACAGTCTGTAAGGCTTTTGTATTGGCCGTCCCTACCGGCGTACGCGTGGGCACCTGCTTCAACAGCCCTAAAGTCATTTCCTGTTGCCAGTACTACAGCATCAATACCATTCATAATACCTTTGTTATGTGTTACGGCTCGATAAGGCTCTACTTTTGCGATTTGTACGGCCTGGTAGAATTTTTTGGCAAATTCTGCGGCATTTTCGCCCAACTCTTCAATTGTGCAACTCACCTCGGCCATCACCAGGCATTCTGGAATGTAATTGGACAAGATACTCATCACTATTTCGATATCATCTTTTCTGAACTCTCGGGCGATAGCCTCCAGGCACGAATTGATAAAATTTGCACCCATGCTGTCCATGGTCTCAAAAGTCACATAAAGCTGGTGATAGTTCTCTAAATTTGCCGTTTTGTCTCTTAGTTCAATATCTAAAATCCCACCTCCACGCTTGCGCATATTTTTGGTAATGGCATCAGTAGCTCCTATTAATCGTGATTTTATTTTGTTGAAATAGGTTTTCAAGGAAGCTGTGTCACCCTCATATATGAAATGTACCTGGCCTATTTTTGTCGTTGAAATGACTTTAGTCTTAAAACCACCTCTGGTACTCCAAAACTTTGCAACCAATGATGCTGCGGCTACTACCGAACTCTCCTCTACAGCCATGGGAATTACATAGTCTTTACCGTTAATTATAAAGTTGGGGGCTACTCCATAAGGTAAGTAGAAATTGGAAATGGTGTTTTCTATAAATTCGTCATGCAACTTTTGCAGTTGCTCGTCTTTGTTCCAGTATGTTTGCAGCGTTTTTTTTGCAGTTTCAGCGTCAGCGAAAAAAGTTTTGGCCAGCCAATCAATCTTTTGTTGCTTGGTAAACTTTGAAAATCCTGAAACGGTTTTGGTCATGTATCTTATTTTTTTAAGAAAGCTTTCAAAGATACTAAATTACAGGCTAGGCATCTGGCTGATGAAAATTTTGATCAAAGGCTTATCTGACTAAATTACTTCTTTCTCCATAAAATAATTGACGATCGCCTCCTTCATAAGAATACTTTGTTCGCCTGGTTTTAGAAAGGGCAATTCTTCTTTCACTCTATAGTGAGGCCAGCCATCTGTATCAAAAAAATCGAATTCGTAATACCCAAGGGGTTCCAATAGTCGGCATATCGCAATATGCATCAGGTTTACTTTTTCATCCTTTTTAAATTTTCGATAGCCTTGCCCCAGTTCCTGAACACCTATCATATAGATAATTCCGTCGAGATCCAGATCTTCACCATCCGAGAATTTATCTGATAAGATGGTGACCAACCGCCCCCAGCGTTCTTTTAGTACTTTATCTCTTGCCATATTCAAATTTCTGATCGACAAAGTTAAATGATCCTTACTAATTACTATCAGAATTCAATTACCTTTGTCGAAATAAATTCACATGGCTTATGTACGGAACCATTCGGCAACATTTACAGGATGAAATTCAATGCATCAAAGATGCTGGTCTTTATAAATCTGAACGCATTATTACATCTTCCCAAGAAGCAGTTATCAAAATTTCCACCGGTGAAGAGGTGATTAATTTTTGCGCAAATAATTATTTAGGTTTATCGAATCATCCTTCCGTGATCCAAGCCGCAAAAGATGCGATGGATACACATGGTTTTGGCATGTCATCGGTACGTTTTATATGTGGCACACAAGACATCCATAAAACATTAGAAAAAAAGATTGCTGATTTTTACGGATTCGAAGATACCATCTTATATGCTGCCTGTTTTGATGCCAATGGCGGTGTGTTTGAACCCTTGCTTACCAAGGAGGATGCGATAATTTCAGATTCGTTGAATCACGCCTCCATTATTGACGGTGTTCGCTTGTGCAAGGCTGCCCGTTACCGTTATGAAAATAATAATATGCAAGAGCTGGAGGAGCGTTTGAAGGAAGCGAATGAAGCCGGAGCAAGATTTAAAATCATTGTCACTGACGGTGTGTTTTCCATGGACGGTATTGTAGCAAATTTAGATGGCATTTGTGACCTTGCAGATACCTATGATGCGATGGTCATGGTTGATGAATGCCATGCAACAGGGTTTATTGGTAAAACGGGAAAAGGTACTTTAGAGCTGAAAAATGTTCTGGACCGTGTTGATATTGTTACCGGGACATTAGGAAAAGCCCTCGGGGGTGCTATGGGAGGTTATACCACTGCCAAGAAGGAGATTATTGAGATTTTACGTCAGCGTTCGCGCCCATATTTGTTTTCAAACTCTTTGGCTCCTGCCATAGTGGGGGCATCAATTAAGGTGTTTGATTTACTGGAAAATGACACGTCTCTACGCGATAAATTAGAATGGAATACCAATTACTTCCGAAAAGAGATGGAGGCGGCAGGTTTTGATTTGGTAGGTGCCGATGCCGCGATAGTTCCTGTGATGCTGTATGATGCGAAATTATCCCAAACCATGGCTGATGCCTTATTGAAAGAAGGGATTTATGTGATCGGATTCTTTTATCCGGTTGTTCCAAAGGAAAAAGCACGAATACGGGTACAGCTCTCAGCTGCACATGAAAAAGAGCATTTAGACAGGGCAATTGCTGCATTCACAAAAGTGGGCAAAGAACTAAAAGTGATTTAATGAATTTTCACGTACTGAATGAAGTGAAAACTCTTCAAAAAATGATAGGATTATGAGTATTATACGTATCACCAAACATTTTGATTTTGAAACCGCACATGCCTTATACGGTTATGACGGCAAGTGTAAAAATGTACATGGGCACAGTTATCAACTCTATGTGACAGTGATTGGTAGTCCGATTAACGATCCAGAACATGTTAAGAATGGGATGGTACTTGATTTTGGTGATCTCAAACAGTTAGTAAAGACACAAATCGTTGATGTCTTTGATCATGCTACCATACTCAATAAAAACTCACCACATGCTGAGCTTGCTGAAGATATCAGAAAACACTCGCCGAAAGTAATCCTGGTGGATTATCAGCCGACCAGCGAAAATATGATTGCCGATTTTGCTTCTATCATCCAGAAACATTTACCGCAAAGTGTTAAATTGCATTCTTTGAAATTATACGAAACACAGAATTCGTATGCTGAGTGGTTTGCCTCAGACCAGCACTTGGATGAATATCAAAAAGCACTAAATGTCTTTAACAAAAGATGATCATAAGCTTACCAGCCGATAAAAAAGTATATGTTGCTTCAGATCAGCATTTGGGTATTCCAAATCATAAAGACAGTCTGGTGCGAGAGAAAAAATTTGTCGCCTGGCTGGATACTGTAAAGCAGGATGCACATACAATTTTTTTGCTTGGGGATTTATTTGATTTTTGGTTCGAATACAAGACCGTCGTTCCGAAAGGATTTGTGCGTGTGTTGGGGAAATTAGCTGAACTTAAAGATCACGGTATTACGATTCACTTCTTCGTCGGAAACCATGACCTGTGGATGCGTGATTATTTCGAAACAGAATTAGGTATTCCGGTATATCATAAACCCAAAGAATTTGTAATTAATGATATGGTATTTCTTATCGGGCATGGCGACGGTCTAGGCCCGGGAGACAAGGGGTACAAGCGTATGAAAAAAGTATTTACAAATCCGCTATCAAAATGGTTGTACCGATGGTTACATCCTGATTTGGGCATGAAATTGGGTGTGTATTTATCCACTAAAAACAAGCTTATTTCTGGTGATGAAGACGCAAAATTTTTGGGAGCCGAAAATGAATGGCTAGTGCATTATTGCAAACGAAAATTAGAGAGCAAACATTATGATTATTTTCTGTTTGGGCATCGTCACTTACCTATGACCATTCAGCTAAATGAGAAATCAACATACATCAATACCGGTGATTGGATCACACATTTTACCTATGTTGTTTTTGATGGAAAAATAACAGAATTGAGAAATGCCTAAAACCAAGACCTCTTTTTTTTGTCAGAATTGCGGTACTCAATATGCCAAATGGGTGGGTAAATGCACTGCCTGTAACGAATGGAATACCATTGTCGAGGAAGTGTTGCAAAAAGAAGAAAAAAGAGCATGGAAGCAAACCTCAACCCCCAAGAAGGTCTCGAAACCTATAAAAATAAATGAGGTTGCAATAAGTGAGGAAGACCGCATTCACACGCAGAACAACGAGCTGAACCGTGTTTTGGGTGGAGGGCTGGTTAAAGGCTCAGTAACACTTTTAGGTGGTGAGCCGGGTATAGGTAAATCTACGTTGCTGTTACAGGTTGCTTTAGCGATTTCAAAAAAAGTATTGTATGTTTCTGGGGAGGAGAGCCAGTCGCAGATAAAAATGCGCGCTGACCGACTAGATAATAACAACCCGAATTGTTTAGTACTGACGGAAACCAAGACACAAAATATTTTTAAATCTATTGAAGACGAACAACCCGATGTGGTTGTCATAGACTCCGTACAAACGCTCCATACTGATTACATAGATGCTTCTCCGGGAAGTATTTCTCAAATTCGGGAGACCAGCGCAGAGCTCATCAAATTTGCGAAGGAAACAGCTACTCCTGTTATTTTAATTGGCCATATTACCAAGGAAGGTGCTATAGCAGGACCAAAAATTTTAGAGCATATGGTGGATGTTGTTTTACAGTTTGAAGGAGATAGAAACCATACCTATCGAATTCTAAGGGCTCAAAAAAATCGTTTTGGCTCTACGGCAGAACTCGGCATATACGAAATGCAAAATGCGGGTTTGCGCGAGGTTGAAAACCCCTCTGAGATTTTAATATCTGAAAAAGATGAGTCTTTAAGCGGTACCGCGATTGGCGCCACTTTAGAAGGGATGCGCCCATTAATGATCGAGGTACAAGCATTGGTCAGTACAGCTGTGTATGGAACGCCACAGCGATCAGCGACAGGGTACAATATCAAACGCTTGCATATGATCTTGGCAGTACTCGAAAAACGAGCCGGTTTTCGTTTAGGCGCTAAAGATGTGTTCTTAAATATTGCGGGCGGAATTACCGTTGATGATCCCGCCATTGACTTAGCGGTGGTGGCCGCTATCTTATCTTCAAATGAAGATATTGCTATTCCGCAAGATCTGTGTTTCGCAGCGGAGGTAGGATTGGCCGGTGAGATTCGTCCGGTAAACCGAGTTGATCAACGCATTTTGGAAGCAGAGAAATTAGGATTTTCAACGATTGTCGTTTCTAAATTCAACAAAATAGCAAAGACTAATTACAAGATTAAGGTGGTTCTTGTCTCTAAAGTGGAGGAAGTATTTCAATTATTATTTTAGTCTACTTTTTTCTCGGCCTTGGCCAACTTTTCTTTTAATTTTTCAATTTTCTCAAGCCACTCTGCTTCATCATTTGGGGAAAGTTCACCTTTTTCTTTTAGCTTGAGGTATTTTTCTTCCGCCTTTTTTAGTGTTTTCCTAGCTTCTTTATGATTTGTAATGGCCTTTTGTTTTTGCTGTAGCTCTTTTTCTTTCTTCTTTCGTTGTTTCTTTTCTTTTCGCTGCTCTTGTTCGTGGCCTTTTTCTTCCTTCTCTTTCTTTTTCTGTTTCTTTCCCAGTTTGTTTTCTTCCTGATCTAGACTTTTTTGCGCTTTTTGCTTCTTTGATCTGATTTCTTTAGCATCCTTTCTTTCTATATCATCCTGAGGTATTTCATTGCGTTTTTGTGTTGAAACTTCCTTTTTTAACACATCTTCTTTTTTCTCAGCGCTATTTTCTTTGATAAGTACCGATTGTTGACTGTCCTTATTTTTAGTCATATTACTAACAGCTTCCGTTTCCTTATTCGCTAACGAATCCGTCTTCTGATCCCAAAAACCTTCAGGTAACTTATATCGATCACGCTTACGCCTTTCTCTGTAGTGTGGTTTTAACTTCCCTTTATCGTTGTACAATTCTCGTGCGATCATATAAAGCGTATCCCGCTCTCCCTGGGTGAGTTTTCCGTATACATTATGGCCCAAGTGAAATATTTTACTGTTGACCAAGGTGTAATAATTATCTTTATAGTGCACTCTTTGCGCAGATACTTGGATTACAAAAAACAATAAAATAAGTGCTATGATTGGTTTCTGTTGATTCATATATTGGTTTTTAATACTAACGCGCTAACTTGTTTTATTGTATAATTAGTCTTTAGATTATGAATTTATATTATAAAAAATGTACCCAAAAAGATATTAATGAATTAATTGAAATCAGCCGATCCACATTTATTGCCGCATTTGAAAAGCAGAATAATCGAGATGATTTCAGTGCATATATGACAGCTGCGTTTAGCGAAGAAACAATCAAGAAGCAATTACAAAACCCAGATTCATTATTTTACTTCATCTATTCTGACGACGTTCTTGTGGGCTATTTTAAACTGAACGAAAATAACGCTCAAAATGAACTTTTTAGCCTTCCTTCGGTGGAGTTAGAGCGCTTGTATATTTCAAGTGATTACCAAGGCAAAGAAATAGGTAAAAACGCATTGAGAAAGACTCTTGAAATCGCTGCAGCTAAAAGCGTTTCTTTCTTATGGCTGGGGGTATGGGAGCACAACCATGCTGCCATTCGTTTTTACGAGCGTCATGGGTTTGTAAAATTCGGAACACATCCTTATCTGTTGGGTAACGACGAACAGACTGACTGGCTTATGAAATATGAGCTTTCTTAATCTTCTTCTCTTACGGGATCAAGTCCCCATCCATCATAAATACCAGAGAATAATAGGGAGAACTTTGCCAGTTCCTTTGTCAATTGGGTAATTGATTCGGGGTCAATGGAATCTTTTCTTGAAATTACAACTTGATACTTATAATAGGGAGCTTTGATTACTTTTAACGAGTCGACCTTAAATTCCAATGGTTTTATCTTTTCTATGAACTTATCCCTACGTCTTGAATTTCTGAAAACCACCCAATGGTTTAC
>JASJDL010000015.1 GCA_030065775.1 Flavobacteriaceae bacterium | reverse complement strand
GTTTTTGGGAATTTCCACGGGTTTTTTGATCACTTCTGTAATTCAATCGTCCTCAGCTACCACTTTAATGGTGGTCAGTTTTGCAAATGCCTCATTGTTAACACTCATGGAATCCATTAGTGTTATTATGGGGGCTAACATCGGAACCACTATAACGGCCTGGTTGATTACAATTTTAGGCTTTAAAGTGAGCATGAGTGCCATTGCTTTACCCTTAGTCGGTTTAGGCTTTGCGTTTACATTTGCAAAGAAAGAGAGCCTTAAGAACTGGGGCGGTTTTATAATTGGTTTCGCGGTGTTATTTATTGGCTTACAGTTCTTAAAAGATGCTGTGCCCAATATTGATGACAATCCTGAGGTACTTGAATTTTTAAAACGTTATACAGAACTTGGTTTTTGGTCAGTTTTATTGTTTTTACTAATTGGTACTTTATTGACCATTATCATCCAATCATCCAGTGCTACCATGGCCTTAACATTGATTATGACGGCTCAGGGCTGGATTCCGTTTGAGTTGGCGGCAGCCATGGTATTAGGTGAAAATATTGGTACGACGATAACGGCAAACCTGGCAGCTATCGTAGCGAATTACCACGCAAAGAGAACGGCACGTGCCCATCTCATATTTAATATTATAGGTGTTATATGGGTCCTGGTCTTATTTTATCCTTTTTTGAGGGGCATAGAATGGCTAGCTATTAAATCAGGCTCGACTTCACCCTATGTCAGCGCAGCTGCAATACCTGTATCAATTTCTTTGTTTCATACGGTGTTTAATATTCTAAATACTTTTTTATTGGTTTGGTTTATAAAACCTATTGCCAAGGCCGTTGAACGAATTGTTAAAGTGACTCCCGAACCAGCGAAAGAAATTGATGAACCTAAATTTCTTAAAAAGAAAGTTCTTAAATATCCGGAAACATTGATCATTTCGTTAGAGAAGGAGTCGAAATATTTATTTGAAAACGCCATTTTTAAAATTGTATCACATGCATTAAATATACGTCGTGGCGATATAAAATCTGATATAAGGGTTAAGAAGATAGTGAAACAATCTAAGGAGGACATTACCATAGATATACGAGAAATCTATTATACAAAAGTAAAATCAATCTATGGTGAAATTATTCGCTATGCAACATTGGCGCAAAGCACTTTGAAATTATCTCAAGACCAGAATTATCATATCGGTGAACTAAAAATTGCAAACAGGAAGATGGTCGAAATCGTTCGAGACTCAAGGGAACTGGGAAGAAATGTAACAAATTATTTAAATTCAGATAACGAATATATAAGAAAGGAATATGATAAGTTTCGAAAGAAAATTGTAAAAGTACTTCGCACAATTTATTTATTTAGAACACAAGAGAAAAAAGAAAATCATTACAATAAGTTGCTCAGCTTGAGAGAAAGGGCTAAGGGAGCAATGTATCAGTCGAATAAATCTATAGATGCCTTGATCAGAGATAATTTAATTACGATTGAAATGGCCTCATCTCTGGTGAATGATAATGACAATGTAAACGACATTATTGAAAAGTTAATCGATATTGCTGAATTACTATATATTGAAAAAGACCCATTGTTGAATGAAGAGAGACAAGAAATAGGTGCCTTACATTAAGATTTAGTTATGGTTCAAGTACATCTTTTGAACGGTTATGTTCGTCATAATACAAATTTAAAATATTCATATTGGCTTTTATGAGGTCTTCAGTCTCTAACAATATACTAAAATATAATGTGGTGTTCTTCGGGCTTGATTCTGAAGTTCGAGTTCGCTCAACCTGTTTTTGAATTGAGTCACGAACATAATCTAATAAAATTTGCTTTTCATCTATTATCCCGGGAACTATCTTATCAAATGTTCTGGAATCAAACACCTCTCTAATCTGATGCAAAAGGTCAATAAGTTTATTATTAATCTCTAATAATTCAACTGCCTGCTTTTTCTTTAGTGCTTTATGATTATTATTCACATGTTTGTGACTCACTTTTGCTATTAGGCTCGCAGACTGGGTAATGTCTTGAAGGCTGCCAACAACATCAATATAAAACTTACTTGCTCCTAAATAAGAATCATCTAAATTCTTAATAAAATAGAAAATATCGCTTTGCAAATCTTCGATTTCTGTTTCTAGTTTAGTGACCGTTTCTTTCGCTTTTTTAAGCCCTGATAAATCCTGACTAATTAGTCCTTTTATAGTGATTTCATTAATCTTTCCAACTCTTTTTAACGCTTTTGAAATATTGTCTGCACTTTCTTCAATGACGCCCTGAATAGATTGACTTTCAGCCTTGTTTAAGCTATCTTCTACTTTTACAATTTTTGTCTTCTTATTATGGGCAATATAATTTCTTGTCAACAAGAAAAAAGCAAAACCTAATAGTAAGGCAATCATGGTTCCACCGCCAAGATGAATTAAATAAGCGACAGTAGCGGCTGCCACAAAAGCGATTAATGCCGTACCGAACCACCCCGCGATGACATTAAAAACTCCAGCGACCCTGTAAACGGCGCTCTCCGCACCCCAGGCTCTATCGGCTAAGGATGTACCCATGGCCACCATAAAAGTAACATAGGTGGTGGACAGTGGTAGTTTCATCGAGGTGGCAATTGAGATAAGCACACTAGCCACCACTAGGTTAATTGCCGCGCGAACCATATCGAAAGCTGGTAATTCGATAGTTTTGTCTTTTGGAAGTTCGATGACCGGTCTTTCGAATTGTCTTTCAATGCGATCTTTTGTCGCCTGGGGTAGTACCGTATCGGTATATCTGGCAATCAACATCGAGCCCCGAACGATCACCCTTGATAAAAAATTAGGCTCGAAACGTTCTTTTGTATCACTTTGACTGGAAAGATCTATAGATGTTTTTAAAACACTTCTCGCTTTGCTGGAAAACCATAAAGTAAGCACCATTATAATACCTGCAATCAATAAGAGATGTGTTGGGGTATCAACTTTTTGCCCAAGTATGTCCATTGTAAATTCGGTTGCTGCAATACCTGAAACCGACCAGGCCTGATACGACTGCCAAGCGGCAATGGGCACACCGATAAAGTTTACGAGGTCATTTCCAGCGAAGGCCAGCGCCAAAGCAAACGTTCCTACGAGAATAATGAGCTTGTAGATATTAGTTTTTAAAAGAGTGATCGCCAACAGAGACAAGAGTGTCCAAATACCAAAACTTGTTAAAACGATCAAGGAAGTTTTATTCTCGATATAGGGTTGTATATATTCGTAATAATCAGTGCCTTTTAATCCTTTTATAATGATGAAATAGGTGATGGCTGCCAGCGAAACACCCCCGAAAATAGCAGCAGCCAATGCAGGCTTACGTTCAAAATTAAACGAAAGTAATAACCTAGAAATATATTGAACAATAGCTCCTACAGTAAATGCGATTAAGACGGAAGCGAGTATTCCGATGATAATTTCGGTTGCTTTTTCAGTATTGATATAGTTGGCAAGCTCACCTATAGAACCGTTATCGGTTCCTATTTTAATCAACGCCATGGCTACAGCAGCGCCTAGCAATTCAAAAACTATAGATACTGTGGTTGAGGTGGGCATACCTAAGGTATTAAAAAAGTCGAGCAGTAAGATATCAGTTAACATTACCGCCATGAAGATGATCATGATCTCATTGAAATAGAATTGACTCGGAACGAAGATTCCTTTACGCGCAACTTCCATCAAACCACTGGAAAAAATAGCTCCAAAAGCCACGCCAAGACTGGCAACAATCATAATGGTACGAAATGAGATAGCTTTAGAACCTATGGCAGAATTCAAAAAGTTAACCGCATCATTACTAACGCCCACTACCAAGTCAAGAATTGCAAGTAGGGTGAGGGCAGCAATCATTAAAATGTAGATGTTCTCCATTCAAAAAAAATTACCTGCAAAAATGTTAAATCTAATTTAGTTAAATATTATCCAAATGTTATTTTTCTTGTGAGACCATCGTACTCAGATTTCGCACACAATACCATAGAAAATTGTGGCGAGATGATTTTTAGCCATAACGAGGAATAATATATGACTGATTAACAGCTTATTAAATTTTTAATGTTAATTTAATGTTATGTAAATGTTGTTTTAATGTAAAATAAATGTTAACTTTGTGTCGTTAATGTTAGGTAAAATATAAAAAATAGTCTTATGAAAAATATAGCGATACTTTTAATGATGTTTTTTGTTGGCTTTAGCTTTGCACAGCAAAAAAAGGACACTTATGTTCAAAAAGGAGATTTAATAGAGGCTACTCTATATCATGACAATGGCGAGATAGAACAGCATGGTTTTTTCAAAGACAAGAAACTACATGGTACCTGGACCTACTATAATGAACAGGGAGAGAAACTTTCTATTGGCAACTACGAATTTGGTGTAAAAACAGGAAAATGGTATTTCTATACGAAGACGAAGGTAAAAGAAGTAGACTATGATAAAGGCAGAATTATTAATGTAGTGGAAACATCAAGAGAATCTTAGAAGTAGTTAACTTATAAAGAGAAAAGGTCCTTTGATATTTCAAAGGACCTTTTCTCTTAAAGTAAATATTGTTACGTCTAGAACCTCAATGAATAGCCAAGAGAAAAACTAATTCCTGGGTCGAAGAGTCTAAAGATTTGATCTTCTGCCTCAAAAGATTCATAGAAGCTTTCTCGTTCATCTCCCAAAATATTAGAGACCTTTAAATTAATCGCCGAGCGTTGGTCTTTACCAAACTTTTTGTTAAGTGTAAAGTTTAAACTGTGAAATGGTTGTGTAAAAACATCAGGTATAATTCCCGTACCTACAACTTCCAAAGTCTTACCTTGAACATTATAAAATAGGCCTGTTTGTAGTCCTAAATCATCATTTGCATAATCTAAACCTGTATTAATTAAATAAGGAGATTGGCCCTGAAGCTCACGCTCTCTGTCTACAGTTTCATTACCTCGAATTGCTGCCGTTCTCAAATTGAATTCAACATCACTCATTTCTAATTTAGAATCAATAACTGAAACGTTTGCATTTAATCTAAATTTTTCGAGCCCTGGAGCCAGAAACCCTAGGCTTTGTCTGAACTCAATTTCTCCACCAATAACTTCAGCATTACCTAAATTCGCAACAGAAAGCTGCTGGGAAGCAGATGGAAAGAACACGACTTCAATAGGGTCCGTAAAGTCCTTGTAGAATCCACTTATAGCAAACATCTGTCCACCTTCACCGAAGAATTCATAACGAAGGTCAAAATTATTCATGTATGATGGTTGAATGGCGTCAAAAAATTCGTTTCCGAAAGCATTACCAATAAAAGTTCTATCAGTAATAGGGTCATAGATTTGAGCAATAGACGCTTCTTTGAACGATGGTCTGGCTGTCGTTCTAGAATAAGAAGCCCTCAAATTAGACTGATCATTTAAAGCATAAATTAAATTGGCGGAAGGAAAGAAATCGAACTCGTCAATAATCAGTTCGTCTTCGAGAATTTCCCTACTCTGATTTCGCCCGGAATAAAAAGATTCAAATTGTTCAACTCGTAAGCCCAGAACACTTTTTAGTTTCTCAGATAAATTGAACTCATTTGATATATAGGCCGCAGCTATGCGCTGCTCCCCCTCATAGGCATTTACGGGATCAAAAATATCTCCAAAAGCAAGGTAAGTACCAGAGTCTGTTTCAGGTGTCCAAATGTTATCGGTTGCTAACAATAAATTAGGATCATTGCGGGGAACCGCTTGATTTCCCGTAGCCACAAAGGTGTAGTCATCAATGCTGAAATCACGGAATTTATAGGTGTACGCACCTCCGAATTTTAGTTTTGCAGGTCTGGAAGCAAACTCATACTTTTTATCGATGTCAGCTTTCCCTGCCCAACTGACTTCATTTAAATTTCTCCAGATGCGTATTGGAGTTCCAATAGCATTTGGATTAAGAATAAGCGTGCCATCCTCTATTCCAAGTGGCGTCACCCTATGGTCTTTATCATAAACAGTGGTTAACGTTGGTGAAAACTTCCACTCTAATGACCAGTCACTCTCTTCGCTAAAACTGTGTTTACCACTTAGTAATCCATTAGTAATTGATCGCTGTGTATAAAGCAACGCATCCTTAGTAAGCGGGGCGGCACCTCCACCAGCTTCAGCTTCAAAAATTGTCTGTCTATATAACCCAGCTGTTGATTCGCCATTTTGTATATGCAAAAAGTTCAATTTAAACTTAGAAAAGTCTGTTTTAAAGGTCAAACCGGCTAAGCTGTTCAACAGCACATTGTTTGAGCTTTCATCACCGAATGAACGCCGGGTAGGAGCTAATTGAGTTTCTTCTCTATCTTGTTGATTTTTAGACCAGTTATCGTCAATTCGATTTTCATAAAATCTGGTTTCATTACGATAAGACATAGAAACTTGATATCCTAATTTATTGTCACCGACGTCATATTGATTTCCCGCAGTAAAGCCAATACTAAAATCGGGATTACTTGTTGTAGTAGTTGCACGAAGCTGTTTTTGGAAACTGTCGGTAAGAGTTGTAAGTACATTTGTTGTACTTGCTATACTCGGTATGGGTTGATATCTATGGATTGGGCGATCGCGATCGTCATTATCAAACCCTAAAAAGTCAGTATTGCTCCCATCATAATCCAGATAATTGTCATTGAAATGCATATCAGGATTGAAGCCGGCACCGACAGAAATTGAATATTCTGCTTTCGTTGGAAAGTCCTTTGTTACGATGTCAACGACACCTCCTGTAAAATCAGCGGGGTATTCTGCAGCCGCCGACTTCACTACGATAACATTATCTATGATGTTGGTTGGGAATATGTCCATTTGAATAGTATTTCTATCAGGGTCTAAGCCTGGAATGTCCATACCATTTAAAATCGATTTGGTGTACCGGTCACCGAGACCGCGTACATACACATATTTTCCACCTTGCACAGAAACTCCCGGAACATTTTTTACCGCATTGGCAATATCACTGGCGCCTATCTTCTTAATGCTTTGCGAAGAAAGCCCATCCAGTAAGGTAATTGATTTCTTCTGCACGTTTAAGATCGCCGCTTCCGTATTTTCTCGCGCTGTAGCGCGCACCACGACATCGTCTAAAACATTGGCAGCCTGTAACGTTACGCTAACGTCCGTTTCTTGTCCAGCCTTTACAACCACACCGGAGATTTCTGAAGATGTATATCCAACGAAAGAAAATACCAGGGTATAGGTTCCTTCTTCAACTTCTATCGCATATTTTCCTTCAAAGTCTGTAGAAGCACCTTTTGACGTTCCTTTTATTTGAACATTGGCAAAGGCCATAGGCTCATTCAATTCGCCGTCGGTTACGAGCCCAACAACTGTTCCCGTTTGAGCATTACTTGGGAAAACGACAAAAAGAAAGAAGAAAAATAGTGCAGCGAAATATTTATTATTTTTCATAATCGTTATGGGGAAAACAACTGTTCAATTCTGAACAGTTGTTTTATTTTAAATTCGATTAATATGATTTAAAATCCGAGACCAGCGGTTGCGTTAGAATACGTCCAGGCAAACTTGGAAGTATCGGCACCAACAGTTTGTGAGCCTTGCTCAACCATGGTGGTCCAGTTCGCAGCTCTTTCGGTAAAGCTCGGGTCTAAGATGATCTTATCTTCGTCAATATCATTTGACTCGTCTTCGTCATCACAATTTTGTAGACATCCAACTTTTTCAACAAAAATGCTGTTGTCAAATCCTACAATCTCCCAAGCAGTGAAGGTCAATAAACCGTCTAAATAGTTCTGAGAAACGCCATTATTGTCTAACTCAACGTCTTTACCATCAGGAAAACCATAAGCATAGACATTCTCAACAGTACCTGTAGCTCTACTTCTAAAATCAGCATATTCTCCTTTAGTACTTACATCGTTGCCAACTAATGTGACATTTCTAAGTGTAAAAGCTCCCGGTGTTGTACCCTCAGGCCCATCAATTTCTAAGCCGTGGTCAGAAGCCTCGCCTAAAACAACCATGGCATTGTCAATAGTACCTGAATAAGCCTGATCGATATCTAAGGCGTCATCACCACAAGCCCAAACAAATAAATTCGTTGCATTAACGGTACCTCCAAAGAATTCAATTCCGTCATCAACGTTGGCCACCACCTCGACGTTGTCGATTATTGTACCGGTACCAACACCACCTAAGGTAAGACCATTGATCTCGTTACCCTCACCAATCAGAGCACCTCCATGACGGATAGATACATATTGGAAAACTCCGGAGTTGTCGTCAGCTTGATCACCACCATATAAACCGAACGTATCGTCTGCAGGAATACCTTCTATTTGTACTTCATCTACATCACCTTTGAATGAAGAGGGTGCATTCCCTAAGATAAGTACTCCTCCCCAAAGGCCTCTATCATTTTCGTCTAAGTTTGTACCAGCGGTTTGACCTACCGCTATATTATCTTGAGTTGATGTAAAGATTATAGGTCGAGTAGCTGTACCCGCAGCATTAATGGTAGCACCTCTTGCCACAATTAGTGCAGAAGCTAATGACCCGGTACCTGGAGAACCTTTTATAATGGTGCCTTCTTGAATAGTCAATGTAACGCCGGCTTCAACAACGACTTTTTGATTTAAGACATAAATTTTGTCGTTTGTCCATGTCTCACTAGACGTAATAGCTCCTGTCTTATCAACGGTGTCCTCTACTATTGGACCAACACCACCACCAACTTCAATGATAATAGGGGTGTCGTCATCTTGTATACAGCTTGTAAACAAAAAAGAAATCGCTAAAGCAGATAATAATAATTTTTTCATCAGTTTTAAATTTTGTATTTCATTTAGAATTGTGGGGCAAAGAAAGGTAGGTATTGTAAAGACTGTGTTACCAAGCGGTTAAACATTTATGATGTTTAGGTTAGTTAAATGTTAGTGAAATAAGGTCAACTTTAACTTAATGTTAATTGAGATAAAACAAAAATTCAAATTAACATATCTTAGATTAAGCCGTTGAAAAATAATGGAGTACGCCTTATGAGTAGTAATTTCAACCCAGAAAAATGATTAGCTATTTTAATTTTGAAGTGACTTCTTTGTCGCTCGTTTCTTCTCCAAGCGGTAACTTTAAAGCAGCTAATGAAATGACTTTGACTTTAGTCATTTGATCTTTTCGTACTAAAACATTAGGCACTTCAATCTTCTGATATCCGGGAAAGTTAATTACCAAAGTATAGTTACCCGGGGTTGTCTCTAGCTTGTGAATACCATCCAAGTCAGTGGAGGTGTGTATTGCAGTACCTTTTATGCTTACACTCGCATACGGCAACGGCTCATTATGAACCTCTTTATCCAATACAATGCCGGTGATCGTACCAGTATTTTGAGCTGCTGCAGCAGTAATTGTGAATAAAAAAAGTGTTATCAGTAAGTGCTTCATTAGTTCTTTGCTGAAATGTTCGGCAAAGAAAACGATATCCACTATTATGTGCGTTACTTTTGAGGTTAAAGGTTTGTGATGATTAGGTTAGTATAATGTTATGAAAAACAGGTTAAGTTTAAATTAATGTTAAGAGCAAAAAGACCTGAAAAATAATGTACATTGCACGCTCTTAATTACAACTATAATGAATTGGGAACAACTCCTTTCCTTAAAGCGCTACGGTGATACTAACAAGAGAAACAGAAAAGACCAGGATGAAACCCGAATTGGATTCGAAGTCGATTATGATCGTATCATTTTTTCAGATTCTTTCAGAAGTTTACAAGATAAAACCCAAGTGGTTCCACTATCGAAAACCGATTTTGTCCATACCCGTTTGACACATAGTCTCGAAGTCTCGGTGGTGGGACGGTCTTTGGGAAGAATTGTTGGAAAGCAACTACTTGAAAAATATCCGAATTTAAAAGAGTTGGGCTATCAAATCAATGATTTCGGAGCGATCGTGGCTAGTGCTTGTCTGGCACATGACATAGGCAATCCTCCTTTTGGGCACAGCGGCGAAAAAGCAATTGGCGAATATTTTAAGACGGGCAATGGATTACAATTCAAAGAACAGCTCACCGATAAAGAATGGCAAGACCTTATCGATTTTGAAGGTAATGCAAATGGTTTCAGAATTTTAACCGAAAGCCGGGAAGGGGTTGAAGGAGGACTACGGCTTTCGTATGCGACCTTAGGGACTTTTATGAAGTACCCTAAAGAATCCTTACCTAAGAAACCAACAGCGAATATTATTGATAAAAAATATGGTTTTTTTCAATCAGAAAAAGCATTGTTCGTTGATGTTGCCAATGACCTGGGATTACGGCAGGTACGTTATGGAAATGATATGGCCTTTAGTCGTCACCCGTTGGCATTCTTAGTAGAGGCCGCTGATGATATTTGCTACACTATTATTGATTTTGAAGATGGTATTAACCTGGGATTGATCGAAGAAGAATTTGCCCTGGAGTACCTTATTAATCTGGTACGAGACACTATAAACACCGAGAAATATTATCAGCTGAAAACCAAACAAGATCGCTTAAGTTATTTAAGGGCTTTGGCAATTGGTAATTTAATCAATGAAGCGGCGAATACCTTTCTTGAAAATGAGGTAGCGATTCTCAAAGGAGATTACCAAATTTCTTTGTTGGAAAAGTGTAAATATGAAGCGCAAATCAATGATATTATCAAGATTAGTGTTGATCGTATTTATAGAAGCAAAGAGGTTATTGAGAAAGAAATTTCGGGTTATCGTATTTTAGCAGACCTCTTAGATGTCTTTATTACTGCGGTCAATAATTCTTATAATAAAACTGCTTCGAATTATGACAAACTTTTAATGAATATACTTCCGGAAAAGTACATGAGCAACGATAAAAATAGCTATAATAGAATTTTGGCTGTCTGTAGTTTTATAGCCGGTATGTCTGATGGATCTGCTATTCTATTGCACAAAAAGATCAAGGGTATAGAACTCTAAAAGTGTTAGATACTTAACATTTTCACGAGTAATAAATTAGTAAATTAGCGCTCCGATTTAAAGAATACATAATGAATAAGAAAATTACATTATCATTTATTTCACTAACGATAGTACTAATCTCAGTGTTTCTTGGTGTAAGAGAAGATGTGAAATCTGAAACAGAAAAATTACGGGATCGGCATACCGAATTTCTAAAAAATCATCCTTACAATAAACTGCTCAAACTTTCAAAGCACGAGCGAAAAAATCTTGGAGTACCCCCTAATAAATATTTTGAACAAGAATACTTGAAAGAAATAAACCCAAGAACAGGAAGGGCAGAGGTTGAAAAAAAACTTGCTTTACAACAGGAGTTGCTACAAAATGATTTCCTGAAAAATGTACCGGGTAGTGACACAAATGCCTGGGTAGAACGAGGACCAAGCAATGTACCGGGAAGAACAAGGGCGATGCTATTTGACCCCAATGATAGCTCTAATAAAAGGGTATTTGCCGGCGGCGTGAGCGGTGGTTTATGGGTTAATGATGATATAACCCGCAGTAACTCAAGATGGACACGTATTGGAATCCCGGAAAATTTGGCGGTATCAAGTATTACTGTAGATCCAAACAATAGCAATATCATGTATGTGGGCACCGGTGAATCGTATGTGCAGGGCTATGTAACAGGTAATGGTATCTGGAAATCTTCAGATGGAGGCTCCAGTTGGGCGCAAATCTTTGGAGGGCCCGATGGGCAGTCTGTTTTTAACGGAGATTCCAGAGTTACTATCAATTCTCCAGCCACTATCCAGGGAGCTCTGAATGCAGTCCAAGCAGGATTTGGCCCTGGAATAACTAGTGATATCAGCGGTAATTTGGTTTTAGTGAATGACGGAACGGCGAGACCTACCCAAGGATGTAACCCCCTGGTCAATGGAGGCGCAATAAGCGGTAATATTGCTGTCATTGAAAGAGCGAATTGCAACTTTACCGTAAAAGTAAAAAATGCCCAGGATGCCGGTGCAACCGCGGTGATTATGATCAATAATGTTGAGGGGAATCCCTTTGTAATGGCAGGAGACGATCTCTCGATTACTATTCCTTCGGTTATGATCTCAAAGTCAGACGGCGCCCCCATTCTCGATGAACTTAGTTCGGGTACCGTTACGGCTACTATAGAATCTGTTGTAACTTCTTTGCCGGTAGGTGTTACCTTGGTTCCAGGGATCTTTCATATTAATGATATCGTTACACGAAATAATGGTGGTACTACCGAGATCTATGCTGCAGTAGCCGACGCAATTTATCGCGAAGCTCCGGGAACGCTGTTAGGTAATAGCACCGAATATGGTTTGTACAAGTCTACAAATGGGGGTACCACATGGACCAGAATAGATTTACCTGCAACAACAGGTGGAAATCCTTTTGAACCAAATGATTTAGAAATTTCATCAGATAATACTATTTGGCTGTCTACTACTAGCAGCTCCAGTTTCGGTGATGGAGGAGGAACGATATTTTCATCATCAAATGGAACAACATTTACTCAAAGGCATGTTGTGCCTAATGCCGCAAGAACCGAAATTGAAGTGTCTGGGTCAAACCCGAATAAAATTTATGTGTTGGCAGATGAAGATCCAGTCACCATTTTAAGAACTACAAATGGTTTTTCCACGATAGAGACTTTGTCTTTACCGGTGGATGACGATGTGACCGTAGACGGGAGTGATTTTACTAGAGGACAGGCATTTTATGATTTAATGTTAGAAGCAGACCCAAGTAATGATGAAATCGTTTATGTAGGAGGCATCAATTCTTTTCGCAGCACAGACGGAGGAAGCAGTTGGACAAAAATATCTCAATGGTTTAATAATCCAATTTTGAATGTACCTATAGTTCATGCAGACATCCATGAGCTATCTTTTGATCCCTCTAATTTTGATCGAGGTATCATAGCCACAGATGGCGGTGTTTATTATGCCAACTCTTTTGCCGCGGCAGGAGCTTCCAGAAATGCTATTGTTGGCATTCCAAGTAACTACAACACGACACAATTCTACTGGGGAGCCATTGGTCAGGATGCTACGAATGACCAGCTATTAGGGGGCACACAAGATAATGGTTCTAATTTTGTAGACGATGGGAACTCAGGAATTAATAACGCAGAAGAGATTACCGGTGGAGATGGTGCCTATTGCTTTATCGATAAAGACGGAGATTATGTGGTAACATCTTTACCATTTAATAATTATAGAAAACTTTCTTTACCGCTACCTAGTGCTACCTCTACAATTGTGTCTAACGATGGAGAGGGGGATTTTATCAACGCTGCAGAATTGGATGATAACCTTGATATTCTCTTTTCAAATGCCTCGACAGGCAATCAAATAACAATTTCAAGATTTACGGATGTCGATCAAGCTACACAAACGAGAACAGATTTATCGAATGCTCTTTTAACAAGTAGCCCTACCGCCTTTAAAGTTTCGCCGTATACTACTTCGAGCACAACCCTTTTGGTGGGAACAATTACCGGAAGTTTATTAAAAATCGAAAATGCCAATGCATCCTTTCCGGTTTGGTCAGATATCACAGGTTCTGGTTTTATGGGGAGTATTTCTGCAGTAAGTTTTGGAGCCAATGAGAATGAAATCATGGTAACATTTCATAATTATGGGGTTGATAATATTTGGTTTACCCAGAACGGGGGAGCTACCTGGCAAAGTAAAGAAGGTGATTTTCCAGATATTCCTGTCAAGGCCATAGTAATGAATCCGCTATTGAATGATGAAGTCATTATAGGTACCGATTTAGGGGTGTGGAGAACGGGTAATTTCAAAAGCGCAAATCCAAACTGGGTACAATCCCAAAACGGCATGCAAAATGTTAAAGTGACAAGTTTTGATTTACGCACTTCTGATAATACAGTACTTGCGTCAACTTATGGTCGCGGATTTTTTACAGGGCAGTTTACATCGCAATCTTTGAGCATTGAAGAAATCGCATCAAATGATAATCGAATTCAACTGTATCCAATACCTTCTGAGGGTGAAATAAAGATGAACTCAACAATAGATTTCGGAGCTGCAAGCGTATCGGTTTTTGACCTGAGCGGAAAGGAAGTATACAACGAAAGCAAAAGTATATTTGGCACCGTTGAATTGAACCTGTCAAACCTCCCCAAAGGAGCTTATATCTTAAATGTAGAAAGTGAGAAGTATTTGTATAACAAGAAGATCTTACTAAAATAACAGTGAACTAATTTTTAGGGATTAAAAATTAAACGCGACTCCAATCCCTAACAATTGTTTTAACTGAATTCTCGGGCCCAGAACATCCAAAACACCATCGTTGTCGATATCTTCTTTGTATTTGATATCGTCATCATAAATAATATGGGCACTCAGGTTTGCCTTGATATATTTATTTATGATAAATTCTAAAGCCAGGTCATATCGAATATCGGTATTGCCAAATTTTCGCAAATAATCTGAATATAAGGTGAGGTCGTTTTTCATGATGACATTCTTGACCAGTTTTGTGTCCCAGGAACTTTGCACTAAAAAACCAAATTCATTGCGAGATCGTTTCCCCGGGTCGACGCCAAAGGCTCCCTCATCCGACAAACTACGATCAGCAACAATCGTTGATTTTAAAGTCACAGGAGACAGGTAGACGAAAAACTGTTCCTTTTTCAACTCATATTGAGCTCCGGCTCCCAGAAATAAATAGGCCGGGGCAAAGAATCGGGAAATAGGGTCATCGGTATTCGGATAATTAAAACCGTCAGTAAATTGGGTTCTAAAATTAAATTTTACTGAATAATACCAGTTTGAAATAGTGTCCGTTCTATATCCAAAAGTTGAATTGACATAGAGTTGGTCATCAGTTTTTCTTAGTTTTTGATCCTCTTGACTATTGAGGCCATAGCGTATTTTCACTTCATTTTTCCAAAGTACATATAACCGTTTATATTCGCGTTCGAAGGACAGTTTCAACAATCCGGAAATAGAATTATTACCGCCGGCATTCCAGTTCACGAAAGCAGCTTCACTTATATCAAAGGCAAAACTATTTTTATAGGCCCACCAGACCGGATCGGCAGCTTTTTTTAAGGTATCGATAACCGCGGGCTTAATAGGATCAATAATTTTCAGTGTGTCAATTTTGAGTTTCGGAGTGTATGCAATTAAACCTTTTGCCTTAGGTAATGGAATATACGTGGTGTCACCGTTAAGTTCATTTACAAAAATTCGGTATTTAGGAGTGTAGTTGAGATCTTTCTGTATCGGGTCGTATTCAATAGTGTAAAAAGGCCTGGCCAAAGAATCTAGCTTGAAAAGCAAAGAATCGGTAGCTGAAAAACGGGCAAAGGGATAGCTTTTTCTAATTTCAAGGGGGGTAATCTTTGTGGCAGCTGTTACTGTATCAATTCCTTTCTTAGGTATCACAAGTTGCTCTTGGGAAAAAGCCTCGAAACCTAAAAATGTGAAAAGAAGAAAGATTGCCAACCTCATCAGAGAAACAATTTTAAAGCAGCAAATCTAGTGTATTTTTTATTTTCTCATTGCTTAATCCAATGGAGTCGAATAATTCTTCTATTGATCCGTGTTCGACGAATACATCTGGCACGCCCAATCTTTTAATGTTCGTATGGTACTTATGCTCATGTGCGAATTCCAGGATAGCACTTCCAAAGCCACCTACTATTGTGCCATCTTCGATGGTCATTACTTTATCAAATTTATCAAAAATGGTATGGAGTAGTCGTTCATCGAGCGGTTTTACAAAACGCATGTTGTAATGTGCGATTTTATCCCTTTCGGGGAAGGACTCACAGATGTCTACAATCTTATTTCCAATATGGCCAATACTTAAAATAGCCAGATGACTTCCTTCCTTTATGGTGGTTCCTCTGCCGATTTCCAATTGTTTAAATGGTTGTTGCCAATCGATTATGACTCCCCGTCCGCGAGGATAGCGAATAGCGATCGGTTGCTCCAGGCCCAGCTGCGCTGTGTACATTATGTTTCGGAGTTCGACTTCGTTCATAGGAGCAAAAACCATTAAATTTGGGATGCAACGGAGGTATGCCAAATCAAAAACTCCGTGGTGTGTGGCTCCATCTTGCCCAACGATTCCTGAGCGATCCAAACAAAATATCACCGGTAATTTTTGCAGTGCTACGTCATGGATGACCTGGTCATACGCGCGCTGTAAAAAGGTGGAGTAGACATTACAATAGGGTATCATTCCCTGTGTGGCCATACCTGCTGCGAAGGTCACGGCATGCTGTTCGGCGATACCTACATCAAATGCCCTGTCGGGTAGTTCATCTAACATAAATTTCAATGAACTGCCTGTAGGCATCGCGGGGGTAATACCTATGATCTTTTCGTTTTGCCTGGCCAGTTCAACAAGAGTGATCCCAAACACATCCTGGTATTTTGGAGGTTGTTGTTTAGCAGCTTTCGGAACCAATTCCCCTGTTTTCGCATCGAATTTTCCTGGAGCATGGTATTTCACCTGGTCTTCTTCGGCTTTTTGCAAACCTTTTCCCTTGGTGGTAATGACGTGTAAGAATTTTGGCCCTTTTATAGTTTTTAGTCGGTTTAATTCCGCAAGGAGTGCGTTCAAATCATGTCCATCAATAGGCCCGGAATACTCGAAATTTAAGGCTTCAATAATGTTGTGCTTGCGAACGCGTTTATCTTTTTTGATGTTCGTGAGGTACTCTTTCAGAGCCCCTACGCTTGGGTCAATGCCCATGGCATTATCATTGAGAATAATGAGGAGGTTGGCCTTAGAGACTCCGGCGTGGTTTAACCCTTCGAAGGCCATACCACTGGCGATAGAGGCGTCACCAATCACGGCGATATGTTGCTTTTCTGTCTCCCCTTTCAAAGCTGAGGCGATAGCCATGCCCAGAGCAGCCGAGATGGAGGTAGATGAATGTCCTACTCCGAAGGCGTCATATTGGCTTTCATTTCGTTTTGGAAAACCAGAAATACCATCGAGTTGCCTGTTTGTGTCGAAAATCTCTTTTCGTCCGGTTAAAATTTTATGTCCATAGGCTTGGTGGCCTACATCCCAGACCAACAGGTCATTGGGGGTGTCGAATATATAATGTAGTGCAATGGTGAGTTCAACGACGCCCAGACTAGCTCCTAAATGGCCTTCTTTGGTCGCCACGATATTGATAATAAACTCACGTAGTTCTTCGGCGAGTTTAGGAAGTTGTACTAGGGGTAGTTGACGTAAGTCAAGAGGATCAGAAATAGTATCCAATAAATTTTCAGACATGTCACAAATGTACAAGATGATATTGTATTTTTGGCCATAGAATTACTCGTAAGTATAAAGCTGATTTTATATGGAGCATCCTTTTGACGACAGCTATTTCATGAAACGCGCTTTGCAAGAGGCAGAAACGGCCTTTGAAAAAAATGAAGTACCAATAGGAGCAGTTATTGTCATAAATGACCAGGTCATCGCAAGGGCACATAACCTCACCGAACTACTCAACGACGTCACAGCGCATGCAGAAATGCAAGCATTTACAGCAGCATCAGATTATTTAGGAGGTAAATACTTAAAAGATTGTACGCTGTACGTTACACTAGAACCCTGCCAGATGTGCGCAGGTGCCAGTTACTGGACACAAATCGGAAAAATTGTTTTTGGAGCCCATGACCCTCAACGTGGATTTCAAAACTATAAAACACAATTACATCCTAAGACGAAGATCGTCGGTGGTATTTTGGAAGAGGAATGTGCGGAATTGATCAAACGCTTTTTTATCCAAAAAAGGAATTTGAATTGATGCTCTACGTCACCCCTAAGTAATTTCAGGTCTTTTTATGTAATGTTCTAAATTATTTATGTGATTCTGAAACAAGTTCAGAATGACGAGCCTAATGACTAAACCATTTTGTCCTCGTCAATCTTAAAGGGATTCTTTTTACTTCCGTCAAGAATATACTTTTTATACTTCCCTAGACGATGGCGATGGAATATGAATAAGGGCATTAAAACAAAGGAAAGGAATAAGATGTCTAAACCTATAACGACATCTGCCTTTTCAAAATCAGTAAAATACTTCAGGTAGAACCCAACCACCAAAGTGATCACGAACAAAGCAAATAATATTTTCAATAATAGCTTCATAACACATGATTCAATAGCGAAACTACTAAATTTACAATACTTAAAATTATAAAATGCGTTTATCAATAGTTTTAATTGTAGTTTTATTACTAGGATGTCAGAAAAAAGCTATAGAGCCGATGAAACCGAAGCTAAAATCAGATAAAATTGTCATAGCACATCGTGGAGCTTCAGGATACCTGCCTGAACACACGATAGCGGCCAAGGCCATGGCCTATGCAATGCAACCCGATTATATTGAGCAGGATCTGGTCTTGAGCAAGGACAATATTCCAATAGTACTGCATGATATATATTTGGATGAGGTCACCGATGTCGCTGAAAAATTTCCAAACAGAAAACGAGAAGACGGCCGTTATTACGTCATTGACTTTGCCTACGAGGAATTGAAGTTGTTGCAGGTGTTGGAGCGCTTCGATCCCAAAACAGGCCAGCAAGTATATCCAAGGCGATTTCCAAAAGGGAAAAGTAGTTTTCAGCTTCATTCCCTATACGAAGAAATAGAATTAATTCAAGGCTTAAATCAAAGCACCACGAATGATATAGGCATTTATCCTGAAATCAAGAAACCTGCTTTTCACCTAAAAGAAGGCAAAGACATCTCTCAAATTGTATTAGATGTACTGAGGCTCTATGGTTATTCTGACAAGGAAGATAATTGCATCTTACAATGTTTTGACAATAACGAACTAAAGCGTATTCGACAGGAATTACAATCGGAATTGTTTTTAGTACAATTAATTGAATCAGAAGTAACAAAAGAACACCTCGAAGCATTTTCCAGTTATGCTGATGGGGTCGGACCATGGTATAAGGTAGTCTCACCACAATTTATTAAAGAAGCTCAGGAACTGGGCTTAAAGATACATGGATATACCTTTCGGGCGGATGACCTGGGTGATTTTCAGGACTTCGATGCGTTATTTGATTACGGATTCAATATCCTAAATCTGGATGGTGTTTTTACAGATCATCCTGATAAGGTGGTGTCATACTTGCATCATCTGAATTCTGAAAAACAAGATTCTGAAACGAGTTCAGAATGACATCAGCTAGGAGCTTACCTCGATTAATTTCCGGCGATACGCAGTCAACATCTTCGATTTTGAAATAAACCCTGCATATTTTCCATCTTTGACCACCGGTAAATTCCAAGCTCCACTGATCTCAAATTTTTTCATGATAGTTTGCATAGAGTCATCTTCGTATTTTATGACATCAGGAGCATTTTGCATCATCGTATGTACAGAAAGTGCATCGTAGAACTTCGTATCGAACATAATTTTTCGAATATCATCTAACAATAACACCCCCAAAAACTCATTCGTATCACTAACCACCGGGAAAATATTTCTATTTGATTTGGCTACTGCGTTTCGTAGCACTTCACCTAACTTCATATCTGGTTCTATACTCACAAAATTGGTTTCAATGATCTTATCCAATTCCATTAATAGAAGAGTGTTTTGATCCTTGTCATGCGTGAGTAGTTCTCCACGCTCGGCGAGTTCCATAGTATAAATTGAATGTGAGACAAAATATTTAGTAATGGCGAATGAAATCGCTGCGACCAACATTAAAGGCACGAACAGATCGTAGCCACCGGTAATTTCTGCAATTAAAAAGATGGCCGTCAGAGGCGCATGCAGTACCCCGGCCATCAACCCGGTCATACCGATTAGGGTAAAATTAGATTCTGAAATATTAAAATTAAGCCCAATATTGTTTATGAATTTAGCGAAGACATTACCTAAAGCACTGCCCATGACCAGGGTGGGTATAAAAATACCTCCAACACCGCCGGCGGCAAAAGTTGTAGTCATGGCAATCGCCTTAAAAACAGTGATACCAATCAGTAGGCCGATAACAATCCAAACATTATTGAGATCGGCTTTAAATGGTGTTGTACCAATGGCTTCCAAATGATTTCCATCAAGGAGATTATTGATCAGCCCATACCCTTCACCATAGAGCGGTGGAATAAAAAATAAGAGAATTCCGATGGTAATTGCTCCAATAATTAATCGCGCTTTGGCAGATTTTATTTTCTTAAAAAAGTTGGTAATTGCAAAGTAAATTTTAGAAAAATAAACGGACGCCAAACCGGTACCAACACCTAAAATCACATAGAAAAGAATGTCATTGATCTCAAATTTATCGACGAGCTCAAAACGAAGCAATACATCCGTTCCCGTAAAGAAATAGGAGGTTACTACAGCTGAAACGGAAGCGAGCAACAATGGGATTAAGGAGGCAAAAGCTACGTCTAAACTAAACACTTCAAGCGCAAAAATTAAAGCTGCAATAGGCGCCTTAAACATGGAAGCCATAGCGCCGGCAGAAGCGCAGCCTATCAGAAGCATCCTTGTTTTCTGGTTCATATGAAAGAGCTGTGCAACGTTCGAACCGAAGGCAGCCCCAGTGCTAACAGCCGGTCCTTGTAATCCTACTGAACCTCCGAAACCCGCCGTTAAAGGTGCAGTGATGAGATTGGCAATTATCCGGTAACTTGGAATAATACCACTATTCTTTGAAATGGAGTATAAGGTAGACGGGATACCGTGCCCAATTTTTCGTTTTAGGAAGTGCTTTTTTATGAAAAATACTAATACAAGGCCAACTATGGGTAGAATAAAGTATAGTGATGACTGAAATGATTTAAAAAGTCTCAGATCCAACAGCAGCTGAATGTAATGTGTGAAATTTTTAAGTAAAACCGTACCAATACCAGCTAAAAATCCTACCAGAATACTGAGGATATATATGAAATTTCGTTCGGAAATATATTTATACCTCCAGATTAAGAATTTGGATAGTAGTGATTTAGGTTTAGGCATGGTTAAATATAAAAAAATCCCGCTTGAGCGGGATTAAAGTTATGATGAGATTCTGAAACAATACTGAATCAATACTGAATCATGTTCAGCACAGGGTTCAGAATGACCTTAAGTATCTAAGTTCAGCTTCAAATTTAGTTCTCTGAGCTGTTCTGCATCAATGGGCGCAGGGGCATCGATCATTACGTCGCGTCCCGAGTTATTTTTTGGGAAGGCTATAAAATCGCGAATGGTTTCCTGTCCGCCCAAAATGGCCACTAGTCGATCCAGACCAAAAGCGATACCGCCATGTGGAGGTGCTCCATATTCAAAGGCGTTTAGTAAAAATCCAAATTGGGCCCTTGCCTCTTCAGGAGTAAACCCTAAGTGATCGAATAGTAAGGCCTGCGTAGCTTTATCGTGAATCCTAATGGAACCACCGCCGATTTCATTTCCGTTCAACACCAAATCATAAGCGTTGGCACGTACCTTACCGGGATCGGTAGCTAACAACCCAATGTCCTCAAGCTTAGGAGAAGTAAATGGATGGTGCATGGCGTGATAGCGTTCAGTTTCTTCATCCCATTCTAATAAGGGAAAATCTAACACCCATAGCGGGGCGAATTCATCTGCTTTTCGTAAACCTAATCGCTCAGCCAATTCCATCCGTAATGCACTTAATTGTACTCTTACTTTGTCGGTATCGCCAGAGAGTATACAAATCAAATCTCCAGGCTTTGCTCCAGTTTTTTCAGCCCATTTTGCGAAATCGTCTTGATCGTAAAATTTGTCTACTGATGATTTATAAGAGCCATCCTCATTACAACGACAATAGACCATTCCCAGGGCACCAATCTGAGGGCGTTTTACCCAATCAATGAGTTTATCGATTTCTTTTCTGGTGAACATATTTCCTCCCGGAACAGCAATCCCAACAACGAGTTCGGCAGTATTAAATACATTAAAATGTTTATGCTGTGCAACCTCATTTAATTCACCAAATTCCATCCCGAAACGAATGTCAGGCTTATCATTGCCATAGGTTTTCATGGCTTCGTCATAAGTCATTCTAGGGAACTCACCAACTGCAACACCATTAATTTCTTTTAATAAATGACGCGTCAATCCCTCAAAGGCATTTAAGATATCTTCCTGCTCCACAAAGGCCATTTCACAGTCTATTTGTGTAAACTCAGGTTGTCTGTCGGCACGCAGGTCTTCATCTCTAAAACACTTGACGATCTGAAAATATTTATCGAGCCCTCCCACCATCAACAATTGCTTAAAAGTCTGTGGCGATTGTGGTAAGGCATAGAATTGTCCTTCATTCATCCGGCTTGGTACCACGAAATCACGGGCACCTTCAGGTGTGGATTTGATCAGATAGGGTGTTTCTACCTCTATAAACCCTTCATCAGATAAATACTTGCGGACTTCCTGCGTCACTTTATGGCGAAAGATCAGACTTTCTTTAACAGGGTTACGACGAATATCCAGATAACGGTATTGCATGCGCAATTCTTCACCACCATCGGTTTCGTCTTCTATGGTAAACGGAGGCGTAATAGATTCATTGAGAACTTGCAACTGAGTAACCAATACCTCAACTTCTCCGGTAGGGATATTAGGATTTTTTGAGCTACGCTCAATCACTTCACCAGCCACCTTAATCACAAACTCACGCCCCAAAACTTTCGCTTGTTCAATCAATGATTTATCAGTGCGCTCCTCATCCAAAATCAATTGCGTAATGCCATAGCGATCGCGTAAATCGATCCAGATCATAAAGCCTTTATCACGCACTTTTTGTACCCATCCCGATAAGGTTACCTGTTCACCAATATTTGCCAAACGCAGCTCACCGTTTGTATGTGTTCTGTACATCTTCTCTTCTGTTCAAATTTGAAGCAGCAAAATTAGTGATTTTGCTTGGGATAAGTAGCATACTTGAAAAGCTTTCATGGGTCAACACTCGAAGTATAGTTAAAAGTTCGTTATAATTTGGCAAATGCACCTCAACAACGCACTATTCAAGAATTTAGTTTCGTATTTTTATCATAAAACAAGATAGAATGAAAAATACGGCTATGTTTCTTGTCTGGTTTACGACCATCTTTTTGGTTGTTTTAACCGTTTTGGCTTCTACTGCCATAGGTTTTCAATGGTATTTCCTTTTAGTGATACTAGGACATATTTTGGTGGTGGTTGTGGTTTATAAAGTATTGACCGATAATTATACCACAGATAAAACCTTTGACAAGTTTTTCTATCAAGACCATAGTATTCAGAGAAATCAAGACTAAAGGCAATTAAGTCTTATCTTTGAATTCATGAGCAAACTTTATATAGTTCCCACTCCTATTGGAAACTTAGAAGATATGACCTTACGAGGCATTCAGGTCTTGAAGGAAGTAGACCTGATTTTAGCTGAAGATACTCGAACTTCGGGCAAGTTATTAAAGCATTTTGACATCGATACACCTATGCAAAGTCATCATATGCATAACGAACATAAGATGGTGGATATAGTCGTCAAACGATTGAAATCTGGGGAGACCATTGCTCTAATTTCTGATGCCGGTACACCGGCGATTTCAGATCCCGGGTTTTTAGTAACACGGGCCTGTATTGCAAATAGTATTGAAGTAGAATGTTTACCGGGTGCTACGGCATTTGTACCCGCACTGGTAAATTCAGGTCTCCCCAATGATAAATTTGTCTTTGAGGGTTTTTTACCTGTCAAAAAGGGGCGCCAAACGCGATTAAAATTTCTCGCAGAAGAAACAAGAACTATGATCTTTTATGAGAGTCCGCATAAACTTGTAAAAACCTTGACCCACTTTGCAGAATATTTTGGTGAAGGCCGACAAGTTTCTGTATCACGAGAGTTGACCAAATTGTATGAAGAAACCATTCGCGGAACGATGAAAAGCGTAGGAGCTCATTTTGAGGCTAAACCCCCTAAAGGTGAGCTGGTAATCGTTGTTGCTGGGAGAAAAAAATAATTAAATGTATTTACACTTTTATAACATCAATAATGGTTTACCCGATGAATTTCATGGAGGTACATCAGATTGGGTGTACTATTGGAACGGAAAATCTAAGGATGACATTGATAATAATGAAAAGAAGCTAGGTAACTTTAAGTTAATAAATCTATTTGTTGGAGCCAATAACAGTGGTAAAAGTCGTTTTCTGAGAGGATTAATAAAATCAAATGAAAATTGTTTACATATATCTAATAAAGAAGAGAATTTAACTTCAATTAGTGGTAGACTGGACGTAAAGCACCACTTCACCCAAAAAAGTATTACTGGTCCAAGCCAAATGAAGTTATCAAAATTTTACACTAAAGTAAAGAGGGGAAGTCCTTACTTTGAATTACCTTCTAATTATTCAAATTATGAAGATGTTTTTCTGTCGGTAAAGGAAGAAATTGAAAATAGTAAAATTGACCTAGAAAAAATCCTTGTACCTGCACGAAGAAAGCCCATTGAATATAAAATTGAGTTTCTAGAGTTAATGCTTGAATTACAAAAGGAGATTTTATTTGTTAAAAAGAATTCAACTGGAAAAAAAGTCTATATCCCAATATTAAGAAGTATTCATAAAAATGAATATTTAAAGGAAGGCCATCTTAAGGAGACAATAAAGAAAAATTATGGAATTGGAGAGGATGTTTTTACAGGGCTGGAAATATTTAGACGAGTTCATTCATTAAAAACTACTGGAGCTGAAAATAGAGCTAAGATTAGGAAGTTTGAGGATTTTCTTTCAGAGAACTTCTTTAATTCGAAAGAAGTGGAAATTACATCTAATTCTGAAACAGATGAACTAATGTTCTCAGTTGACGG
>JASJDL010000014.1 GCA_030065775.1 Flavobacteriaceae bacterium | reverse complement strand
TTTTCTTTAAAGAAGTCTTTACTGAATGCCATACTGCTAAAAAGGATGCCTTTATTTTTGTTTTGTGCATCTTCGGTCGGTCCCCGATATAATAACTGTGTTTGCCAATCGATTTTTCCTGGTAAGGTTAGTTTATTGTTAATTCGTGCGAACCAACTGGTATTATCGGCATCCAGGTTTTCACCTAAACTATTTTCACCGTCGGTAATAAACTTGAATAAATTGAAGTTACCATTGATACGCCATTTTCTATTCGGGGCATAGGTAAGTGTAAATTCAAAACCGTAGCGGTCTTGACTGGCCAGGTTCAGCGGCGTTCTTCTTAAAACCGGAACCAAATCAAATTGCTGGTTTAGCTGGTCGAAATCGGGGTCATCGCCGCGAATCGTTTGATTGGTCTCAAAAATATAAAAGTTATCAGTAGCTTCTGATACAAAAGCAAAAACATCAGTAGCTCTTTGATAATAGATAGATGAGTTCAATGTGAATTTTCCGAACCTTTTCAAATATCCCAAATCTAGCCCGTCAGATATACTAGGGTCAAGATCAGGATTTCCTTGAAAAAGATTCGTTGCACTTGAACGCGAAGGAAACGGATTAATAAAACGTGATCTGGGTCTGCGTATCCTACGATTGTACCCGAGAGTTAAGCTCTCATCATCACTAAATTTATAGGATAAATTAACGGTAGGAAACAAATTGGTGTAGTCTTTTACCTGTCTGTCATCAGTAGTAAGTTGATTTATAGTAATTCTGGTAGACTCCATCCTTAATCCGAATAAGAATGAGAACTTTTCATAGTTTTGACCGTATTGAGAATAAAGGGCGTTTATGGTCTCTTTAAAAAGTAAGGTGTTACTTAAATCAGTATTCAATTCGAAAATACCTTCATTGTTTTGTTCAACTTTATAGTCAGTATTTAATTCATTAAAATTACCGCGGTAGCCAAGTTCGAATTGTGCTTTTTCACCTAATGGCAGCACATAATCGGTTTGTATTAGTATACGCTCTTGGTCTTCTAATGTTCTTACTTTTTCCACATCTTCGCCATCCTGGTTGATCAAGGAGTTTTCATCTTCAGTACTGTCCTCAAATTGAAAATCAAATGTAAGTGTATGCCCGTCAGTTTTGAATTTTTTGTCATAATTGATAGCGTATTGAATCGTTTTATCATCTTCAAGCTCGGGGTCAATTCTGGTTCTTCTGATTTCATCGCCATCTGAGGTAATTTCAAAAATGGTGTTTGTGGTATTACGTTCATTATCGCTTTCGCGGAAGAGTACCGAAGTGGTAATAGATGAAGTCTCATTTACATACCATTCCACACCTAAATTAGTATTTAATCCTTTACGGATACGGTCGAAATCGCGATCTTCTTCTAAAAAGCTACTGGGCTCATCGCCATTAAAAAACTCGGTAAATGAATAGGCATTACCTGGTACTTCGCGATAGTTATAGCCAGAGGTAGTAAAAAAGTTTACATCGCCCGTTCTGTAATTCAGGTTTCCTGAAACTCCGGCTGAAACAGGATACCCGCCGTTGAAAGTTAATGCTCCGTTCAGTCCTTGCAATTTGCTTCTTCTAAGAATAATATTTAAAATTCCGGCTGTTCCTTCTGCATCATAGCGTGCCGATGGGGAGGTAATCACTTCAACTTTTTCAATGGCTTCTGCCGGTAATTGACGTAAAGCATCAGTGGAACTCAGACCTACCAGACCTGATGGTTTCCCGTTAATTAGTATTCGTACGTTATCATTTCCGCGCAAAGCGACATTACCTTCGACATCCACTGAAACTGACGGCACATTATCAAGAACGTCACTGACAGTACCTCCACGAACGGTTAGATCTTTACCAACATTGTAAATCTTCTTATCTAGTTTTATTTCCACCGTCGTTTTTTCGGCGATGACCTCTACTTCATCGAGTGCCTCACTGTCAACTTCTAAAGCGATAGTCCCTAAACTTATATTTCTAGTGAGGCGTTGGTTCGATAATTTATAGCTCTTAAATGAAATAAATTCTACCGAGATATTATACAGGCCCCTGATTGCTTCAACGGCAAAATTGCCATCTTTGTCTGTAAGTCCACCGGTAACTTTTTTCGTTCTTAATGATGTCAAGACGATTGTTGCATATTCTAAAGGTTGACTCGTCTCTTTGTCTATAACTTTTCCGGTGATTTCGATTTGTTGCTCTTGTGCTCCTCCAGGCTGTGGACGTTGAGCATGATTTGCTTGAAAAATGAAAAATAATAAGAAGGAAATTAAATAGGCTCGAAGCATTCGGCTTACCGTTTAATTGATCAAATTTGTTTTTGAATTCAATCTTACATACTATTTTGATGCTGCAATCAAAAAAACTTACTGATTGATTGCTAATACTCCGAACTGTTACTGCAACAATAGAGCATCATATGTTTAATAGTTGATGAAAAAAATCAAACAAAAATAAGTAGCCAGCGAGCAATTTTAGTTAAATATAAGTTAATAGATTATTGAAAGCTGAAAATATAGCTAACGCCAAGATTGAAAAAGGAGGATTCTTCTAGGTTACTTTCAAAGATCAAGGCATTAGGGAAGTTAAAATTGTAACCAATCTCCAATTCAAAATCATTGATTTCTAAGTTTAAGGGAACAGATAACTGTGTATTCCGCAAGGCATATGTTTCGAATTCATTCACCACTGTTTGGATAATTGGAATATCAACAATTAAATCATCTATCCTTGAAGTATCTATAGACTCATTACCAAGAATAAATGACAGCTGTGGATTAAAAGAAACCAGGTGTTTATTATTGATCTTGAATAAATTGACAGTGCTGTAGATATCAAAATTATTTTGAAAACCTTGCTCTTCACCAAAGAAATAGGTGACTCCAGCAGAGGCACCAATCAATCGATTTTTAGTTTCTATGCTGAAACTTCCGTCGAAGCTATTTTCAAAATCTCTTGATGCTGAATCTGTAAATAGATACCGGCTGTAGCTTATATCGAAGTTAAAATTGTCATGTTTCCCAAAATTATTGCTGAATCCTAACGTAGCAGTGGTTAAATCCCATTTAGGGTCAAATTCACTGTAGACGACGCCGGATATTCCAATGTAAGCTCCGCTAGGGTGCTGATAAATAGCCTGGGGAGAAAGGGTGAATTGATCAATGTTCAGATCCCTACCCAAAAAATAGGTCTTGTTGTTATATGCCACTGACAAAAATAGTACATGGTATTTATTCAACTCGTCGATGTAATCTAATATACTATTTTCATCTAAGATCAATTCATCAATGATGGCATCTATTTCGGCATCCTGTTCTTCTTCCTTAACCTGGGCAAATAAATTACCGGCCATACAGATAAAGCCTATAAGTAGCAACAACTTTTTCATACTTTGATTTAGATTGATTTTCGGATTTTAGGGTCTGTCAGAGATATTGTCTCTTATTAATTGTCTTAACCTTCTGACTAGCCTCCTTCTATCACGGTTATGCTTATGGCGAACAAACTGTCTCAAGCGTATCATTTGCCTTCTGGATATGGTTTTTCTAAACTGATTGCGTTTATCTCTGAGCAAACTTTGGTTCGTTTTAAGCCTGCTCAATTGATTTGTAGATAAGGAGTTACGCAGGTATTTCAAGCGATCAGTACGTGATAGGTTTCTGTTAGCCAAGGTCTTTCTTTGCTCAGCGGTGAGATTGCGTTTTAAATTCTCACGCATTCTTTTAGTCAGTTCCAGCTGCTCTTTGAGGATCTCTTTTTGCTCTGCAGTCAATGAAAGTTGCTCCACAGCCTTATCATTAATGTCATCTTCCTGGGCAAAGCCGCTTGACAGACTCATACATAGTACAACGGCTATCATCAGGAGTCTTTTATAAAATTCCATTTCTAATTCAATTTTAAATCTTAGACTTTAAAAGAATACAAAGGTTTAATTTGATTTTATTTCATAGAAAAAAACAACAAACATCTATGCAAAGTAAAAAATATATTTTATTTTTGGCCTAAATTTGAACACAGCAGAATTTATTATGGAATTTCAACAATTTATAGGCTTTTTAGTTTTTTTGACCGTTTTTACGATGGGCTTTTGGATGATGATCTTTTTATTGGCTTTTGTAATTCCATATTGGATTGTAGGGTATTTGAGAGAAGAATGGATGCTTAAGAGAGAAGCAAAAAAGAATAAAAAATAAGTTTTAGGTCATATATTTATTAAGAAAGGATGGTTAAGAAAACCATCCTTTTTTTGGTTAGAACTTTTTGTCCTGGGTATCTTCGAGTTTATCTAGATCCAGTTCTTTACTCCTGTCTTTGGCACTTCTACGGTCTTGATTAAATCGGTAGGTGAATGTTAAAAGATATTGATTTTCAAAGCGTACATCCCTAAAGGTTAAGGTATTAGCCTCTCTTGACTCATATTTGAATTTCTTGGAGCTAAATACATCATTTATTCTAAAAGTCAAGAAAGCCTTTTTATTAAAAAGGTCTTTGCTCAACGTGAAATTGGAATGATTGATAGTTCTTCGTTCTGTCAAGCCATTGGGTATTGGGGAATCATAAATATGGGTAAAGTTCATTCGCAATCCATTATCTAGCATAATGTCTACGGAACCTGTAGCATACCAGATGATGCTTTCATCATTATAATTTGGATCTATTGCATTTTTAATTTTCTGATGGTATGGACTAATATAGGTATTCAACCTAAAATTCTTGGAAAATCTGTACGTGAGATCAAGGTCAATACCAAGAACGTTTTTATCACCGCTATTTATTGGTATTCTTCTAAAAATATCTTGCCCATCGGCAGTTTGCTGTCCGGTATTTTCAATGACTGATAAAAATTGATCGGATGCAAAGTTTAAGAAAAATGAGGACACCAATGTTAATTTGTCAAAGCTATGATCGTAAAGGACCTCGAGGTAATTTGTATAGAACGGATTTAAATTTTGATTCCCTACCGTCTGAAAGCGCTCATCTGTGAAGGAGATAAATGGATTTATTTGCGCCGCCGTAGGCCGATCAATAGACCTTGAATAGTTTATAGATAAATAGCTGTCATCGTTAAATTGATAACCGAAGGTCGCGGATGGAAAAATATCAGTATACTTCTTTTCGATGGGATTGACGCTGCTGCTCTGGCTGAGATCAATAGCAGAGATTTCTGTACGTAAGCCTATAGAATAACTTAGTTTGTCATGTGTTGCATTGTACATTCCATAAAAAGCATGTATTTTCTCGTCATACCCTATCCGATTATCCAGTGTCCCAATAGTCACAAAGTCATTAATTCCAGAATCAAATTCAGATACATTGAAATCATTTTCATAAAATCTGAATGTTCCTTTATATCCTATTTCCACATTCTTATTTTCATCGAACGGGAGTTTATAATCCAGCTGGGCTAAAAAATTATCAAGTACCTGATCTTTTGTAGATTTTTGAAAGATAGGATCGGTTGACTGAACTTCGGTAATACCAGTATTATTCTCTGAATCTGAATTATCATACTTGAAATTGAACGCCAATTCGTGCTCATTATCGTTAAATTTAGTTACAAAGCCTAAAGCAGCCTCAATTCTTGATCCGTCATCATTATCGTCAACATTTCTTACAAAATCGGGTTCAATAAGTTCAGATCGATAGTTTTTATTATTAGAATTAATTAAAAAAGACGCCGATAGGGTATTTTTATCATCTAAATAAAAATCACTGCCAAGATTAAAAAGAAAACTATTGCGCTGGTTCTCGTCAACTCTGTTTTGATCAAAGTCAAAATCAGGTTGCCGAATATCAGTATATTTTTCGCGATCACGCTGATTAAAACTAATGGTTGAATACAGGTTCATTTTGTCTGTATCCTCATTAATAAATGTAGAAAGGCCATGATTATCAGGAATACCACCGTGAATTTCAAGAGATCCGTTTAAGCCTTTTCCTTGTCTTTTTTTGGTGATGATATTCAGAATGGCCCCGCCACCGCCTTCTGCACTGTATTTAGCAGAACGGGTAATAATTTCAACCCTGTCGATACTGTTAGAAGGAATAGCCCTTAGAATATCTGTTCCATTATCCAGGCCGAATTGAGGTTTGCCATCAATCAAGACGGATGTGTTACCTCCTCTGGCCGTAATGGTTCCATCATCATCAACCCGCACTGAAGGTGTATTGTTCAAAACATCCAAGGCACTACCGCCTCTATTCGCGATATCACTCGAAGCATTGTATATTTTCTTGTTGAATTTGGTTTCCAATAGTTTTCTATCGGCAACGACCTCAATTTCATCTAACCGATTTTCAGGCTGTAATTCAATGGTTCCCAGGTTTAAATCATTTGTAAATGATCGTGATGTCAATTCATAGGTCTTAAAAGACAAAAATCGGATCTTTAAGGTATATGTACCTACCTGAATTTCAAATCTAAATTTTCCCTGTTTATTGGTAGAGGTACCCGAAATGATCGTGTCATTGGCACTATTGTGAATAGAAATAGTAGCGTACTCTAGTGGGGCTTTGGTTTCGGCATCAATAACTTTACCAGATAGCGTAATTTCGCGGTTCGTGTCAGATTGGCCTGAAGCAACAGTTATACAACATATAATTATAAGCAAGGAAAAAAACCTCATCCTATCAATTTTGGCATAAGACAACAAAAGTATCATTAATAAATGAGCAAAAAAATAGTGGTAAATGGTGAGTCAGTACCTAAAAACCACCAATTTTATAGTAATCCAAGTATGTTCTCCGGCGGTCGTCCCAAAACAGCGCTATCGCCTTTCAAAACTATAGGTCTTTCGATGAGTTTTGGATGCTCGATCATGGCTTCAAGAAGTTCATCATCAGAAAGCTCTTTACCTTTAAAATCCTCTTTCCACACTTTTTCATTTTTACGTATGAGCTGAATAGGAGTCAGACCTAATTTAGTAAGAATGTCTTTTAACTCTTGTTTTGATGGCGGATTTTCAAGATAATTTACAATTTCGAAATCTTGCCCCGAATTCTCCAAGATCTCTAGCCCCTCGCGACTTTTACGACATCTATTGTTATGATATATTTTTAGCATGCTTGAATTTTGAGTGCAAATATAAACAAGCCTTTTTTAATTCTATTTATAGAATTATCTTTGGTAGCCATGATTTTAACCGATACGCATACCCACTTATATGTCGAGCAGTTTGATGAAGATCGTTCTAAAATGATGCAGCGTGCTTTTAATCTCGGTATTTCACGATTTTTTATTCCGGCAATTGATTCAGAATACCATCGAGCGATGTTTGACCTTGAAAAGCACTATCCTGAACATATCTTTTTGATGATGGGGCTGCATCCTACTTCTGTAAAGGAAAACTACCAGGAAGAACTAGCCATAGTCAAGGAATTATTAGACAAACGTAAATTTTACGCTGTAGGTGAGACTGGTATTGACCTGTATTGGGATACCTCATTCTTAAAACAACAACAGGATGCCTTTAAAACTCAGATTCAATGGGCGAAAGAGAAAGACTTACCTGTTGTCATTCATAGCCGTGAATCTTTTGACGAGATTTTTGAAGTATTGGAAGGCGAAAAAGATGAAAAGTTACGGGGCATTTTTCATTGCTTTACCGGAACTTTGGAACAAGCGAATAGGGCTTTGTCTTTTAATATGAAATTGGGAATTGGAGGTGTGGTGACCTTTAAAAATGGAAAAATCGATCAATTTTTAAAGCGAATTCCGCTAGAGCATATTGTCTTAGAAACCGATGCGCCTTATTTGGCACCTGTACCTTTCCGCGGAAAGCGAAATGAAAGTGCTTATATTGTTAATATTTTGGAAAAATTGGTAGATATTTATAATTTAACTCCTCAGGAAATTGCTGAGATCACCACTCAAAATTCTAAAGATGTTTTTCGAATTTGACAAAGTAGCCTATTACAAAACACCTATTGGCATTGCCAGAATTGTAGGTGACGATGATGGTATTTCGTCAATTTCGGTGCTTGATGGCGAACAGGAAACGAGTGATGTGGTTCCTGAAGCATTGCAAGAATGTGTACGCCAGCTTGAAGAGTACTTTAATAAAGAGCGAAAGACATTTAGTTTGAAATTGAACCCTGAAGGTACTGATTTTCAGAAAGGTGTATGGGATGAATTGCAGCAAATCCCTTACGGGGAAAAGCGTAGTTATATGCAACAAGCGGAGAAAATGGGTGATGTAAAGGCCATTCGAGCCGTGGCGAACGCCAATGCAAAGAACCCGTTGTGGATTGTAGTGCCTTGTCATCGTATTATTGGTAGTGATGGCTCTTTGACGGGCTATGCTGGCGGTTTATGGCGTAAGCGCTGGTTGCTTGAACATGAAAATCCACCAAAACAGCAATCGCTCTTTTAAACTTACCTATTTGACATAAAAATTACTTGAATTCTTTTTTTGAATTATTTTTGACTTCAAAACGTGCTGTATTTGATGAGGAAAGTTATTTGTATTTTTTTTCTACTACTAGGATTTTCTTCAGTTGCACAGACCACCTCTAAGAATTTTCGGACAAAGCAGATTACGGTTGCTAGTGACACGATTCGAATTGATTCGGTAAGTATAAGCCCGACTAATTTTAAGGTGTTCACAGAAGATAAAGTACTGGTAGATGCAAAAGAATATGAAATTGATTTTGCAAAAGCCCTCTTAATCCTTAACAGTAAAAAATATCCGATAGTTATCATCGAATACCAGGCTTTTCCAGAGTTTTTGACGAAGACTTATAAAGTGTTTGATGAAGCGATTATTGTACCAAAACGCACGAGTTCATCGAAACTCTATAGCGCCGTTCCGCAGCAGAAAAATCGCTTTTTTAAACCCTTTGATGGACTGAACACCAGTGGGAGCATTTCACGAGGATTCACCGTTGGTAACAACCAGGACGCTGTATTAAATTCAAATCTCGATTTACAGGTTTCCGGATATTTATCGGATAAAGTGCAGTTACGGGCGTCTATCACAGATACAAATATTCCGTTACAGGAAGGAGGTTTCACGCAGCGCTTAAATGAATTCGACCGTGTTTTTATCAAACTTTTCAGTGATAATTGGTCAATCAAGGCAGGTGATGTGAATTTGCAGAACACCACAGATAGTTTTATGCGCTTCAATAAGAAAGTAGCAGGAGTAGCAGTAGATGCCACAATAAATCATGGTGATAGTAAGACCACGGCACATGCCTCTGGAGCAATTGTAAGAGGACAATTTGCCAGAAACGCCATTATTGCCCAAGAAGCGAATCAGGGCCCCTATAGAATTACAGGTAATAATTCTGAGCAATTGCTCTTAATTATTTCAGGAAGTGAAACGGTATATGTAAATGGAGCTCCATTGCGCCGTGGCGAAAATTATGATTACATAATTGACTACAACACCGCAGAGATCACATTTAATCCTACCTACCCGGTCAATGCTAATATGCGCATTATTGTAGAATACCAGTTTTCAGATCGCAATTATACACGGTTTGTTACTTTCAATGGTGCTCAATACCAATCAGATAAGTTTAAAATAGGTATTAATTTCTATAATGAAAGCGATTCCAAGAACCAGACACTGCAACAAGATTTGACCGATACCCAACGTCAGATTTTATCGAACGCCGGTGATGACCAAACACAAATGGTCGTTTCGTCAGCCTTGCCGCAGGCGTTTACCGAAAACGCGATTCAATACCGAAAAGAGTTGATAAATGGCGAAGAAGTTTTTGTCTTCTCCACTGATGAAAATGACGATCTGTTCAATGTACGTTTTAGCTTTGTGGGCGTCGGGCAAGGTAATTATCGTATACAAACAACGATCGCTACAGGTAGAATCTATGAATACGTTGCTCCTGTAAACGGAATTCCCCAAGGCGATTACGAACCGGTGATACAATTGATCGCTGCTACTAAATTACAGATAACGACGTTAAAAGCTGATTATATTCCTTCCTCAAAAACCACTGTTTTAACAGAATTAGCCTATAGCTTAAATGACCAAAACTTGTTTTCCTCTTTAAATGATGACGACAATACGGGATTCGCAGGAAAACTGAGCCTAAACAAATTGTTAGTTGATCGCAAGTGGAAGTTAAGTGGATTTGCCAATCTCGAATTTATTGACCGTGATTTTAGAACTATTGAACGCTTTCGGAATATAGAATTTGCACGAGACTGGGATTTGGTCAATCCGTTAGGGAATCAACAATTTCTTTCCGGGGGGCTCTCCTATAAACGTGATTCAATAAGCCTATTAAATTACGTTTTTGAAAGCCTCCGCTTTAGCGAAAATTTCAAAGGTACACGCCATAATTTCACTGCCGATCTTACTTTAAAAAATACGAAAATCAAAGCTGCGGGGAGTGTATTAAGTAATGACAATCAACTCACAAAAACAGATTTTTTAAGGCTTTACACACTTGCGAAACAGCATTTTAATAAAAAATGGATTGGCATAAAATTCAATACAGAGCATAATGATAGGCAAGAGGTAACGACCAATTTACCATCACTTTTGAATCATAAATTTGTTGATTATGAAGCTTTTGCCGGAATAGGTGATACCGCCAAGGTTTATGCAGAATTTGGCTATAATTTTAGAATTACAGATAGTGTTCGGGTGAACAGCCTGCAAAAAGTGAATACAACCAATACCTTTTTTATTCGCTCTAAACTTTTGCAGAAAAAACAAGTAGATCTCTCGATATTTGCCAGTTACAGAACCATAGATAATCAATTTGTCGAAGACGAGGAGGCCTTGAATTCAAGAATACTGTATCGCCAGAGTTTATTCAATAATGGAATTTCATTGAATACAATTTATGAGACAAATTCTGGGTCACTGCCTCAGCAGGAATTTAGCTATGTGGAAGTGGAGCCAGGATTCGGATTTTATACATGGATAGATTATAACGAAAATGGTATACAAGAGCTTGATGAATTTGAAGTTTCGCAATTCCCTGACCAAGCCATTTACGTACGGGTCGCTTTGCCAACTACCCGCTTCATCAAGACCCACCAGAATAAATTTAGTCAGGCACTTACTTTAAATCCGATACGTTGGCAATCTTCAACAGGATTTAAAAAGTTCTTATCGCATTTTGTGAATCAGTCATTCGTTCTTATAGATGGTAAAAATGAACGACAGGGGAGTTCCTTTAATTTGAATCCGTTTGACATTAATAATGCATTGTCATTAGTACTTAATCTCAAAAATAGCCTGTATTTTAATCGTGGCAGACAACGGTATTCAACCATTTACACGTACTTAGATACGAGAAACAAGTCGGCGTTTTCTTTTGGTGACCAGGAAAATAAGTTACGATCACATCAACTGCAGTTCATCCACAAGCTTGGAAAGTTTTGGTTACTAGACTTTAAAGGAAGTATTTCCGAGAATGCAAGCACCTCGAATAGCTTTGCCAGCAGAAATTTTTTACTTGAAAATTATGCAATAAACCCAAAAATCGCCTATGTCTACAATAAAAATGCGCGCCTCGAAGTATTTTATAATTTTAAAAATAAAGAGAATCGATTTGGTGATTTAGAATTGCTGAAAAGTCAGAATATAGGTGCTAATTTCTTTGTAGCGAATAAGCAAAAATTATCATTAAACGCCAACGCCACAATATTTTTTAATGATTTTACAGGAAATCAAAATTCACCTGTAGCTTTTCAAATGTTAGAGGGTTTGCAACCTGGCACTAATTATACATGGACCCTGAACTTACAGCAAAAGATCACCTCGTATTTGGACTTGAACCTAAATTATCTGGGACGTAAAACACCCACAGCAAAAGCAATTCATACTGGCACGATCCAGCTGCGTGCGACTTTTTAGCGTACTTTTATCAGAATAATATAAAAAAGATGAACATGAAAGAACTCGTAAAGAAATGGTTCAACGCATGGGAAGAAGGCGATTTTCATGCGATTCCGGTTTCAGAAAATTTTAAGCATACAAGCCCCTTTGGAACTATAGTGGGTAAAAAAGCTTATCTGAATTTGGTCGAGAGTAACCGAGATAAATTCTTGGGCTACCAATTCAAAATACATGATGAGATTTATGGCGACCATAATGCCTGTATTCGCTACACTGCCAGGCAAGGTGATCACTTTTCTTTAGATGTGAGTGAATGGTATTATATGAGTGCCGGCTTCATTAAAGAAATCGTTGCGTACTATCATATTGGTGAGATACGTGAAGAACGTCAACTTAGACATTCAAAAGAGTGATGTAACGAAAAAACTACGTAGGCGTCTTTTATAGCGTACAAATGGTTCTCAATGAAAGCAGTAGTATATCATCGGTATGGCCCACCTGAAGTTTTGCAAGTTAAAGAGACCGCAAAACCAACCGTCAAAGCTGACCAGGTTTTGGTAAAAGTTCATGCAACAACAGTTACGGCAGGCGATTGGAGAATGCGCAAACCTGATCCGTTTTTAGTACGTATGATCAATGGACTTTTCAAGCCTAGGAGGTTTAAAATTTTAGGAAATGAGTTGGCAGGAACTATTGAAGCCGTTGGTGAAGACGTACAGAATTTTAAGATAGGGGATGAGGTCTACGGATTTTCAGGTTTTGGTGCTTATGCAGAATTCAGGTGTGTTAAACCCCATAAAGGATTAGCCATGAAACCTAAGAGTTTATCGTTTGAAGAGGCCGCAGCGATCCCCGTAGGAGCTAACACAGCATTGTATTATTTGAGAGATAAAGGGAAGATAAAAAATGGGCAAAAAGTATTGGTTTATGGTGCCTCGGGAAGTGTAGGTACTTATGCTATTCAATTGGCAAAATACTTTGGTGCCAAGGTCACAGGTGTTTGCAGCACATCAAACTTGAAACTGGTGACGTCTATTGGCGCAGATAAAGTGATTGATTACACCAAGGGAGATTTTACCCGAACCCAGGAGAAGTTTGACATTGTTTTTGATGCTGTTGGTAAAACCTCAAAAGCCGCCTGCAAAAAAATATTCGCGCCGAATGCAAAATATGTAACAGTAAATAGAGGATTGGCTCGCGGAAAAGCTACGAATCTTATCTTTCTAAATGGTCTGATCGACAGCGGACAGCTGACGCCCATTATTGATAAAAATTATTCTTTAGAACAAATTGTAAGCGCCCATCACTATGTGGAATTAGGGCATAAAAAAGGGAATGTAACAATTACAATACCTCAGAATTAACGTTTTTTATACTTAGATAGTACTAATTACATCTTCTTTAACCATGTGCGCATATCGACTTCATGCTTAATAAGCTCACGGAGTTCTTCAATCTTTACACGCTTCTGTTCCATGGTATCTCTATGCCGCACAGTTACCATATTGTCTTCCAGGGTATCGTGGTCGACAGTAATACAGAAGGGCGTTCCCGCTGCATCTTGACGGCGGTAACGACGTCCAACAGCATCCTTCTCATCATAAATAACGTTGAAATCCCATTTCAGATCATCAACAATTTTACGAGCGATTTCAGGTAATCCATCTCTTTTAATCAGTGGTAGGATTGCAGCCTTAGTTGGTGCCAAGACAGGTGGCAATCTTAATACAGTTCTGGTTGTGTTATTTTCAAGTTCTTCTTCCTGTAGGGCATTGGAGAAAACCGCTAAGAACATTCTATCTAAACCAATGGAAGTTTCTACTACGTAAGGAATGTAATTTTTATTTTCTTCCGGGTCAAAATATTGCAGTTTCTTGTTTGAATATTCTTCATGCTGTCTTAAGTCAAAGTCGGTACGAGAATGGATACCTTCCAATTCTTTAAAACCGAATGGGAATTTAAATTCGATGTCTGCGGCTGCATCGGCGTAATGCGCTAATTTTTCATGGTCGTGGAAACGATAATTTTCTTCGCCCATACCTAATGATAAATGCCATTTCAGGCGGATTTCTTTCCAGCGCTCATACCACTCTTGCTGCGTACCCGGTTTTATGAAAAATTGCATCTCCATTTGCTCAAACTCACGCATCCTGAATATAAATTGGCGCGCTACAATCTCATTTCTAAAGGCCTTTCCTGTTTGGGCGATACCAAAAGGAATCTTTAGGCGTCCTGATTTCTGTACATTTAAGAAGTTCACAAAAATACCCTGTGCTGTTTCAGGGCGCAAGTACAGGTCCATGGCACTTTCTGCCGAAGCTCCCAGCTTCGTGCCAAACATCAGGTTGAATTGTTTGACATCTGTCCAGTTTTTACTTCCGGTTAAGGGGTCGGCAATTTCCAGTTCTTCAATCAGGGCCTTGACATCAACCAGGTCTTCATTTTCAAGTGACCTGGCCATCCGCGAAAGTGTTGAATTTATCTTTTCCTCATAGCCCAGTACGCGTGGATTGGTAGCCAAAAACTGTTCCTTGTCAAAGGAATCACCAAAACGCTTTTGTGCTTTCTTGATCTCTTTATCAATTTTTGATTCTATTTTGGCGCAATACTCCTCAATCAAAACATCAGCTCGATAGCGCTTCTTAGAATCTTTATTGTCTATGAGCGGATCATTAAAAGCATCGACATGCCCTGAAGCTTTCCAGGTGGTTGGGTGCATAAAAATGGCCGCATCGATACCCACAATATTTTCATGCATCTGCACCATGGCCTTCCACCAATACTCGCGAATATTGTTCTTTAATTCAACACCATTTTGTGCGTAATCATAGACAGCGCTGAGCCCATCATAAATTTCACTACTCTGAAAAATATAGCCATACTCTTTAGCATGGGACACTACTTTTTTAAATTGATCGTTTTGATTTGCCATAGGGCGCAAAAATAGCTAAATTCAAAGAATGATAAAATAAAAAAGGGAAGCAAATTTGCTTCCCTCATCATTTGGTTAAATTAGGTTTTTTCTCTCTTATAATCCTAAGAAGGCATCTTTTAGCTCCATAGTAGTAGCACCAACTAAGACACCATCTACATATACTTTTACAGGATATAGGCCTTTTTCAAATTTATATGAAATGTTTTCAACAAATATGACTCCATCTTTTGCAGCACCTTGATAGTCGATAGTAATCTCATCAGTGTAACCCACTTCAGAACCATCACTCGCCTGGTTAAAAGTACCTTTTTGGTTGATAATTTTTCCAGATGGTGTATTGATCACTACATGGGCTAATTTTTCACCTGCTTCTGCAATTTCATTTTTCTCAACTCTAAAACCAACGCGCACCGCTGTAGCTTTCTGTGCCTTATTCGTTTCTGTATACTTACCATTACTTCTTAAACGCATGGCAGTGGCATTTACTGAACTTACACGTAATGCACCACCGATCTCAACTTTCTTGGCCAAATCTAAGTTCTGTGCAATTAAAGTATCATTATAACTTCTCTGTGTAATTAACTCGCCTGTTATACTATCTTTTTCTACCACTAATAAGTTATTCGCCAATTTTAAAGAATCTGTAAGGTTTACTAAACGTTCATTAGTTTCTTCTAGTTTGGTGATTTGTCTTCTGTAACGTCTGATCAATCTCCAGTTTGAGTTTTTAAGATTCTTTACTGAATCTCTGAAAAGTACAATTTTCTCCTTTTCCACTCTTAATTCATCAGATAGCGACGTGTTCTGAGCTATGGCTTCATCGTATTTTTCTTCCATAGCAGTTAAATTTCCTAAGATTTGTTCTTTTTCTTCCTTTAAGAATTGCTCAGCTTCCTTATGCTTACTGTTACTTCGTAATGTGTAAGCTCCAAGGCCAACTAATAAAGCTAATAAGATACCAATAAGGATCTTTTTGTTGTTTGAAGACTTGTTTTCTTCCATGGTTTAAAAGTTTAGTTTTAGAGTTTGAAATGAACTACTTTGCTCTAACGTAAAGATAGCTGAATTGGTATAAATAAACTCTAGATTTTTTAATTCGTTAATAACAATTTTATAAACACCGCTCGTTTCTGGCAGTTTCAGGCGCAAACTTAGCGCTGAATTCTAAAGAGATTCTAAAGAAACTATTGAAATTTAGGTGATTCAAGCATGTATTTCATGTTTCTCGGTAATGATAACGAATATCCGGTAAATTGATTTAATAAAAGAAAAGATTACTTTGTTTTCACTATGCGGGCTTTCAGAGATTTATATTATTTATTTTTTCCTATTGTTTGTCATTGTTGTAATACGCCCTTAGTTGAAAATGAAGACCTGATATGTGTACCCTGCAGATTCGCATTACCGCTAGCAGAAATGACTGCTACCACCGATAACGAGGTAGAGCGAGCATTTTATGGGAGGATAGACATCGCGTTTGGTACGGCCTTACTATTGTACGAGCGAAAGGGAGTTGTGCAGAAATTGATCCATCTGTTAAAGTATAAAAGTCAAGAAGATTTAGGAATCCTTTTTGGAAAATGGCTCGGAAGTGAACTCAAACTTTGCGACAGGCTACCAATAATCGATTATGTAGTTCCTGTACCTATTCATAAAAAGAAGTTACAAAAAAGGGGGTACAACCAGGTTACTAAGTTTGCTCAAGAAATCGCCAGGTCACTTCATGCCGAATTTAATGACAGGCAATTGCGCTCGATTTCAACGAATGAAACGCAAACATTAAAACAGCGTAGTGACAGGTGGCAGCATGTAAAAGAGAAATTTTACTTAGAAGACACCAGGTTTTTTGAAGGTAAGAATATTTTATTGATTGATGACGTGATTACAACTGGAGCAACATTAGAGGCTTGTTGCCTTGAATTGCAAAAAACCAAAAATATAACTATCAGCATTGCAACAATAGCTTTTACATCGTAAAAAATAGTTGTTAATTTGCCAGAAATAGTATTGAATGATTTTTAGAGTATTTGTAACTGCATTTTTGCTGGTAGTAGCTACTTCTAATTGCGCCAAAAGAGGCCGGCCTACAGGTGGCCCAAAAGACTCAATCGCTCCGGTAATGGTCACTGCGCGCCCACCATTTGAAACAATTAATTTCGACGATGATGAAATCAGGATCTATTTTGATGAATATATCAAATTAAAAGACCTGAACAAGCAATTGGTGATCTCGCCACCAATGAAATTTCCACCCATTATTACTCCATTGGGTACGCCGAGCAAATACATTAAAATAAAAATCTTAGATACTCTTAAAGAAAATACAACCTACACCATCAATTTCGGGCAAAGTGTCATTGACAATACCGAAGGCAACATTTTGCGCAACTTCAAATATGTTTTTTCTACCGGCAATTATATAGATTCCCTCAAGGTGTCGGGAACCTTGAAAGATGCGTTTAACGATGAAGTTGATGATGATATAGCTATTTTATTATATGAGTTGAATGAGACGTATACAGATTCTCTAATCTACAAAGAAAAACCATTGTATGTTGGGAATTCCCTAGACACCACAATCTGGGAAATTGACAATATCAAGGCAGGGAAGTATAAATTGATTGCTTTAAAGGATGCGAGCAAAGATTATATTTTTAGTCCGAAACAAGACAAAATTGCCTTTGCAAATGAAATAATTAGCATTCCACAGGATTCTACAGGACATGAATTAGTCCTATTTAAGGAAGTGCTTCCTTATGAAATCTACCGACCAAGTGAGCAAACGAAAAACCGTTTATTGTTCGGCTATGAAGGAATCGCTGATAGTATAAAGATAAATAACCTGCTTGAAGAAATTCCATCGATCATTACTTATGAAAAGGATAAAGACAGCCTGAATTATTGGTATAAAGATGCCACAATAGATTCACTGGTCCTAGAGATACGAAACAGAAATTTTCGAGATACTGTAACGGTTAGAAGACGTTCTAAAAAGGTAGATTCATTAACTATAACGGACAAGTTGCGCGGATCGCTATCTTTTAGAGAAGAGTTGAAATTACACAGCAATGTCCCACTAGAGAGCATCGACTCCACAAAGATTACTTTTACAGATAGAGATACGTTGGATGTTCCTTATAACTTAAAGTTTAGAAAGGATGCCAGCGATTTCGTGATTGATTTTAAAAAGAAAGAACAAGATGTCTACAAAATTGAAATACTTCCGGAAGCCATTAAAGATTTTCTAGGAAATACAAACGATACATTACGCTTTAATTTCAGGACTAAGAAAATGACGGATTATGGCAATTTGTATCTAACCTTACAAAACGTAAATCGCTATCCAATTATAGTGCAATTAGTCAAATCTGACGGCGAATTGGTACAGGAAATCTATGCTGAAACAGCACAAGTGTTTACATTCAAAAGCTTAACTCCCGGCAAGTATAAAATTCGGGTAATCTATGATGACAATAAGAATGGCAAATGGGATACTGGTAACTTCCTTTTAAATCGCCAGCCAGAAAAGGTTATTTATTATCTTTTAGAAGACGATGTGCGTGCCAATTGGGAAATGAATGAAACATTTATATTGAGTAACGAATAAATGCAGGTTATTTTACCATAAATTATTGCTATTCTTTTCTTTTTTAATCTAAGCCAGAAAGGTTATCTTTGTAATTTAGAATGAATATAAACAGTGAAATTAGATAAACAAGAAATATATAAAGCATTAGAGACGGTGACTTCACCTGGAGAAGGCAAAAGCTTAATGGAAAGCAAGGCAGTTCAAAATGTCGTGACCTTTGGTCAGGAAGTAATTGTTGATGTGCTTATATCAAACCCTACGCTGCAGGCCAAAAAAAAGGTTGAAGTTGAGATCATGAAAGCCATTCACAAAAATGTACACCAGAAGGCTGATGTAAAAGTGAATGTAAAAGTAAGCGCACCAAAAAAACCGGCACAAAACCTTATCAAAGGAAAAAAAATAGAAGGCATTCAAAATATTATTGCTGTGGCGTCAGGTAAAGGTGGTGTTGGCAAGTCTACCATTACTGCCAATTTAGCCATTACCTTGGCCAAAATGGGTTTTAAAGTCGGGGTATTAGATGCCGATGTGTACGGCCCTTCGATGCCAATTATGTTTGATGTGGTAGGCGAGCGCCCTTTGTCGGTTACTGTCGATGGACGATCTAAAATGAAGCCGGTAGAAAACTATGGAGTAAAATTATTGTCCTTAGGATTCTTTACACAACCCAATCAAGCAGTAATTTGGCGGGGACCAATGGCTTCGAAAGCGCTAAATCAAATGATCTTTGATGCTGATTGGGGTGAACTAGACTTTATGTTATTGGATTTACCTCCGGGTACCGGGGATATTCATTTATCGATAGTTCAATCGTTACCAATTACAGGCGCAGTGATCGTGAGCACACCCCAAAATATTGCTTTGGCTGATGCAAAAAAAGGTATTGCAATGTTCGGGCAAAAGAATATTCAGGTACCAGTACTCGGATTAATTGAAAACATGAGCTATTTTACTCCAGAAGAATTACCGGAAAATAAATATTATATCTTTGGAAAGGATGGAGCAAAGAATTTAGCCGAAGATATGAATACCGCGTTTTTGGGTGAGATTCCGCTGGTACAAAGCATTCGTGAGGCTGGTGATGTAGGGCACCCGGTGGCACTGCAGACCAATACGCCTTCGGAAGACGCGTTCACAGATATTACTAAAAATATGATTACGCAGCTCGTGCAGCGTAATAAAGACCTACCACCAACGGAAGTTGTGAAAATAACCACTATGGCGGGATGCAGTGCCATTAAAAACTAGAAAATGAGCAAAAAAGAATTAAAGCAAAATATTGAAAAAGCACTAACAGAGATCCGACCTTTTTTAGAGGCCGATGGTGGCAATATTTCATTGGTTTCTGTTGATAATAATATTGTTAAGGTGCAGTTGGAAGGTGCCTGTATTAGTTGCTCGGTGAATCAAATGACACTAAAAAATGGTGTAGAAGCAACAATTAAAAAATATGCGCCTGAAGTAGAAGAAGTAATTAGCGTAGCATAACAAAAACTGATTTCTGTCAGTCATCTAATCAATCAAATAAAATACTTTTGACAGCGTACGTTACGAGATGATCAAAACCGATATATTAATAATTGGTGCGGGCCCTACTGGGCTCTTTACTGTTTTTGAGGCTGGCTTATTGAAGCTTCGCTGTCATTTAATCGACGCCTTACCACAACCTGGAGGGCAATGTTCAGAGATCTATCCCAAAAAACCCATTTATGATATTCCGGCATATCCTGAAATACTTGCAGGAGAATTGACCGAAAAGCTATTAGAGCAATGCAAACAGTTTCAACCTGGATTTACCTTGGGTGAACGTGCTGATACAATAGATGCGCAAGAAGACGGAACATTTATAGTAACCACCAATAGAGGTACAAAGCATCAGGCACCAGTCGTAGCAATCGCCGGAGGATTGGGCAGTTTTGAACCCAGAAAACCACCAATACCCGATATTGCAAATTTTGAAGATAAAGGCGTTGAATATATGATCCGTGAGCCTGAGGTCTATCGCGATAAAAATGTAGTTATCGCTGGAGGCGGCGACTCTGCTTTAGATTGGTCTATCTTTCTGACCGATGTTGCCAAATCGGTTACATTGATACATCGCAGAAACGAATTTCGGGGAGCTTTAGATAGTGTTGATAAGGTTCAGGAATTAAAAAATGAAGGAAAAATAACGCTCATTACTCCCGCAGAGGTCAAAGGAATCATTGGTAATGATCATGTAACGGGAGTTGAAGTACATCAATCTGGAGAAGCGCCATTTGTTTTAGAGACCGATCATTTTATTCCTTTATTCGGACTGGCACCCAAACTCGGTCCAATCGCGAATTGGGGATTGGAAATAGAAAAGAATGCCATTAAAGTGAACAATGCATTGGATTACCAGACGAACATTCCGGGGATCTATGCCATCGGTGATGTAAATACCTATCCTGGTAAATTAAAACTAATTTTATGCGGTTTTCATGAGGCGACATTGATGTGTCAAAGTGCTTATAAACGTATTCATCCTGATAAAAAGTACGTAATGAAATATACTACGGTAGGAGGCGTACAAGGTTTTGACGGTACCAAAAAAGAAGCCCCGAAAGCCGTTGTTAAAAAGATTGAATAGTGTCTTTTTCAGAATACATACAGCAACTTTCTCAAGATAAGCTCATTTATTTTGCAGTACCGGTTTTCTTAATCGCTATGGTGCTTGAGTATTTTATTGCCAAAGAAAAGTATTATGTAAAAGATACAGGTGTTTCATTACTCATGATGGTGTTCTCGGGTATTGTGGAATTCATCCCTAAGGTTTTGGCCTTTATTGCTTTTTTCTATTTACATGAGCTGAGCCCATTAAAGGACCTTGTACAGCGACAATGGTGGGCCTGGTTAGTATTGATCTTTGCTGATGATTTCGCTTACTATTGGTTTCATAGAATGAACCACGAAGTACGTCTCTTATGGGCAGGTCATGTACCGCATCATTCCTCGATCTATCTTAATCTGGGAACAGCACTGAGACAAGGAGTAGGTGAACGCATACACAAGTTCTTATTTTGGATTTGGATTCCTTTGCTGGGATTTGATGCACTTATGATGTTTACCATGATGGGGATCAGCCTCATTTATCAATTCTGGATTCATACCGAATTAGTCGATAAACTCCCAAAACCGATAGAATTTATTTTTAATACACCTTCACATCACCGTGTTCATCATGCCTCTAATATTCGCTATTTAGACTGTAATCATGCAGGAATTTTTATTATTTGGGATCGCTTATTTGGAACATTTTCTCAAGAGGTCAAGCAACTTGACCATCCCGTATACGGATTAACAACTAATATAGAAACGCATCATCCCGTTAAGGTTGCAACACACGAATATGCGTCTATGTTACGAGATGTAAAACGGGCTAAGAAATTATCTGATAAATTAAAATATATTTTTTATGCTCCCGGTTGGAGTCATGATGGAGAAGATAAAAGGGCCAAAGTATTAAGAGCAAAGTTAAAAGCACAGAAAAATGTCTGACATTACAATTACCATAACAGATAGGGAAGGAACGACTCATGAAATTCAGGCCCCAACAGATATGGCCATGAATTTAATGGAGGTGGTTCGCTCCTTTGAACTGGCCGAAGAAGGAACAATAGGGGTCTGTGGTGGAATGGCCATGTGCGCGTCCTGCCAATGTTATATACGATCAGGTCATGAACTTCCGGAAATGTCACCAGACGAAGACCTGATGCTTGCCGAAGCCTTTTATGTTGAAGATAATAGCCGCTTAGGTTGTCAGATTCCAATTACACCAGATTTAGACGGACTAGAGGTTGAATTGGCCCCGGAATCTTAAAATTTATTGCGTATCTTTGAGTAATACTATTAGCAAAGATGCACGCGTACTTCGAAGACTTATTGTTACTTCTTAAATTCTTGATCAAGCGCAATCCTGAATAGTGCTTTTATAATGTCGGTCAAAGAATTAGTTTTTAACATTAAAGTTTAAAATATGCCTAGATATCACACATTAGGTACTATACCTCCTAAAAGACATACCATCTTTAAAAGCCCGGAAGGCAATCATTATTACGAAGAACTATTCGGTACAATTGGCTTTGACGGCATGTCATCGCTATTGTACCACACCCATAGGCCCACACAAGTCAAAGAGGTTTTGAAATCATATAATGTGGCTCCGAAAATTGCAGTTGAAAAAAACATGAAAGCGATGAGCTTGAACGGATTTCAAGTTCCGGCAATGGACGATTTTTTAGAGAGTCGAAAGGCTATTCTTGTCAATAATGACTGCCAGATCATCTTAGCGGCACCTAGGAAATCATTGAGAACTTATTTTTATAAGAATACGGATTCTGACGAAGTGATCTTTATCCATAAAGGGAAAGGAAAGCTTCGTACCTTCTTGGGAAATATTGATTTTGAGTACGGTGATTATTTAGTAATTCCGCGTGGGATGATCTACCAAATAGATTTTGATAAAGAGGATAATCGTTTGTTTATTGTTGAATCGAAGCATCCGATTTATACGCCGAAGCGTTATCGCAATTGGTTTGGTCAGCATTTGGAGTATGCGCCTTATTGCGAACGCGATATGCACCCACCAAATGAATTAGAAACCTATTCTGATAAGGGAGATTTTGTCTTAAAAGTTAAAAAACAAGATTACATGCATGAATATGTTTACGGATATCATCCTTTCAGTGTCGTTGGTTGGGATGGCTATAATTATCCGTATAAATTTTCTATTCATGATTTTGAACCTATTACAGGTAGGGTACATCAGCCACCCCCGGTGCATCAGACTTTTGAAACAAGTGCCTTTGTAATTTGTTCTTTTGTGCCCAGATTATATGATTATCATTCGAAAGCAATTCCCGCTCCTTACAATCATAGTAATATCGACTCTGATGAGGTCCTATATTATGTTGATGGTGACTTTATGAGCAGAAATAATATCGACATTGGTCAGATTACCTTGCATCCTGCCGGGATTCCTCATGGGCCACATCCCGGGGCTATGGAACGCAGTATCGGCCAAACCGAGACTGAAGAATTGGCTGTGATGGTTGATACATTCAAACCATTAATGGTGACGGAAGAAGCACTGAAGATTGATACAGGAGATTATCATTTGTCTTGGTTAGAATAATTGGCCAATAAGAAATTTCAATCGATCGATAATTGTCAATTTGAGTACCAATAAGAATAGGAAAGTACGAAAGTAAAATAATTAAAATGTCATGCTGAGCTGAGTCGAAGCATCTCTTATGAGAGATTCTTCATTTCATTCAGAATGACAAAAAGATAAAGGAAAATGAGTGAAGAAATAAAATCAGTAAACTACGGTTTAGAAAAAATATTTGAGGGTGCGCAGGACTTCTTGCCACTCCTTGGGACAGATTATGTAGAATTATATGTGGGAAATGCCAAGCAATCAGCACATTTCTATAAAACGGCATTCGGATTTCAATCATTAGCTTATAAAGGCCTGGAGACGGGATCAAAAGATGAAGTAAGCTATGTATTGGTACAGGATAAAATTCGATTAGTACTCACAACACCATTGAATAGTAAATCGCCTATTAATGATCATATCGTGAAGCATGGCGATGGGGTTAAAGTGATTGCCTTATGGGTGGAAGATGCACGTTCTGCCTGGGAAGAAACAACAAAACGCGGGGCTAAATCGTATATGGAGCCCAAAGTAGAAAAAGATGCAAATGGTGAAACGGTGCGTGCAGGTATTTATACCTATGGTGAAACGGTACATATGTTTGTTGAGCGTAAAAACTATATGGGTATTTTCTTACCGGGATTTATTGAGTGGAAATCAGATTACAATCCACCATCGGCAGGATTAAAGTACATTGACCATATGGTGGGTAATGTAGGTTGGGGACAAATGAACAAATGGGTCAAATGGTATGAAGAAGTGATGGGCTTCGAAAATTTTTTGTCATTTGATGATAAGCAAATCCATACCGAGTATTCTGCTTTAATGAGTAAAGTGATGAGTAATGGAAACGGACGTGTAAAGTTCCCGATTAATGAACCGGCTGAAGGAAAGAAGAAGTCGCAAATCGAAGAATACCTAGACTTTTATGAAGGCTCAGGTGTGCAACATATTGCTGTTGCCACTGATGATATTATTAAGACAGTGGCACAGCTAAAAGCGAACGGTGTTGAGTTTTTACCACCACCGCCACAAACCTATTATGATATGATTCCGGAGCGCTTAGGGGAGCATATGAAAATAATGAAAGAAGACATAAATGAGTTAAAGAAACTATCAATTATGGTCGATGCCGATGAAGAAGGCTATTTATTACAAATCTTTACAAAACCGGTAGAAGATAGACCTACCTTGTTTTTTGAGATTATACAGCGTATGGGAGCTCGGGGCTTTGGTGCCGGTAATTTTAAAGCGCTTTTCGAATCGATA
>JASJDL010000186.1 GCA_030065775.1 Flavobacteriaceae bacterium | reverse complement strand
TGGCAACAGTTTTTGCCATGAGCGATAAGAAAACGATTCTTTTGGGATTAGACCTTCGAAAGCCAAAATTGCATGATGATTTTAATGTGTCTAATAATGTTGGAGTAGTCAATTATCTTATCGGCCAGAAAGAGGTTAGAGAGATTATTCAGGAAACCCAAGTTCCAAACCTTGATATAATTACCTGCGGACCCCTACCACCGAATCCGTCCGAACTACTTTTAAGTGATCAGACTAGTGATCTCATGGAATTCCTTAAAGAGAATTATGATTATATTATCATTGACACACCCCCTGTTGGATTAGTAGCAGACGCTTTTGAGCTTTTTAGATACGCCGATGCGGTAATGTACATAGTACGTCAAAATTATACGCAAAGAGGTATGCCAAAGATGATTGATGACAAATACAGAAATGGTGAAATAAAGAATATCAGCTTTGTTTTAAATGATTTTTCTGTGAAGAATAGTTATGGTTATGGTTATGGAGGTTATAACTATGGTTATGGTTATGGAGGTTACGGTAAATATGGCAACGGCTATCACGACAACGAAAAGCCCTCCTGGTTTAGACGCCTGTTCAAACAATCTCCTAATTAGAATGCTTAAAAAAGAGCAGCAGCTAGCTAAGAGATTATTTGATTTTTTGATTTCTTTAGTTGGCCTGGTAGTATGTATTGTACCAATACTTTTTTTAATCATATTAACCACCATAGTCACGAAAAAATTTGGTTTGTTTCGTCAGGAGCGTATTGGGCAACATGCGAAACCATTCACCATATATAAAATAAGAACAATGTATGATAAAGATTATGGCCATAAAGTCAGTAAAATCGGCCAGGTCTTGCGAACATCAAAGCTGGACGAATTACCGCAGCTATACAATGTCTTTAACGGAACAATGAGTCTCGTGGGTCCAAGACCTGACATCAGGGGTTATGCAGATGCACTAAAAGGTGAAGACAGAATAGTCCTAGCGGTAAAACCTGGGATTACAGGTCCGGCCACATTAAAATATAGAAATGAAGATGAGTTGTTGGCTAGTCAACCTAATCCACAAGAATATAACGACACTGTTATTTGGAAGGATAAGATTGCTATCAATAAGCAATATGTTGAAAATTGGTCATTTACAGGGGATATAAAATATATCATTCAAACAATTTTTAACTAAATTTGCCTCCTATCAAAAAATCATATGAAGAAACCTAAAATTGCTATTATTGGATTAGGCTATGTAGGCTTACCTTTAGCTGTAGAATTTGCTAAGAAATATCAGGTGGTTGGATTTGATATTAATAAACAAAGAATACAAGAATTACGGCAAAACAATGATGTTACTTTAGAGACAGAATCTTCTGAACTTGAAGCTGTTAATCTTTCCTCTTTTGATCAAATGGGCAGTATTGAACAGGGTTTATGGATTACTGACCAGCTTTCAGAAATAGTATCGGCTAATTTTTACGTGGTTACTGTTCCGACACCAGTCGATAAGAATAATCGCCCGGACCTTACACCGCTTTTCAAAGCCAGCGAATCCGTAGGTAAGGTTTTAAAAAAGGATGATATCGTGGTATATGAATCTACAGTATTTCCCGGAGCGACAGAAGAAGAATGTATACCTATTCTGGAGGAAGTATCCGGTCTTTCGTTTAATACTGATTTTTTTGCCGGCTATTCACCTGAAAGAATCAATCCTGGTGATAAAGAGCACACAGTAGCGAAAATCCTAAAGGTTACATCAGGTTCAACACCGGAAATCGCAAAGTATATAGATGACATCTATAAATCGGTTATTACGGCCGGCACACATTTGGCTCCATCTATTAAGGTTGCCGAAGCGGCAAAAGTAATTGAAAATTCACAGCGAGACATCAATATTGCATTTGTAAATGAATTGTCGAAAATTTTTCGCTTAATGGATATTGATACCAATGACGTCTTAGAGGCGGCGGGCACAAAGTGGAATTTTTTACCCTTTAAACCGGGGTTAGTTGGAGGACACTGCATCGGGGTGGACCCTTACTATTTGGCACAAAAAGCTACTGAATTAGGTTATAATCCCGAAATTATCCTTGCAGGTAGACGATTAAATGACAGTATGGGGCCCTTCGTAGCGCAAGAAACTGTAAAAATGATGATACGCAGGGGTATACAAGTGAAAGATGGCAATGCTTTGGTATTGGGAATCACTTTTAAAGAAGATTGCCCAGATATCAGAAATTCAAGAGTGATTGATATCATTGATGAATTGAAAACATATAATTTAAATGTCGATGTTTACGATCCGTGGGCTTCACCAGAAGAGGTAAAGCATGAATATGGAATCGATATTCTTAGAAATGCCAAGGAGGTCACGAAAAAATATGATTGCATTATAATTGCCGTTAACCATAAGGAATTCAAAGAGTTGAATTTGAATGATAATATTGCCGAAAATCATGTAATATTTGATGTGAAATCGACTTTACCCAAAGAACAATCTCATTGTAGATTGTAAAAGTTTAATTTGATAGATTCTGATTTTGGACGAATAAGTATGAAGAAAGTATTAGTTACAGGAGCTGCGGGATTTATAGGTTTTCACTTATCAAGACTATTGGCAAATAATGATTACGAAGTAGTTGGGATTGATAATATCAACGATTATTATGACCCAAATCTGAAGTTGATCAGATTAAGAGAGTTGAAGATTGATACCACGAATATTGAGTACAATATTCCTTTACGGGGTATCATAAAATTTATTAAACTCGACCTTCAGGACAAAGACAATATTCTCAACCTATTTGAACAAGAAAAGTTTGAGTACGTTATTAATTTAGCCGCTCAGGCCGGAGTTCGATATTCATTGGAAAATCCTCAGGCATATATTGACAGTAATATTACCGGTTTCTTAAATGTTTTAGAGGGATGTAGGCATTACCCCGTCAAGCACCTTGTCTATGCATCTTCGAGTTCAGTATATGGGTTGAGTGAACAAATTCCGTTTTCTGTGAACAACCATACAGACCATCCGATGGCAATGTATGCGGCGAGTAAAAAGGCAAATGAAATGATGGCACATTCATATTCGCATTTGTTTGATATTCCAAGCACAGGCTTACGCTTTTTTACCGTTTATGGCCCATGGGGAAGGCCAGATATGGCTTTACATATTTTCACAAAGGCCATCGTTGAAGACCGTGAGTTTAGCGTATTTAATTTTGGCGATATGAGTCGTGATTTTACCTATGTAGATGATATCGTAGAAAGTATTAGAAGGCTTATACCATTAGCGCCAAAAGCAGGTAATCCTGATTTTGATGCAAAAAACCCAGACCCCTCCATCAGTTCGGCTCCCTACAGAATTTTTAATATTGGTAATAACAGTCCGGTTGCCTTAATGGATTTCGTTCGTGCTATTGAGGATGCCATTGGGAAAAAAGGAAAAATCAAGCTAGAACCTATTCAGGCCGGTGATGTACCAAAGACATACGCAGACGTACAGAGCCTATTCGATTATACTCGATTTAAACCATCTACTAATATAGAAGATGGAGTAAAAGAGTTCGTTGATAAATATTTGGAGATATACTCAAGTAAGAATGCTTAAAGAAGAACTAAGGATCGCAATAAAAGCTGTTATTGAAGCAGGAGTAGAAATTCTTAAGGTTTATGAAAGTGATTTTGATCATGAACTTAAAGATGATAAATCTCCTCTTACATTGGCTGATAAGAAAGCAAATGATGTCATTAATTCATATTTACAGAAGACAAGTATTCCTATTATCAGTGAAGAGAATAAGCAGGTAAATTATGATGTTCGTAAAAATTGGACCTCATGTTGGATCGTTGATCCATTAGATGGTACCAAGGAATTTATAAAACGAAATGGTGAATTTACTGTCAACATTGCACTGGTTGAAAATGGTAAGCCCATACTGGGAATAATTTATGTGCCGGTGAAGAAAACACTTTATTTTGGTAATGTAAAAAGTAAGGCATCATTTAGGAAGGTACTTTCTGACCCAAAGGAATCAGTTGATGCGATTCTTGATGAAGCCGAACCGATACAATACAGAGCTGCTCAGTCGAATTTAATTCGAGTTGTCGCGAGTAGATCTCACATGAATCAGGAAACAGAGAATTTTATAGCCAATCTTACAGCAGAAAATAAAAAAGTGGAAATCATTTCCCAGGGAAGCTCCTTAAAATTTTGTCTTGTGGCTGAAGGTAATGCTGATATATATCCAAGGTTCGCCCCAACAATGGAGTGGGACACGGCAGCTGCTCAGGCAATTTGCAATGCCATTGGTGTTCATGTCATCTCACAAGAAACTAAGAAACCATTGATCTACAATAAAGAAAATTTATTGAACCCCTGGTTTTTGGTGTCAAAGAATTAACCGATGGTCACCTATAAAAAGGAATCACATATTCGCAGTGTTATAAAGGGCATCTCATGGAGGATTATTGCCACTGCAGATACTTTTCTGGTAGTATTGGCCATTACCTGCTTATTTGGTAAGTGCAGTGTAGAAAATGCCATAAAGATCGGTGTATTTGAATTTTTAATCAAATTTTTTGTTTATTACCTTCATGAGAGATTGTGGCAGCGCGCGTTCAAAGATGGCGTAGTGACAAAACGCGAAACCCTGTTTAAGACGGTATCTTGGCGTATCGTGGCAACCAGTATGACATTTGTGATTTCTGGGGCTGTTTTAAATTCCTTTAACGAAGTGGCATTATATATTGCGCTTACAGAATTATTTACGAAATTTGTCCTTTATTATATACATGAAAGGGTGTGGCTTCGTTTGCCATTAGGAAAAATCAGAAAGTTTTTCCTAGCTAAAAAATAAAATGAAAGAGAATATTATTCCCCATAGCTATAAGATTTCGAAAGAAGCACGCAATGAGAAGAACAAGCATAATTCTTTTCTTATTTGGTTTACGGGCTTATCAGGATCTGGTAAATCAACAATTGCTAATGCGCTAGAATCAAAGCTTTTTGATCACAATATTAAAACCTATACACTTGACGGTGACAATATCCGTAATGGAATAAACAATGACTTATCTTTTTCTCCCGAAGATAGAACGGAGAATATTCGTCGAATTGCAGAAGTTGCCAATCTCTTGGTTGATGCGGGTATCGTAACATTAGCGGCATTCGTATCTCCATACCGTAAGGATCGTGAAGGTATTAAAGAAATAGTTGGAGCTGCGAATTTTATCGAAATTTTTATCAATACGTCAATTGAGGAGTGTGAGAAAAGAGATGTAAAGGGGCTTTATAAAAAAGCAAGATCAGGTGAATTAAAGAATTTTACCGGAATTGATGCACCTTATGAAGCACCTTTACACCCGGAAATAGAAATTAAAACGGAACAATTTACGGTAGAAGAATCCGTTACAAAGATTATGGAAGTTATAAATGAAAAATTGAGCTATGAATAAGTATTATCTAAATTATTTAGATGAATTAGAATCAGAAGCGGTCTTCGTGATACGCGAAGTTTTCGCACAATTTAGAAACCCGGTAATTTTATTTTCTGGTGGAAAGGATTCGATAGTCCTGACACATTTAGCTAAAAAGGCATTTTATCCTAGCAAGGTACCCTTTGCACTAATGCATATTGATACCGGACATAACTTCCCTGAAACGATGGCGTTCAGAAATGATTTGGTAAAGAAGCTGGGTGTACAATTATTAGTTGGTTCTGTTCAGGAAGCGATCGATGACGGAAGAGTCCTGGAGGAACGCGGTAAGAATGCCACAAGAAATACCTTACAGATCACTACTTTATTAGATGCTATCGAAGAGAACCAGATTGATTGTGCCATCGGAGGCGGTAGGCGTGATGAAGAAAAAGCAAGGGCTAAAGAACGTTTCTTCTCTCATCGGGACGATTTTGGACAATGGACTCCCAAAAACCAACGTCCGGAACTTTGGAATTTATTCAATGGTCGCATGCATCAAGGAGAACACTTCAGAGTTTTTCCGATCAGTAACTGGACAGAAATGGATGTTTGGAATTATATTCAGCGTGAGCAGATTGAAATTCCATCATTGTATTTTGCCCATGAACGAGAAGTGGTCTGGAGAAACAATAGCTGGATACCGGTCTCAGAGTATCTTCCTAAAATTGAGGGTGAAGAAATACATACAAAAAAGATACGCTTTAGAACACTGGGAGATATAACAATTACCG
>JASJDL010000013.1 GCA_030065775.1 Flavobacteriaceae bacterium | reverse complement strand
AATTTTAAAGCGCTTTTCGAATCGATAGAGCGAGAACAAGCCAATCGAGGAACACTCTAGTACTTGAATAACCAATAGACAAAGCCTCCTTTTTTTGGAGGCTTTTTTGCGCAACCAAATGAATAATTGACATCTATGTCATATGAAGAAAAAACTACTAGTTCTCGTTTTAATTCCTCTTTTGTCCGCCTTTCAATGTGAGGAAGATGAATTCACACCTGATTATCGAATTGAGAATGCTAATTTGGTTGAAATTAGAGACAATAAATCGGCGTTTGCTGTTGGAGATTACCTCTTTATTGAAACGACCATCGATAATAGTCAAATCACCACCGACAGCAGATCTATTTCCTTAAAAGATTTTATGAATGGCGATCCTCTTGTATTATACTATTCTCTGGTTTTATACAGGTTGGATTCAGAAAATGAGGAGGTTCCGATTTTTATTGAAAGTGTTCAGGCCCCTGACGGTATGATTGAGTATAGTAGTGAGAACCCTTTTTTTAATATTTTAAGTTTCTATAATGGAAGCAATGATAATTTTACCAGCAGCTTGGGCATAAAATTATCAGAACCCGGGGTGTATGCGTTGAAGCCCGATGTAATAATTGGTAATGGAAACAAACATGCAATTCTATTTACTTTAAACGGAAGTGCGACACAAGGAAGTTTAGAATTGACGACTTCAATAGCAAATTCAGATGAAGACGGAATTTATAGGTTTGTGGTTGAGTAATCGAATAGATTATTAATAGCTTCAATAATACGTGCGTACATAAAGCCCCTTGCTAGTTGAGGGTTTTTTCATTTACCAAAATTTTAGCTACCAATGCTTGTTTGGCTTGCTCATCTTCACCAAAAAGCCATTGCAGTACATTATCTTCCCACATAGCATCTTTTTCGGTTTCAGAAATGATATTTCTATCGATTGCTAAGTCTAATATTTTACCGGGATAAGAAGATTGTGGCGTGCTCTCCATTTCACCGAGAGGATAAGGGTCGTCTAATCCGATTAAAACTTGTTTAGAGGTTTGATTTTCAATCAATAATTTCAAAGAACCGGTGTCATGTACTAAGGTGTCAAAGAAGATGTTTTTATGTCCCACAGCTTTTCGCGGATGTTCTTTTCCTTCAAACAGATCAGGTCGCCCATCAAAGCCTTGAATTCGCCTGCCTAAATTAATCTGCGCTAATTGACCACCATGTGCGAAGCAGACGCGCATATTTTTATACTTTTCATAATAGCCGTTTAAGGTTAGAAAATGGTAGGCGTCTGCGCATTGTGCCAGCATCCATATTAAATGAAAGCGCCAGGATGTATTTTCTAATTTGATAAACTTTTCGCCATCGTATGGGTGAATTTCAACTGCCAGGTTATATTTGTCAGCTAATTCAAAAATGGGTTCATTCTCTTCATCGAAAATGCAGCGCCAGGTACCAATAGTGTCCATGTAATGCGTGGGTAAACACAATAAATTCATGCCTAATGTTTCCACGCAGCGTTCAATTTCCCAGCAGGCCCCTCTTACAAATCCGGGATGAACTACAAATCCACAAGTGAACTTACTGGGGTTATCATGCTGAATGCGTGCATTAAAATCATTCTGAAAACGCAAGGCCTGTTTCATTTCCTCCAGGCGAAGCCCATTGCCATAGAGTTGAGAAAGATTTAGAACAACGGCATGATCAATATTGAAGCGATCCATCCATTCTAACTTCTCGTCCAGGAAGAAACTGGAATCAGTTACCGGGCGGCTCCAATCTTTTTGAAGCATAAACTTCCGATCCTTATCTACCCAAAAGATACCTTTGTCCTTCATAAATTGAGGGATCTCTTCCGGGTAAGGAAGTAAATGCGAATGTCCGTTTATTCTAAGTTTTCTTTTACTCATTCTTAATTTTTATCGTAAATCAAATGCGTTTATAACGATATATTTATTATTTTTTCAAACAAATCATTGTTGCCTGCATGGTAGCAAAAATAACTTCTTCAGTTTCATCTGTTACTTTAGCTTCACAAAATGTCAGCGTTTTACCACTTTTAATAACTTCACCGGTGGCGATAATTTTAGCTGCTTTGGCCGGACGAATGAAATTAGTTTTAAATTCTACACTTAATACCTCAGATCCTGCCGGCATCATTGAATGAGCTGCATAACCGCAAGCCACATCCGCTAAACTCGTTAAAACCCCGGCATGAAAATAGCCATGTTGTTGTGTGAGTTTTTTATGAAAATCACATTCGAGCTTCACCAGTCCTTTTTCAATTGAAACTAGTTTCGCTCCCAAGGTTTTCATAAAACCTTGCCTGTAAAAGCTATCCTTGGAAGCATCAGTCATGCTCCAATTGAACTTTTTTCGGAGGTTCCATTATGGCACTACAATTCGGACAAGTGCGCTTTTCGTTATTGCTATAATAATTATCAAAGATCTTGGGCATATCGGTTTCAATGTTCTCCAGTGTAAAGTCCTCTTCATATAGCTTCGTCGTACAATTTTCACAAAACCAGAGCAAAGCATCCTGAACGCCTTTTTCTCGAGGATATTCGATGACCAATCCAACGGTATTGGCACCTCGTTGCGGGGAATGAGGAACTTTTGGCGGCAACAAGAAAATTTCACCTTCACGGATATGAATATCCTTTGGTGTTCCTTTATCAATGACTTTCAATACTATATCACCTTCAATCTGATAAAAAAACTCAGGGGTTTCATTGTAATGGTAATCCTTTCTACTATTTGGGCCGCCTACCACCATGACTATAAAATCTCCATCTTTCCAAACTACTTTATTGCCTACAGGAGGTTTTAATAAATGACGGTTTTCTTCGATCCATTCCTTAAAATTTATGGGTGATACTAAATTCATAATTATTAATTTATGACGTCATTTTGAAGTAAATCCTGATTTACCTTTTCAATTGCCTAATTTTATAAGATTACAACAATGTTCGAAGGGCTCATGCCTTCGAATAATGACGGATTATACTCAATTATTGATATAAAGTTACAAAGATTTTGTTCTTCCACCATCAACGGGAACGTTAATTCCATTAATATAGCTTGCTGCTTCACTGGCAAGAAAAGCCACGGCATTGGCGATTTCACCGGGTTGGGCAAAACGTTTAGCAGGAATACTATTTTTCATCGCCCGGGAGATCTCTTCAACCGATTTTCCTGTTTTTTCGGCTTTATTTTTAATGATTTCACTGAGTCGTACGGTGGATGTTGCTCCGGGTAATATGTTATTTACGGTGATACCAAATTCGCCCAGCTCATTCGCTAAGGTCTTACTCCAGTTGGCGACAGCACCACGTATGGTATTGCTTACGCCCAAACCGTCTAATGGCTGTTTAACTGATGTAGAAATAATATTGATGATTCTACCGAAATCTGCTTCTTTCATTCCTGGTACGACCGTCTGGGCCAGGATATGATTACATTTTAAATGCTGCGTAAACGCATTTTCGAATTCATCGACGGCTGCTGAAAATATAGGCCCACCGGCCGGTCCACCAGTATTATTTACTAAAATATGGTAGGTGCCAACTCTTTTCAGCTGTTCAGCAACTTTCTGGCCTACTTCCTTGGGATGGGTAAAATCGGCAACTATATATCCATGATCTTGGTATTTAGTTGGAAGTTCTGCAATGACTTCTTTAAGTTTCTCTTCATTTCTGGCAAGCAGTGTCACATTTGCTCCGAGATCTGCCAAAGCAATGGCGGAGGCTTTTCCAATTCCCTGAGTGCTTCCACACACCAAAGCATTTCTTTTTGATAAGTTTAGGTTCATTTATTTTAATATAAAACTTGTTAAAATCTTATCTCCAATTGGGAGATAATTTTCAAATTCTTTTTCCCGGCCTGTTAATGTAAGAGTATAGGCCCTGTTATTTTTGATAAAAAACAATTGTTTAAATTTCAATATCTGTTTGCTGATAAATCCTTTCCAAATAATTTGATGGTAGGTCCTACCATCATTCTCGATCTTTTTACTTTCAATTATTGTAGCAGAAGGCGTCTGTTTTATTACATCTTCCGATAGTTTAACAAAAGACTCCAAATTCATAATATGATTCGATAAATCCTGAATAATCAGATTAACATTTTCTCTAAATGGATCATTTTCCTCACGTTTTGAAAGGATAATAAATTCAGTTTTATTTCTGCCTGAAGTGTCTAATTGCCAATTTGATGGATAGTTAATACTATACGATTCTTTTTCGATTTGGTTCCATTGATGGTCGACTTGAGCAGAAGAAAAACTTAGACAGAATAGGGTTATCAAAAAGATGGATATTTTTCTACGCATTGATCAATATTTTATACATATATTTTTTGGTTCGGTAAAGAATCGCAGGGCTTCAAATCCGCCTTCCCGGCCGACACCCGAGTCCTTAACACCTCCAAAAGGTGTTCGGAGATCACGCAGCATCCAGGTATTTACCCAAACAATGCCTGCTTGCAATTCTTTTGTGAGTCGCATGGTACGCTTCAAGTCGTTGGTCCAGACTGTGGATGATAATCCATACTTCACCTTATTCGCCATTTCCAGCACTTCTTGTTCAGTCTTGAAAGGCATTATGGTAACTATGGGGCCAAAAATTTCCTCTTGGTTTACACGGCATTCATCCGTTTTTACCTCAATAATTGTGGGTTCCATATAGTAACCATTTTCATAGTCTGGGAGGCTTACTGCTTTACCACCACATAAGATTTTACCTTTTTCTTCTTTCGCAATATCCACATAGCTCAGCACTTTTTCCAGATGTGGTTTGGAAACGAGGGCGCCAACCTTTGTACCTGGATCAGACGGATGGCCAATTTTCAGTTCTTTGACTCTTTTGACAAAATCAGCCCTAAACTTTTCGTAAATCGGTTCTTCAATGAAAATACGACTTCCGCATAGGCAGATCTGTCCTTGATTTGCAAAAGAAGATCGCACTGTGGTGTCTAACATATCCTCATAATCGCAATCAGCAAAAATGATATTCGGATTTTTCCCACCTAACTCCAAGGATAATTTTTTAAATAGTGGCGCTGCCACCCTTGCAATATGAGCACCTGTGGCCGTGCCTCCCGTAAAGGATATGGCTTTAATATCAGGATGTTCTATTATCGCTTGTCCGGCTGTATTTCCTAATCCATGTATGATATTTAAAACGCCTTTAGGTAATCCTGCATTGGTACAGATCTCACCCAATAAATAAGCGGTCATAGGGGTGATTTCGCTGGGTTTCGCAACAACGCAATTTCCTGCTGCTATGGCCGGAGCAATCTTCCAGGTAAAAAGATAGAGTGGAAGGTTCCATGGTGAAATACAACCTACCACTCCAATCGGTTGTCGCAGGGTGTAGTTAATGGCATTTTGACCTACACTTTCATGGCTTTCACTGGCAAATTGTGTGATGGCATTTGCGAAAAACCGAAAATTACTTGCAGCTCTTGGAATATCAACTGCCTTCGCCAGCCAGATAGGTTTGCCATTGTCCTTGCTTTCGGCTTCCGCCAAGCGATCAAGATTTTTCTCTATATCCTCAGAAATACGCAGCAGTACCCGATTTCTTTCGTCTAAAGTTGTATTAGACCACTCAGAAAAGGCGGTTCTAGCCGCAATGTATGCAACTTCTACATCTTCTTTTGTAGAGTCAGGTATTTGCCCATATATTTCACCGTTAGCCGGGCAATAATTATCAAGCCATTTGTTATTGACTGGATCCACATATTGCCCGTTGATGTAGTTTTGGATGTTCATTATTTTTTGTAGGCCATCACTTTAATTTCTACAACTAAATCTGGGTGTGGTAATTGGTGTACTGCAACTGTTGTTCGCGCCGGACCAGTTTCCTTATCAAAAAATTCGGCATAGGCTTTATTATAGCCGGCAAAGTCATTCATATTTACCAGGAAAGAAGTGACATCAACCACATCGCTGAGTGCAGCACCCTCTTTAGCCAGATTTTTTTCAATGTTTTTTAGTACTTCTCGGGTTTGTTCAATGATATCTAGTCTTTTGGTACCCATTTCATCTATAATCTCCACGCCGGCAATGGTATTATCCGGTCTTCGAGAACTGGTACCGGAAACAAAAATGAAATCCCCAACACGTTTCGTGTGTGGATAGGCACCTCTGGGGGTTACTTTATCACTCATAATGTTATTTTAATCCTGCAATTTTATCTTCTTCTAATAGCTCATCGGTCTCTTCCTGTACCTTATTTAATAATGTCTTCAAATCATCTTTTATATCGATTTCATCATCTGCGATCATATTTAAAATGGCTTTATCTTGTGCTCGTCCTTTGATCATGGCTTTATGATATGGTAGTTCCTCATTAAAAGTCACCATGGAGTATTTTGAGGAATAGTCTTCGGGAAAATTTTCCTCAAAAGCCATCTCTAACTTACGCTTTTCTTTAAATAGCGGGTTTGCCACGTGATCGCGCATTTCATAATAATTATCCACAGCGAGATCAGCGATAGCATCGGTATCTATTTTACGTTGTTTTTCAAATGTTTTAAAGATGAGCTCCCAGTCACCTTCATACTGCTCTAAAATTGCATCAAAAATGGTGACATCTTCAAAAGAGGCATTCATTCCTTGTCCGTAAAACGGTACAATAGCATGAGCAGCATCCCCCATAAGAAGGGTTTGATTTTTATAATGCCAGGGTGAACACTTTATGGTTCCTAAGGGTCCAGTAGGATTGTTAAAAAACTCGGAAGCAATATCGGGAATAAGTGCTAGTGCATCAGGAAACTGCTCTTCAAAAAATTCCTTTATTTTCTCTGCTGTTGTCAGGTTATTAAAATTGTATTCGCCTTCGTCATAACTTAAAAAAAGTGTCACCGTAAAACTGCCATCTAAATTAGGTAAGGCAATGAGCATATAATCCCTTCGGGGCCAGATGTGTAAATGGTCTTTGCTAATTAAGTGCTTACCATCTTTTGATGGCGGGATTTCCAATTCTTTATAACCATGTGTTAAAAAAATCTGAGAGTAACTGAATAAAAACTTTCGTTCTAAGTAATAGCTTTTACGCAGTGCCGATCCTGCTCCGTCAGTTCCGAAGACCACGGCTGATTTCACCTCAAATTCTTCTTTAGAAACTTTATTTTTAAATGTGACAGCGTTGGTATCTAAATCTACACCCAAACATTCAGTATTGAAATGGATAGTTAAATTATCGAATTTATCTGCTTCAGTAAGTAACAAGCCATTGAGGTCACCTCTTGAGATCGAATTAATGTAATCTCCTTGTCGTCCAGAATAATTTGACGGGAATGTATCGCCATGTACATCGTGAATCAAACGCCCGATCATTGGAATGCAAATTTCTCTTGCTTTCTCCTCAACACCAGCTAATCGCAGGGCTTTAAACCCTCTATCTGATAAGGCCAGATTTATGGAACGCCCTGCAGAAATATCTGTAATTCGCAAATCTGGTCGACTTTCATAAACGGTCACCCTGTAACCTCGTTGCGCCAGGCGTAAGGCGAGTAGCGAGCCGCAAAGTCCGGCACCAATAATAAGTATAGTATCTTTTTCACTCATTTAAAAGTGCTTTTAATATTTCTACCATTTTATAGACATCTGAAAATGAATTATAAAACGGTACCGGTGCACAACGAATCACATCGGGTTCACGCCAATCAGTAATGACATGGGCGTTGTGTAATTTTTTATGTAATGATTTATCCGCATTCTTAACTTGTATGGATAATTGGCATCCGCGTTCTTCAGGATTTGCCGGTGTAATTATTTTAATCCGATCCGTATCAATTTGATGAATCAGAAACTCAAAATACCCTGTTAGTTTTACCGATTTCTTTCGTAAGGCTTCCATGCCTACTTCATTGAACAAGTCTAACGAAGCCCTGATTGCCGCCATAGAGAGAATTGGCGGATTACTTAATTGCCAGCCTTCGGCCCCTGCCATCACATCAAAGGGCTGGCGCATATTAAATCTTGTGGTTGCATTATGATTCCACCATCCGGCAAAGCGGGGGATGTCTTTAGCATGTGCGTGTCGTTCATGAACAAATAGTCCTGCAAGACTACCCGGTCCTGAATTTAAATATTTATAAGTGCACCAAGCGGCGAAATCCACCCCTGATCGGTGAAGATCGGGCACGATATTTCCCGCACCGTGCGCTAGGTCGATTCCTACCATGCATCCCTTTTCGTGACCTAATTCTGCAATTCGTTTCAGGTCAAAATATTGACCCGTATAATAGTTCACACCACCTATCAGCAGCAGCGCAATTTCATTACCTTGTTTTTCAAGAATTGCTTCTAAATCTTCCAGATGCAATAATTCTTCACCTGCTCTAGGTTTCCATTCTATCAAACTATCTTCAGGGTCGAATCCATGAAATCGTAATTGCGACTCTACTGCATAGCGGTCAGACGGAAACGCATCACTTTCAATAAGAATTTTATGTTTAATTTTTGCAGGCCTGTAGAATGACACCATTAACAAATGAAGGTTTGTGGTCAAGGTGTTCATTACCACCACTTCAATAGGTTTTGCCCCGACTACTTTAGCCATGCTTTCCGTCAAAAACTCGTGGTAAGGCATCCACGGATTTCGAGCTTCAAAATGCCCTTCAACGCCCAAATTGGCCCAATCATCCAATTCCTGCTGAATATATTGTTGCGTGATTTTTGGTTGAAGTCCTAGGGAATTTCCCGTAAAGTAGAGCCAGTCTTCGCCATTTTTATCCTTTGGTATATGGAACTGGTACCGGTAGTCTTTTAAGGGGTCGTTTGCATCCATTTTTTCCGCGAAAGCGAGACCAGTTTCATACGCTATGGAAATTTGTGACATAAAAAGAAAGCTTATATACAAATGTAAACAATTAAACATTTTTCAGGACTAATTTTTAATTGCTATTTTCGACATTCAATTAACCATGGAATCCTTAAAATTGATTTTATCGAAAGGCCGCTATTTTGCGCCTGCCTTTGTATTCGCAACACTAAATGTGCTAGTGGGTACCTGGGCGATTTATATACCTACGATCACTAAGCGCTTAGGTATTAATGAAGGCGAATTGGGAATAGCTATTTTTTATATGGCTTTAGGTACCTTACTATTTATAGCACTGGCTCCTAAAGTTATGGACTATATCGGAGTAGGTAAGGCGACTGCTTTAGGTGTTTTAATAGCTATTTTTACATTTATTATACCTTTCACAACATTACAGTATCATTGGTTTTGTATCGGAATGTTTATTGTGGGGGCATTCATTGGCTTTACCGATGTTGCCATGAACACGCTTGTAACTGAAATTGAAAAGGAAGATGATGTCCATATTATGTCTGCCAATCACGGATTTTTTAGCCTCGGCGGATTGCTAAGTGCGGGCATAGGTGGTCTGTTTTTAAAGGACACCAGCATTCCTATCTACCACCTACTGGTAGTAATCTTAATTGTGTTGATAATTAATTTATTATTTATTAGGTACTATTATCGCATTGAAGCTAAGAAAAATGTGATTGACAAGATTCGCTTCAAGAATTTTAAGCCATTAGTCGTGCTGGCTTTCATGGCTTTTTTTGTAATGGCTAGCGAAGGCGCTATTGTGGATTGGAGTGCTTTATATCTGGAAAAAGTGTCTTTGGCGAAATTCTCTTGGATAGGCCTAGGCTTCACAGCTTTTTCTGCTACGATGGCTTTAGGTCGCTTTTTTGGCGATGCGATCAGTAAGAATTTGGGAGCAAAAACCATTATTTTGATTGGAACGATAATCGGTATTATAGGATTTGTGCTAGTCCTACTTGTACATCCTGTATTTGTCATCATAGGGTTTGGTTTTGTGGGCTTGGGTCTCTCGGTAGTCATTCCTGAATTGTTTCGACTCGCCGGAAGAACCGACGGAATACCATCCTCCCAGAGCATATCTTTTATTTCGGGTGTAGGTTTTTTCGGATTTTTAGTGGGCCCGGTGCTACTCGGATATCTTGCAGACATTTCTAGTTTAAAACTGAGTTTTTTCGCTTTATTGACTTTTATATCTCTGACTTTTTTATTGGCATTTCGCCTAAAGCAATAAGCCCATAGAGTTCATAATATATTCCTCAACTGCCAAAGATTGTCAGTCCTGAATTTTAATTTTAGTTGCAATAAAAGAAAAGAATGCTGGTAAAAGTGCATGGCGGTGCAGTTTTCGGCGTAGAGGCGACTACAATTACTGTGGAAGTAAATGTTGATAAGGGGATTGGTTATCATCTGGTTGGCCTGCCTGATAATGCCATCAAGGAAAGCAATTATCGCATCGCCGCTGCACTTCAGAACAATGGATATAAAATTCCCGGGAAAAAGATAACGATCAATATGGCGCCTGCCGACTTACGTAAAGAAGGCTCGGCATACGATCTGACCTTAGCCATAGGAATTCTACAAGCGTCTTCACAAATAAAAGGTCAGCACATTCAAGAGTACATAATCATGGGAGAGCTTTCATTGGATGGAAGCCTGCAGCCCATAAAAGGTGCTTTGCCTATTGCTATTCAAGCTCGAGAAGAAGGGTTTAAAGGATTTATTCTACCCGAGCAGAATGCCAAGGAAGCTGCTATTGTCAATGACCTCGATGTTTATGGAGTTACTACTATTAAAGAAGTCATTGACTTTTTTGAAGAAAATTCACCACTAGAACCTCTTAAAGTAGATACACGAAAGGAATTTCATGATAGTCTGGAAAACCCCGAATTCGATTTCTCTGAAGTTAAAGGCCAGGAATCAATCAAACGATGTATGGAAATTGCTGCTGCAGGAGGGCATAATATTATTTTAATCGGTCCCCCTGGGTCGGGAAAAACGATGTTGGCAAAACGTTTACCGAGTATTCTGCCACCTATGACACTTCATGAAGCGTTAGAAACCACTAAAATACATTCTGTAGTGGGTAGAATTAAAGCGCATTCAGGACTGATGAGTCAGCGCCCTTTTCGATCACCGCATCATACAATTTCTGATGTCGCTTTGGTAGGAGGAGGCACCTATCCACAGCCCGGAGAAATATCGCTGTCACATAATGGCGTTTTATTTTTAGATGAACTTCCCGAGTTTAAACGTACGGTTTTGGAAGTGATGCGCCAGCCATTGGAAGATCGTGAAGTGACGATTTCAAGAGCTAAATTTACGGTAACTTATCCTTCTTCCTTTATGTTGGTGGCCAGCATGAATCCTAGCCCCAGCGGTTATTTTAATGATACAGAAGGCCATGTTACTTCAAGCCCAGCCGAAATGCAGCGCTATCTAAGTAAGGTTTCTGGGCCACTGTTAGATCGCATAGACATCCACATAGAAGTGCAACCCGTACCTTTCGAAAAATTGTCAGAAGAGATCAAGGGAGAATCCAGTAAAGTGATTCGCGGACGCGTAATAAGAGCACGGCAAATTCAGACAAGGCGCTTTAATAATGACGAAAATACGCATTATAATACGCAGATGTCGGTTAAGCAGATCAGGAAATACTGTAGGTTAAATATTGAGTCTAAAAGCTTGCTAAAAGCAGCGATGGATCGCTTGAACCTCTCTGCAAGAGCTTATGACCGAATTTTAAAAGTAGCCAGAACGATATCTGACTTAGACCAATCAGAAGATATTCAGTCCACACATATTTCTGAAGCGATTCAATATAGAAGTCTTGACAGAGAGGGATGGTTGAGCTAATTTAACATATTGATCTTCAGTCATGAATTTTATTATACGTAATTTTTTGCTAATTTTGAGATTCCCTACTACTAACTCTTTAGATGAAAGCTTTAATTAAAGTAATTTTCCTGTGTTATTCTGTGGCTGCCTTTAGTCAGTCAAAGAGTAGTAGCTCGTTGCTTACTAATACTGATTGGGTAAACAAAAACCTAGATTATATAAAGTTTTACAAAGACTCCGTTCGATATAATCTTGGTGGCAAGAAGCATACCCTATTCTACGAACTCAAGAATAAGGCCCTTACATTTAAGGAGAAATATTCTGTTGGCGGTACCGACAATCGGGAGGAAAAGATCAATTTTAGGATTAAATCATTGAGTGAAGATAGATTGATTATTTATCCTTTAGATGAACAGCTCGATCTTGATCAGGAAGTACATTATAAGCTTGACTATGCACCTTTCTTTAACAGGAAAGAGTTTGTTTTTTATGACCGCGAAAATCAGGTTGATTATGTTGACTATAAAAAGATCACGTTTCACGGTTCGACCTGCTTTGGTACCTGTCCGTCATTTTCGTTAGAGATCAATAGAGGAGGGCAGGTATTCTATCAAGGTAGAATTTACACGAAAGAATTTACGGGTGACTTCGAGGGGGTCTTGGAAAAAGATGAAAGAATAGCACTCCATAAACTATTGAATCGTAGCTTATTATTTGCAATAAATGATAACTGGAAGCAATTATCGAGAGTCACTGATAATCCGAGATATAACTACATCATAGAGCTTAGAAATGGCGATACTGTTGAAATTAATACGAATGATCAGCATCCTATATTAGACAAACTTTCAGAGTATTTCGTTTCCATTACAGAAAAACTGGAACTTACAAAGGCAAAAGAAAAACATAGCTATGTAAAACCATCGGTTTATGGATTCCAAATCGTCGTTCGAGATGATGAATAGCCTATCGTTAATCTGTGTTTAAATTCCTTAAAAATATTGGCCCCGGGCCATTGGTTGCTGCGGCTTTTATCGGCCCGGGCACGGTGACGCTTTGTACCCTGGCCGGTGTGAATTTCGGATATGCCCTGTTATGGGCAATGGTATTATCCGTCATTGCCACCATCGTACTACAGGAAATGGCGGCCCGGTTGGGGATAATTTCTCAAAAAGGATTGTCTGAAGTCATACGAACAGAAATCAGAAACCCCTTACTCCGAACACTTTCAATTATTCTAATCCTCTCGGCTATTGTCATTGGTAATGCAGCCTATGAGGCCGGTAATATAAGTGGAGGTGTATTAGGCTTAGAAACGATCTTCACTATTGGCGACCTGAAAATAAACGGATTAACGATCAATTTTTTTAGCGTGGCGATTGGTGTAATCGCCTTTTTATTGCTTTATATAGGTAATTATAAGGTGCTCGAAAAGGCACTGGTTTCTTTAGTGATTTTAATGAGCATAGCGTTTTTGGTAACTGCAATACTTACCAAGCCCGATATAAGTACGGTTTTTAGGGGTTTGTTCATTCCAAAGTTCCCTCGAGATAGTATTTTGACTATTATCGGACTAATAGGTACAACAGTTGTACCCTACAATTTGTTTCTACATGCTTCGCTGGTAAAAGAGAAATGGAATAAAAAGAGTGACTTGCATTTTGCCAGAAAAGATACTATCGTAGCCGTTATCCTCGGCGGGACGGTTTCAATGGCCATTATCATCTCGGCTTCGGCTATACAAACTGCCGAAATCACGAATGCGGCAGATTTGGCTAAGGGACTGGAACCACTTTTCGGAAGTTATGCTAAATATTTTCTCGCGATAGGATTATTTGCTGCTGGCATTACTAGCGCAATAACAGCGCCACTTGCGGCGGCCTATGCGGCCAGAGGCTGTTTTGGATGGGATACTAACTTAAAATCTGCTAAATTCAGGGCAGTATGGATGTTTATACTCTTTCTAGGAGTACTCTTTTCGTCACTGGGAATTAAATCAATCGAGGTTATTAAGTTCGCCCAGATAGCTAACGGTATTTTGTTACCGGTCATTGCCGGGTTTTTATTATGGATCATGAATAAAACTTCTGTTTTGGGAGTCTATAAGAATAATTTAACGCAAAACGGTATTGGCTTTCTAATTTGGGCAATCACCATTTTTTTGGGATTAAAGAGTATCTTTAAGGTGTTTAATAGCATCTGATGTCGCCCCGCACACTGGAGGGCCTCAAAATAATATTACTTGGATACGTATCAAATAGACATAAACTGTGACCTTGGTGAAGGTCTCAATAATGAGGGCGAACTCATGCCGTATATTTCTTCTTGTTCAATAGCCTGTGGAGGTCATGCGGGAAGTAAAAGAACCATTAAAAAGGTGATCGACCTTGCTTTAAAGCACCATGTGAAAATCGGAGCACATCCTTCGTTTCCCGATAAAGCTAATTTTGGTAGAATCCGACTTGAAATGCCGTTAAACCAGTTACAGCAAAGTATAGAAGAGCAGATTCAATTAGTGATTCGTCTTTGTGAAGAGAAAAATACAACACTACACCATATAAAACCACACGGTGCTTTGTATAACCTGGCGGCCATTGATAGTTTTCATGCCGAAATAGTCATTAATGCTGTCAAAAATGTGGCTCCTCAAGCTTTTCTATATGTTCCTTATAATTCGATACTACAACACCTTGCTGAAAAGGCTGGGATAAAAATTAAAATCGAAGCTTTCGCGGATAGAAATTACAATACCGATCTGACATTGGTATCCCGAAAATCTGAAAATGCTGTCATCACAGATAAAGAAAAATTGGTCAGGCACTTATTAAAAATGACCCTTGAAAAAAAGGTCAAAACCATCAATGGAGTAGAAGTGCGAATGGAGGCTGAAACCTTTTGTTTTCATGGTGATAATCCGAAGGCAATTGAACTGTTAAAATATGCTTCGAAAGAACTTCAAAAAAAAGGAATAAAAATCGTTTAGCTTGGAACGTTATAATTTGTCATATAAACCCTTTGGAAAACGTGCGATTTTGATAGAATGGCCGGCAAAAATTGATGAAAATATCTTAAATGATATTCTGAATTTTAAAATATCTATTTTAAATAGCTATACTAAAGAAAAAGTTGAGGTAATCTCTGCATATAACTCGTTAACAATTAATTATTATACAACTATAGAAAATATTTATAGTGAGTTTTCAGCGCTGAAAGCGCTTTATCAGCAGCAAAATACACAAAAAAAATTAAAATCCAAGCTTTGGAAAATTCCGGTGTGCTACGATGAAAAATTCGGAATTGATTTGGAGGAAATTTCGCAAGAAAAAGAGCTCTCAAAGAGTGAAATTATTAGGCTCCATTCTAATCCAAAATATACGGTTTTTTTCATTGGTTTTTTACCCGGATTTTTATACTTGGGAGGTTTACCCAAAGCACTTCATTTCCCACGTAAAATGAATCCTAGAATCTCAGTTGAAAAAGGTGCTGTTGGCATTGGCGGATCGCAAACCGGAGTCTACCCGCAGCAAAGTTCCGGAGGTTGGAATATTATTGGCAATTCACCCATTTCTTTTTTTGATCGCAAGAACCCTGAACCATGTTTTGCAAAACCTGGCGATAAAATACAGTTTGTTCCTATTGATATTAAAATGCATAGTGAAATAGTCGATTTGTCCTCTTATAAACGTTATAAATTAGAAAGCGAGGTATTAAATGCTTAGAGTAGTGCAACCAGGTGTTTATGCCTCAATTCAGGATTTAGGACGGTTTTATTACAAAGAATATGGAGTACCTGTTGCTGGAGCCATGGACCTTTATTCAGCTAAACTCGCGAATTTAATGCTAGGGAATGATAAAAATGATGCTGTACTTGAAGTCACTCTTAACGGAACTTTTCAATTTACTAGAGAGACCACCATTTGCATTTCAGGAGCTGATTTAAATGCCATCTTAAATCATGAAACCTTACTATGCAATCATCCCGTAAAGGTAGAGAAAGATAGTATTGTAAAATTTAGCAACCCCGAATATGGCTTAAGGGCCTATATTGCTGTACACGGTGGGTTTTTAAATAAGCCAGTACTTGGCAGCAGAAGTCTTTTTAAAGAAATCACCAAAAAATATAGGTTACAAAAAGATGATGAAATCTTTTATGAACCTTTCTTAATTGAAGAAAATCATTCGTACGCTTCGGTAAAGGTGAATAAAAGTCATTTTGAGAACACGAGTATCGAAGTTTATAAAGCACCTGAATATGAATGGTTAGATGAAGTACAAAAAAAAATTTTAGAAACTGAAGAATTTACTATTTCAAAAAATAGTAATAGGATGGGGTACCGACTTGAAGAACGGTTAGAAAATAATCTAAAAACCATCCTGACTTCATCAGTACTCCCGGGTACAGTACAGTTAACACCTTCAGGAGAACTCATTGTGCTAATGCGAGACTGTGGGGTTACCGGAGGGTATCCTCGTGTATTACAACTAACCGAAGAGGCCATCAATAGACTGGCTCAAAAAACCATGATGAATAGGTTTCACTTTAAACTAGTAGATTTACAGTAATGAAAGTCTACAGTTTTTTATTGCTTTTAGTTCTTCTTATTTCTTGTAAAAGGGAAGAAGATCCATATGTCTGGAAAGAAATAGAAGTGAAAGCTACCGCTTATAATTCATTACGATATCAGACATCCTCAAATCCCAATATTGCGGCCTGGGGAGACAGTTTAAAACCGGGAATGAAATGTATTGCCGTTTCAAGGGATTTAATCCGATTAGGATTGAAGCGTGATACGCCTGTAAAAATAGAAGGTCTTGACAGTATTTATCTTGTAAAGGATAAGATGCATCGCCGTAAACGCAATCAAATCGATATTTATATGGGTACTAATGTTAAGAAAGCAAAAGAATGGGGTGTAAAGCGATTGAAGATCTCGTATGGCATTCCTAAAAATGAACTCCCAAATGATTCAATTCATTAGTCAGTTGTTGGCTATTCTTAAATTGAATGGCATTAATACCGGCTGCTCGGGCACCTTCAACATTTCTTAAACTATCGTCTATAAATACCGAACTTTTGGGGGATAAATTGTAGCGCTTCAGTATAATTTCATAGATTTCGGCAAATGGCTTTCTGGTTTTCTCTCGCCCAGAAACCACTATACCTTTGAAATATTGTAAAAAATCATAACGTTCAATGGCCACCGGGAAGGTTTCGGCACTCCAATTTGTCAAGGCATATAATTGATGGTTGTTCACCTGCTTTAATTTTTCTAATATAGCGACGCCTTCTTTTATGGGCCCACCCAGCATTTCTGTCCACCGTTCATAATAGGTTCGAATGAGTGCTTCATGCTCTGGGAATTGTTCAATGAGCAGGGTATTGCCCTCCTCAATCAAACGGCCTGCATCGTGCTCTTCGTTCCATTCATGCGTGCAGATAGTGTTCAAAAACCAATCGACTTTAGCTTCATCACCGTTAAAAACATCACGATAAACATATTTCGGATTCCAATCAATAAGCACACCTCCCAGGTCGAAGATGATGGTGTCAATTTTTTTCATTTTCTAATCTTGTTTTTGGCCTTGACTCATTAAATAGGCTTTTAAAAATGCATCGATCTCACCATCCATAACAGCATCAACATTTCCGGTTTCTTCGGCTGTACGTACATCTTTGACTAATTTGTACGGATGCATCACATAATTGCGAATTTGACTACCCCATTCATTTTTTAGTTTACTGGCTTCTATATCTGCTCTGGCTTCTTGTTGCTTTTCCAGCTCTATTTGATATAATTGAGATTTTAGCATCTGTAGGGCAGTTGCTCTGTTATCATGTTGTGAACGGGAATTTGAGCAAGAAATCTGAATCCCGGTCGGTTTATGGGTTAATTGAACCTTCGTCTCTACCTTATTTACGTTTTGACCGCCTGCACCACTGGAGCGAGCCGTGGTAATCTCAACATCGGCAGGATTGATTTCTATTTCAATCGTATCATCAGCTAGTGGATATACATAGACCGAAGCGAAAGAAGTATGCCGTTTGGCATTACTGTCAAATGGTGAAATACGCACTAGACGATGCACACCATTTTCACCTTTTAGCCATCCAAATGCATAGTCACCATCAAACTGTAATGATACGGTTTTGATACCGGCTACGTCACCTTCCTGGTAGTTCAATTCTTTTATTTTCATACCGTGCTTCTGTCCCCACATCATATACATTCGCATGAGCATAGAGGCCCAATCGCAGCTTTCGGTACCACCGGCACCAGCCGTAATCTGAAGTACAGCATTCAAGTCATCACCTTCATCAGAAAGCATATTCTTGAATTCCATTTCTTCTAAAAAAGTGGTGGTTTTGTGATACGATTCCATGATCTCTTCTTCACTGGCCTCACCTTCCTTATAGAAATCATATAAGATCTGCAGTTCTTCACTATCGGTTTTAGCGGTATCATAGTCCTCCACCCATTTCTTTTTAAAACGTAGCGATTTCATCAGCGTTTCGGCCTGCTTTGGGTCGCTCCAAAAGTCCGGATCAGCCGATTTTTCCTCTTCATTGGAAATCTCGATAAGCTTCTGTTCAATGTTCAAATAGCCTTTGAGCTTTTCAACACGCTCATTAATATCTTTTATTTGATCTTGTGTAATCATATTAGCGCAAAAATAAGCTTAAAAAATAGAATAGAAAATCTGATGGACCTTAGAGTGATTTTTCATAGTTTTATGGAAATTTTCCCTGTTATGAAACAACGAACACTTACCTTACTCTTATTGATTTCTGCAAACCTTCTATTTTCACAATTCTTTGATAATGAAAAGAATACTACCCTTTTTAAGGGTTATTTTGATTTTTATTACGATGAAAGTACTGATAAGATCCATCTTGTAATAGACAAATTAGATACCGAATTCTTATATGTACATTCACTATCTGAGGGATTGGGTTCAAATGACATTGGCCTCGATCGAGGGCAGTTAGGTGACGGCGTCGTCGTAAAATTCCAAAAAGCAGGCAATAAGATATTGCTAATACAACCTAATAAACGCTATCGTGCACTTACAGATAATGCAGATGAGCGGAAATCCATAGAAGAGGCCTTTGCGAAATCTGTGCTTCACGGATTTAAAATTACCAAAGAGCACAAAGGAAATTATTTAGTGGATGCTACCGATTTTTTGATGCGGGATGCACATGGCGTCATTAATAGACTATCCAGTAATAAACAAGGAACTTACAAATTAGATAAATCAAGAAGTGCCTTCAATTTAGAACGCACAAAAGCATTTCCTAAGAATGTGGAATTCGATGTAATGCTTACCTTCACCGGAAAACCAAAAGGATACAATATCAGAAGTGTGGCGCCTGATGCTTCAGCGGTAACTTCTCATCAGCATCATTCATTTGTAGAGCTGCCTGATGCCAATTATAAACCGAGGGTTTTTGACCCGCGATGTGGCGGTTATCCGATGGCATATATGGATTATGCAACTCCAGTAAATGAGTCTATTATGAAGCGGTTTATTTATCGTCATCGCCTTGAAAAAAAAGACCCTTCAGCTACCGTTAGCGAAGCCAAAGAGCCCATAATTTATTATCTGGATAGGGGTACTCCAGAACCTGTTCGTTCGGCTTTATTGGATGGAGCACGATGGTGGAATCAAGCCTTTGAAGCGATTGGTTATAAAGATGCCTTTCAGGTAAAAATGTTGCCTGAAAATGCAGATCCGATGGATTTACGTTATAATATGATCCAATGGGTGCACCGCTCTACGCGCGGATGGAGTTACGGGGGTAGTATTTCTGACCCGAGAACGGGTGAAATAATTAAAGGACATGTGAGTTTAGGTTCCTTACGTATTCGTCAGGATTTTCTCATCGCGCAGGCGTTGCAGGCACCCTATGCCAATGGTGTGACCGATGATCAATTTGCCTTAGAAATGGCTTTGGCTAGAATTCGCCAGTTGTCTGCGCATGAAGTTGGCCATACGCTTGGTTTTGCTCATAATTTTGCAGCAAGTTCCAATAGAAGAGCTTCTGTGATGGACTACCCACATCCAAAATTATCTTTAAAAGACGGCAGGATCGATTTTTCGGATGCCTATGGAGTCGGCATTGGCGAATGGGATAAAGTAACCGTTGCCTATGCCTACCAGGATTTTGCTTCTGATGAAGAAGAAGGTCTCCAAAAAATACTGAAGGATGCCTTCGCCAAAGGATTGCGCTATATTTCTGACCAGGACGCACGCCCGAAAGGAAGTGCACACGCCTATGCGCATTTATGGGATAATGGTTCAGATATCACAGCCGAGCTCGACAATGTATTAGAAATACGAGGCGATGCCATTAACAGGTTCTCGGTTGATAATATTAAAATTTCAGAGCCCTATTCTGTTTTAGAGGATGTGTTTGTGCCTTTGTATTTCTTCCATCGCTATCAAACCGAGGCCGTTGTCAAATTGATCGGTGGATTGGATTATTCGTACGCTGTACGCGGCAGTTCACCATCCATTGTTAAGCGAGTTGACGGAGCGACTGAAAGGAAAGCATTGAAATCTCTGCTAAAAACAATTGATCCACTGACTATTGGAATACCAAAAGACAAGTTCAACCTTTTTCCTCCGCGCGCGATGGGTTATGGTAGGAGTAGGGAATCCTTTAAAAGCAAAAATGGCGTGGCCTTTGATCCATATGGTGCGGTACAAACAGCGACTCAGCTTACCTTAGAACTACTATTTCATCCAGAGAGAGCAAGCAGGTTGGTGCAGCATAAAAGCATTGATAACAGTCAATTAGGACTAAATGAACTCATTGAAGAAGTTGTAAACGTATCCTTTAAGAAAACACATAAAGATACGTACGCCCAGGAACTTCAAAATATAATAAATCAAGAAGTGTTAAATCAATTGTTTGGCTTGGCTGCTCATACGAATTCATACGGACAGGTAAATGCGCTAGTAATGAATAAGTTGGAGGCTATTTCAACATACCTAAAGTCTAAGAAAGCCACTGGTAATCAAAAGATCTATAATGCTACTATAATACGAAGCATTGCCAATTTCATCGCAGATCCTACAAAGTTTAAAAAGGCAATGGCACCTAAAATTCCTGACGGTTCACCGATTGGAATGGAATGATCTATAGAATATGACGATTAATTTAATTAGCGATACAGTAACGCTCCCAACTAAAGAGATGTTGTCGGCGATGATGCAGGCCGAGGCCGGAGATGATGTCTTTGGTGCAGACCCGACTGTAAATAAATTACAGGAAAAAATAGCAGGTATGTTTGGTATGGAAGCCGCCTTATTTTTCCCATCGGGTACCATGGCGAATCAAACAGCTATTATGCTGCATACGAAACCCGGTGATGAAATTATTTGTGACAAATGGGCACATGTGTATAATTATGAAAGCGGTGGCCCCGCCGCTAATTCAGGAGTTGCCTGTAATTTGATCGATGGGAACAGAGGAATGTTCACTGCAGATCAGGTAAGAGCGCATATAAAAAATAAAGAGCATATCTACGAAGCGTTTACCTCGTTGGTAACCGTTGAGAATACGACAAACAAAGGAGGCGGTGCCTGCTGGGATATTGAAGAATTAAAGAAGATCAGGGCTGTTTGTAGTACGAATGATCTGGCGTATCACTTAGATGGTGCTCGTTTGTTTAATGCCTTAGTGGCCAAAAATCAATTACCAAAGCACTACGGCGAGCTCTTTGATACGATTTCAGTATGCCTCTCAAAAGGCTTAGGTTGTCCCATAGGTTCCTTGTTATTAGGTAGCAAAGCGTATATCAAAGAAGCAGTACGTATCCGTAAACGATTGGGGGGAGGAATGCGTCAGGTGGGTTATATAGCGGCGGCTGGAATTTATGCTTTGGAGCATCATATTAGCAGGCTGACTGAAGATCATAAAAAAGCGAAAGCAATTGCCGAAGTGTTACAATCATTACCCTACATCAAAAAAGTGGAGCCTGTTGAAACCAATATTCTGATTTTTAATGTGCAAGACGCCATTGATGAGCAAGAGTTTGTCAAGAAATTAAAAGATAGGGGAATTTTAATCGTTGGTATGGGGCAAGGCAAACTTCGCATCGTAACGCATCTCGATTTCACGGATCACATGCTTGAAAAATTAATCACCGAGTTAAAAACCATTTATTAAATGTTATTTAGAAAGGCCAGAAAGGACGACTTGGCAGAAGTAGTTAAAATGATAGCTAGTGATAAATTGGGCAAACTTCGCGAGGACTATAAAGACCCTTTACCTACAAAGTATTATAAAGCTTTTCAGGCTATCGATAAAGATCCAAATCAAGAATTGATTGTTGTAGAAAATGCTAATAAAGAACTTATAGGAACGTTGCAATTAAGCTTTATTCAATATCTAACCTATCAAGGGGGGATAAGAGCACAAATAGAAGGGGTTAGAATTCGTGATGATCAACGTGGTAGAGGGCTGGGTGAAGAGTTAATTCTATGGGCAATAAACAGAGCTAAAGAACGAGGTGCTCATTTGGTTCAACTTACTACTGATAAGAAAAGACCCGAAGCGATACGATTTTATGAAAAACTTGGCTTCAAATCTTCGCATGAAGGAATGAAACTACATTTTAATTAAAAATAGACCCTTATAATCGGTGACCATGCCGATGCAAAGATGCTGTCCCTTTCATCAAAGAGCACATCGTAACGCACACCGAAAGAAGCCCAACCCGTTCTGTAGGCAACACCTAAATACAAGGCAGGATAGTCAAAACTTCTGGAGTCACTACCAAAATCCTGGTTGATAAAAAGTTGCTCGAACTCAGCGGAAAGCTGCACTTCTTGAGCCGGATTGTAGAGCGCCAGTACTCCCGGACTAATAACATTTGATCTTAAATCACCATTTTTAGAATATAAATAGCCTAGGCCGATTCCCATGGCAAAGTTATTTTGAAAATCATAAATGGCACTTGGTGAAATATTGATCACAGTAATATCGCGGCCAAAACTTAATCCTAAACCACCACCAAACCGTACATTATCCCAAAATTTAGGTCTTTGATATACGTCGGTAGAATCACGCTGCGAGTAACCTATGCACGATACAATAAGAAGGGTAAATACTATAAGTTTTTTCATGGGCTCCTTACTATTGAAGTACCTAATATAAGTATTCTTTTAAATAATGGTAACTTTAAGCCTTAATTTTCAATTCATAGCAACTAATCAATATACAATGAAAAAAGCACCTACTCTTGTTTTACTATTTGTTGTTGGATTCCTTTCAGCACAAAGTGAAGTTTCGAAGATTCTAACAGAAATTGCCACGGCCCCGTCGGCTGAGCGCATTGAGAAAGATATTCGAAAACTAGCGAATTTTGGAACCCGCCATACCTTGTCTGATACTATTTCAAAAACTAGAGGAATCGGTGCGGCCAGACGTTGGATTAAATCGGAGTTCGATGCTATTTCCAAAGCTTGTAATAATTGTTTAGAAGTGAGCTATCAGCGTAATTTAGTACCCAAAAATGACCGCAGAATTGTAAAAGATGTTGAAGTCGTAAATGTGCTGGCGATTCAACGCGGTACCGTATATCCCAATAGCTATGTCATCATGTCAGGTGATATCGACTCACGGGTTTCTGACCCGAATAATTATACTTCTGATTCACCAGGTGCTAATGACAATGCTTCCGGTATGGCTGGTGCTATAGAAGCGGCACGAGTATTAAGCAAGTATAGGTTCCCTGTTTCCATTATATATGCCGGTTTATCGGGTGAAGAGCAAGGCCTGTATGGAGGGCAGCACATGGCAAAAGTTGCTAAAGACGAGGGTTGGAATATTGTCGGTGTTTTGAATAACGATATGATCGGTAATATTAAGGGTATAGATGGTGTTATTGATAATAGTACTTTTCGCGTGTTTTCTGAGGCGATTTCCATGGAAACAACTGACCGACAACGCAGGGCCATGCGCTTTTATGGTGGCGAAATTGATGGCCCGTCGAGACAACTGGCGCGCTATATTGATAAGATCACTGATGCCTACATGACGAACTTAGATGCTATTATGATCTATCGTTTAGATCGTTTTGGTCGGGGAGGGCATCATCGCCCGTTTAATGACCAGGGATTCACGGGTGTTCGAATCATGGAAACCCATGAAAATTATAATGAGCAGCATCAGGACCTACGTACAGAAAATGGTATCAAATATGGTGACGTCATTGAATCTGTAAATTTTGACTATGCCGCGAGACTCACAGCGGTAAATGCTTTGACATTAGCATCCTTGGCCTCTGCGCCACCTGCACCAAAAAATGTAAGTATCGGAGGTGCCGTTCGACCATCTACACGTTTACTCTGGGATACTGTAGACGATGATCAACTCATAGGCTATAAAATCTATTGGCGCGATACAACTTCACCACAATGGCAATACAGCAGGTTTGTCGGTAAAGCGACCGACTATACCTTGAAGAATATAGTTATCGATAATTATCTGTTTGGTGTGGCCGCTGTTGGTAAAAATGGTGCCGAAAGTTTAGTGCAATTTCCGCGTAAGCT
>JASJDL010000012.1 GCA_030065775.1 Flavobacteriaceae bacterium | reverse complement strand
ACATCCCCACTGCCAAGTTTTCCCGTTTTGCATTCTCTGAAGAAATTGAAGATGCCCTTAGAAATGGTGGAATTGATCTTCCGGTTGTCTGGAAAAGCACCCGATTCGGTTACGATGGTACCGGGGTTAAAATCATCCGATCAGAAGAAGATTTAGAAAATTTACCGAATGTTGAATGTATTACCGAAGCGCTGGTACCTTTCAAAAATGAACTGGCCGTGATCGTAGCGAGAAATGTAAACGGTGAACTGAAGACCTATCCCGTTGTTGAAATGGAGTTTCATCCGGAGGCGAACCAGGTAGAATATGTGATTTGTCCGGCCCGTATCCCAGAAGAAGTCGCTGAGAAAGCAGAGCTTGTTGCTTTAAAAGTTGCTCAGGCCTTTCATCATGTCGGTTTATTAGCTGTAGAGTTATTCCAAACTGAGAATGACGACATCCTTGTAAACGAAGTGGCTCCAAGACCTCACAATAGCGGCCATTACAGCATAGAAGCCTCGTACACCAATCAGTTTGAGCAACATTTAAGGGCTATTTTAAATCTTCCTTTAGGTGACACCTCCAGTAAAGTTAGTGGGATCATGGTAAATTTGGTCGGGGCTGAAGGTTATAAGGGAGATGTAGTCTATGAAAACATTGATGAATTATTTAAAATAGATGGTGTAACTCCTCATATTTATGGTAAAAGACAGACCAAACCCTTTCGAAAAATGGGACATGTAACCATAGTGCATGAAAACATCAATGAAGCAAGAAAAATTGCCCAGGAAGTGAAACAAAAAGTCAAAGTAATCGCCAAAAATTAGCATTTTTAGTACATGTCAAAACTCAAATTTTAAATTCGAAAAGAGACTTTCGCGTGAATTTAAATTTTGTAATTTGGTACATAGAAATTAGTCTTTATGATCTACCAAGGTGTTTTAATCAAAATGAGGGCCGAATTTTTGAATCCGATTGAATACTATCTCGATATGGGTTCAGATTTCATTAATATGAATCAGTTACTTGATCGTAAAATTCAATTGGAATTTATTGGGCATCAATGCTTAAACTGTCGGTTAGACAAACCAATCTATCGACAAGGTTTCTGTAAGAGTTGTTTTTTTGAGACTCCCTATGCGGGTGAGTGGATCATGCGCCCGGAGTTAAGCACAGCACATCTCGATAAAGAAGATCGAGATCTGGCTTTCGAAAAAGAAATGCAATTGCAACCGCATATTGTGTATTTGGCAAATTCCAGCAATATTAAAGTTGGGGTTACTCGCAAACAACAGGTGCCGACGCGTTGGATAGACCAGGGTGCTCACGAGGCCATTGAAGTGGCAGAAGTACCCAATCGATACCTTGCAGGTATTACCGAGGTAGCTTTAAAGGAGCATATTTCTGATAAGACCAATTGGCGAAAAATGCTCGTAAATGATGTAGAAGATGTTGACCTGGTTGCCGAAAAGGAACGCTTATCGCCCTATATTCCTGAAGAAGTAAAGTCATATTATCTTAAAAATTCATCGGAAACGGCTATCGCTTTTCCTGTAAAGGCCTATCCAAATAAGGTGAAAAGCTTGAACATGGAAAAAACACCTAGCTACACCGGAATATTAAAAGGCATTAAGGGGCAATATTTAGTATTTGAAGATCAAACGGTATTCAATATAAGAGCTAATGAAGGCTTGGTAGTTCGACTTTCTGTACTTTAAAAAAAAGAAACTTATATTTTAATTTTCATAGCAACTTACCCACACTTTTGTTATTTTAATACTGAACGTATTCTTTTTCACAGATTTTTTTTGTGGATATAAAATATAAGTTTCTTAACTAACCCAAATAATTAACTCTAAAAGATTTACACCGCAAAGTTGAGGTAATACTTCCTGTCAGACAAGAGGAAAAATCCTGAATTTGAAGGGGAAAATTCCCTTGACAAAAAAGGGGAATTTTCCCCTTTTCTAATATGTTGATTTATTGGTACTTTGCAGGTACATAATCCTAAACCATATTATTATGAAAACTTTTCAAACCCTTTTTTCTAAAATTTTTATGCTGTCATTCATTGCTTTGTTAAGCATGGGCTTTACATCTTGTGAAGAAAAAGCAGATGTTTCGGGCCAGATATCTCAAGATGATATTGACTCCATGATCGCAAATCATATTATATCATTAAAAGACGCAGAAAAAATGTACAAAAAATATTCGAGCGACAGAGTAAAAATCTTGAAAGACACATTGAAGAAAAAATACAAAGATTCCAAGTTCGAGGATACTCGAATGGTATGGTTCGATATTACAGATATGAAAGCCTATATAAAATATGTGGAAGATAAGTCAGCGGAAGTAGGAGTAACACCAAAAGGATTACAAGTATATTTTAGTGTTTATCCTAATAATCAATCCAAATATGGAGATAGCAAAGATCATCAAACATTTTTTATTGCACCAACGGAAACGACCGACCAACAATCCGGATACACTTTAGACAGTAATGATAAGATAATTTATCTAAGAGATGTACTTAAGGATAAGATAAGCGAAGAGAGACAATCAGCACAAAAAGCTGGATACTTTGCAATTAGAAGGAATGGAGATGGTTTATTGTACAATGACGGAAGTTCATCACCACCACATTAAAAAAAATCATTTAATTATATTCAAAATTTGAGCACACCTATTGAGATTATTCAGGATTCTGTTCGATACAGCGAACTGGTATCGGCCGTTGTGGGTACAGTTTTCTTCTATAAATACAAACATACCCATTTAAAGTATTTTTTGTACTTATTATGGTATATAACCATCTCTGAATTTTTAGGTGAATATATTAAGGTCTCTGGCCACATGGCTTACGTTGATGAAGAAGGATTCATATATAATAAATGGGTTTATAATATTTTAAATTTCATAACATTTAACACATTATATTTTATCTATTATAAACAATTAGATACTAAAGTTTTTAAGAAATTAATAAAAATATTTGCTGTAGTCTTTTCAGTTCTGTTTATAATAAACTTTACTTTCTTTCAAAATTTTATCATTCACAGTGCAGTTGCCCCTAGAATCGCCGGTGCAATTTTCTTGGTTACTTCGATAATTTTTTACTTTATAGAGTTACTTAGGTCAGAAAAAGTTTTAGTTTTCCACCGGCTACTGCTTTTCTGGATTAGTATTGGCTTATTACTTTTTTACACCGGAACTATTCCATTTGTATTGAAATGGAACGGTTATATGCTGATTCCTGGAATACATGAACTGTTTCTCATTGTGTATGTTCTGGCAATCGTAATGTATTTAATATTCACCTTTGGATTTATATGGAGCAAGAAGGAACAACATTAATCATACTGATAAGCACTATTGTAGTTTTGGTGTTCGCCATTGCTATGATCGTGCTATTCAGTATTTTTCAAACTATCAAAAATGGGTTAATGCTAGATAACGAGTCGTTACGTGATAGTCTTAAAAATAATCAGTCATCCTCAGGCATTTAAACAAATCTCTTAAATGTCATTAGATTATTTTAGAAATTTTGTTCTGTACTCAGAGCTTCTGGCGGCGATTGCTGGAACTATTTATTATTATAAATTCAAAAATTCGCCTTTAAAATATTTTTTAATTATTCTTTGGTATATAACGCTAACTGAATATTTAGGCTGGTACACAAGCGAGCAAAAAATATTTGGCTTTTTTGATGAAAAAGGAGCGCATTACAATTTATGGATGTACAACGTAATGTCTTTTATCTTTTATCCTGTGGTTCTAATGATATATAGAAGATCAATTAAAAAAGCGTCCTACCGAAAGTGGTTAACGTCTTTTATTGTCTTTTACCTGCTTTTTGCAATTATTAACTGGTCTTTTATACAAGATTTTAGGTTTGAATGGTCAGAACTGCCCGACGTGACGGGTTCACTTTTTTTAATAGTCGCTGTTTGTTTTTACTTCATTGAATTACTTCGATCAGAAACCATTATGATTTATCATAAGAAGCTATTGTTTTGGATTAGTGTCGGGCTCTTAATTTTTCATACTGGTACGATTCCATTTACCTTAGATGTTACCAGATATGCTTTGATGAAAGGTATTCATAATCTCTTTTTGATTATTTGGATACTGGCTATAGTCATGTATCTGACATTCACTGTAGGTTTTATTTGGAGTCATAAAGAAGAAAAGATTGAGTAACTTAGTACTGTTCTATGGATACCGGTGACACAACTGTAATTATATTGATAACTACACTAATGGTTATTTTATTAGTGGTAGTAATTATCGTAATCTTCAGCATTTTTCAAAACCGAAAGATGAAGTTCTTGTTGGAAAAACGTGCTGATGAGGTCCGTTTTGAAGAAGAGATTATCAAATCACAATTAGAGACACAAGAACAAACCTTGCAAAATATTAGCTGGGAACTCCATGATAATGTTGGCCAATTATTATCAGTGGCTAAAATGCAGCTCAATATGTTGCAACCTAATGTGGCCAATGGCCAAAAAAGCATTTTGGATGATACTGGAGACATTATCTCAAAAAGTTTACAAGAAATCCGTACGCTATCTAAACTATTAAACCCAGAAACAGTAAAAAATATGGGGCTTCAAGAAGCTATAGAATTAGAATTACAACGGTTTAATAGGATGAATTTTCTCAATGCAAGAATAGAAATCACAGGCACCCCAAAGCCAATTGACCAGAAAGATGAAATAATCCTGTTTCGAATTTTACAGGAATTCCTGTCGAATTCCATAAAACATGCCAAAGCGAAATCACTTAAAGTACATCTAAATTTTCAACCTGAAAATCTAGTAATTACAGCTCAAGATTCTGGTGTAGGTTTTGATCAATATGAAATCAAAAAAGGTTCGGGTCTTCTCAATATGCAGAGTCGGGCGAAATTAATCAGAACAGGTTTTTCATTGAAATCGAAAAAAGACCAAGGCGTTACACTAATTTTAACCTATCCTTATAAAGAAGTTTATGAAAAAATATGACGTAGTAATCGTAGATGACCACTTGCTTTTTGCACAGTCATTGAAAGGACTTGTTGACTCTTTTGAAGAATTCAATGTTCTTTTTCATGCCAATAATGGTCAGGAACTCGTTGACAAGCTCAATACAGTATCCAATACCCCACATATCGTTTTAATGGATGTGAATATGCCGGTAATGAATGGCATTGAAGCGACCGCTTGGCTTAGAAAAAATAAGCCTGAAATCAAAGTTCTCGCGCTTTCAATGGAAGACGATGAAAACCTAATTATAAAAATGATTAAAAAAGGGGCTCGGGGTTATTTATTAAAAGACATTCATCCAACCGAGCTCCAAACGGCTTTGCAGGAAGTTATTGACGACGGATTTTACCATACAAAACATGTTTCCAAAATACTTCAAAAATCCATGCATGGAATGGTCAAAAACGAATCGCAACTATCTGACAATGAGTTAAGGCTTCTGGAATTAGTTTGTTCTGAAAAAACCTATGCCGAAATAGCGAACGAAATGTATTTGAGTCCAAAAACCATTGATGGCTACCGCGAGTCCTTATTCAAAAAGATCGGGGTTAAAAGTAGGGTCGGCCTCGTACTTTATGCGATAAAAAATGGTCTTTACCAGCTCTAGTTAACTAAATAGATGTATTTCACCACCAACGTCTAGCTTAAACTTTCTTCTCAGAAGGTATACAAAAAGGTACAACAGTGGGGTATCAAGGGCAGCGACAATTACCTTAAATAAAAATCCACTTAACAAAAGGCTTGAAAAGAGGTTCCAGGGCAAAACTCCAAAGGAGCAAAGCAGTAATAATACAGTGCAAGTATCTACAAACTGCGAGGTGAATGTTGAAAAATTATTGCGCAACCATAGGTGTTTGCCATTTGTATAATCTTTCCAGAAATGAAAAATTCTAATATCTATAAATTGTGCAAACAAATAAGCCAGCATAGATGCCAATACTGCTAATGGTGACAGCCCGAATACCTTGGTAAATATTTCATTATTTACTGGTGAAGCATCAATAGCAGGTACTTCATTCGCCACATAGATAATCAGCATGGAGAAAACAGATGCGAAAATACCTGCGACAACCACTTCATTGGCCCTTTTCTTACCATAGATCTCAGAGATAATATCTGTAATTAAAAATGTAATGGGGTACGGTAAGATACCTACCGATATTTCAAATCTGAACAATCCGAAAGGATTCCAATAAAAGAATTTCTGAAAAATTAAATTAGAAGCCACTAATGAGGAGATAAAGAGAGCTCCTAGAATTAAATAAATGCGGTAAGCATACTTTCGCTGTTGATTATTCATAGTACAGCTCACTAAAATATAAAATAATTATTAGTGCAAAATGTCTATTTTTGTCGTATAACAAAAAACGATCCCTATGCATGCATATATATTCCCTGGTCAGGGTGCTCAATTCTCGGGAATGGGCCTGGACCTTTACGAAAAATCTCCTATTGCTCAAGAACTTTTTGAAAAAGCCAATGATATTTTAGGTTTTTCGATTACTGATAGTATGTTTGAAGGCTCTGATGACGAATTAAAACAAACCAAAGTCACCCAACCAGCTATTTTTTTACACTCCGTGGCTTTGGCTAAAACCTTAGGGGATGGATTTAACCCGGATATGGTAGCCGGGCATTCATTAGGTGAATTTTCCGCGCTGGTAGCCAATGGAACCTTAGATTTTGAGGCCGCCTTGAACTTGGTTTCTCAACGTGCTTTGGCCATGCAAAAGGCGTGCGAATTGCAATCATCGACTATGGCTGCGATCATAGGTTTAGATGATGATATTGTAGAAAAAGTATGTGCCACCACCCCGGGAATTGTCGTTGCTGCTAATTATAACTGCCCCGGTCAACTGGTAATTTCTGGAGAGGTAGCTGCTGTGAATACGGCTTGTGAAACCTTAAAGGAAGAAGGGGCGAAAATGGCTGTAGTCTTACCGGTAGGAGGCGCCTTCCATTCTCCTTTAATGGAACCTGCACGCGAAGAATTGGCAGCTGCCATTGAAAGTACTGTTTTCAATGAACCCAACTGCCCAATCTATCAAAATGTAACAGCAAGCGCCGTACATAAAGCCGCTGAAATTAAAAACAATTTAATTGCACAATTGACGGCGCCGGTAAAATGGACGCAATCTGTCCAACAGATGATTGCAGATGGTGCCACACAATTTACTGAAGTTGGGCCTGGTAAGGTCTTACGAGGTTTAATGCGAAAGATTGATAGAAATGTAACTACAACCAGTGCTGTTTTCGAAACCAGCGAATCCTAGCTTCAATTTAGGGTCAATTCATAGAAGTAACAGTTCATTACTTTACTAAAACGTTTTAGTTCTTAAGTGGTTATACTATAGTTTGTATTGAGAATAAAGCGTAAATTGCTCCTTGTTATCAAATCTCGATAATTCACTTAATTCATGTCAAAATATATTGTTGCACTCGACCAGGGAACTACAAGCTCCCGTTCTGTACTATTTGATGAAAATGGAAAACAACTAGCTATCGAACAGCAAGAGTTTACCCAGATCTTTCCGCACCCCGGATGGGTGGAGCATGACGCACAAGAAATTTTAGAAGCACAGCTAAAAACGTTTCGTGGCCTGGTTAGAAATAATGAAATTGATTACACCGACATCGCCGCCATCGGTATTACCAATCAGCGTGAAACTGCCGTGGTTTGGAACAAAAATACCGGCAAACCCATTTATAATGCCATTGTATGGCAAGACAAACGAACAGCACCTATATGTGAAGATCTTAAGAAAAAAGACCTTGAAGATTATATTAGAAAAAATACCGGCTTGGTTATCGATTCTTATTTTTCTGGCACTAAGATCAAATGGATTCTGGATACTGTTGAAGGGGCCAGGGCACTTGCCGAGGAAGGTGAACTACTCTTTGGCACCATTGATACCTGGCTTATCTGGAATTTAACGGAGGGCAAAGTTCATGTAACCGATTACAGTAACGCCTCCCGTACACTTATCTATAACATCACATTACTGTCATGGGACGATACGCTATTGGAGGCATTAAGCGTTCCTAAATCAATGCTGCCCGAGGTAAAACCATCAAGTTATCATTTTGGCGATTATGAAGTTGAAGGGTTTAAAATTCCTATAGCAGGCATTGCCGGAGACCAGCAAGCCGCTTTATTTGGCCAGGCCTGCTTTGCCTCAGGAGAAGCCAAGAACACCTATGGTACGGGTTGCTTTTTATTAATGAATACCGGCGAAGACGTTCAGTTTTCTGATAATGGCCTATTGACTACCATCGCATGGGGTATTGGCAACAAAGTATATTACGCGCTCGAAGGTAGTGTTTTTATCGCAGGAGCTGCCATTCAATGGTTGCGCGATGGATTACAATTGATTCAATCTGCCGCAGAAAGTGAGCAGCTGGCAAAGTCCATTGAAGGCGACAATCCGGTCTATGTGATTCCAGCTTTTGCAGGCTTAGGTGCCCCCTATTGGGATATGTACGCCCGAGGTGCTATTTTCGGATTAACCCGAGACACCGGTAAGGAACACCTGGTAAAAGCGACCTTAGAATCATTGGCATATCAAACAAAAGACCTGGTCAATGCTATGCAAGAAGACAGTGGCATTACTCTATCCACCTTAAAAGTAGATGGGGGTGCGTGTGCTAATAATCTACTGATGCAATTTCAGGCCGACATTTTAGATGCTCATGTTGAACGGCCAAAAAATATAGAATCAACCGCATTAGGCGCCGCTTACCTCGCTGGAATTGCGGTCGGCTTATGGCGGCAGGAGGACATCTTAAAAAATAAGAGGATCGAGCAGGTATTCACTCCAAAAATGAATGACCAAGACAGAACCCGAAAGTATAATGGCTGGAAAAAAGCCATAGAACGGAGCATGAACTGGTTGGAAGAATGAAGAAAGATATACAAATACCCGAAGTGAAGGATGTCTATATGGCAATAACACATCAGTATAACGAGGTCTTCAATACCAATGACTGGAATGCTTACCTGATTAATGACAAAGAGGAACCTCTGGAAATGGTCTTAATTGTTTCTCATGGTTTTGACGGTGAAACTAAAACTTCGGTTATGCGTCATAAGATTGATAGCTTACCGGCAAAATCGGGGGCTAAGATCGAATTGCTACAGGAAGAAGTACTAAAACTTAACAATGAGTTTAAACTGACGTTCTTTTTGAATGATATCTTGCACGAAAAAACGTTTTTATTTAAAAAGAATAGTCTAAAAGTAAGTGCCTTAAGGCCTGTCAAGATGTTAAATCAAAGAGGAATTATAGCGAAATAATCATGGCAAAATTTTATCCGGCGATCACCGGCAGAATCCAGAAATTTATCGAAGCCCAGAAAGTATTCTTTGTGGCTACAGCCCCGCAAAACGACGGGCGTATTAATCTTTCCCCAAAAGGTATGGATACGTTCAGGGTACATAGCGAAAACAGGGTTCTCTGGCTCAGCGTTACCGGTAGTGGTAACGAAACAGCCGCACATTTACTGGAAAATGGCAGAATTACCATTATGTTCTGTGCTTTCGAAGGAGCTCCAAATATTTTACGTATTTATGGTAAAGGGAAAGCCATTCATACCGGTGATGATGCCTGGGATTCAGTAGCCGGCCTATTTCCGGAAATGCCCGGTACACGACAAATTTTTGATATCGAAGTTGAGAGCGTACAGACCTCGTGTGGTATGTCAATTCCGTTTTACGACTACAAGGGCGAACGTAATCAGCTAAATGACTGGGCGAAGGACAAAGGGCACGAAGGCATCGAGGACTACTGGCAAGAAAAAAACACAGAGAGTATCGATGGATTACCAACCGGAATATTTGATTGACATATGCAGAACTTTTCATTTTTTGATCGACCACAAATCACCAAAGACTTAAAAACAACCGAATTTGACATCCTCGTTATTGGGGGTGGTATTACCGGTGCCGGTATTGCTCTAGATGCTGCTTCACGCGGAATGAAAGTCGCACTGGTAGAAAAAAACGACTTCGCCTCAGGTACCAGCAGTAAATCAACAAAATTGATCCATGGTGGACTTCGCTATTTAAAGCAGTTTGACTTTTGGCTGGTCAAAGAAGTAGGTACAGAACGTGCGATTGTCCATGAGCTGGCACCACATTTGGTGGTACCCGAAAAGATGATTCTACCCCTTATTGAAGGAGGCTCTTACGGCACCTGGTTAACTTCGATCGGCTTAAAAGTCTATGATATTTTAGCAAGTGTAGAAGGCGATGACAAGCGTAAAATGCTCAATAAAAAAGAAGCCTTGAAAAAAGAACCCTTGCTGCCAAATGGTATCTTAAAAGGTGCAGGATATTATGCCGAATACCGCACAGATGATGCCCGATTGACCATTGAAATAATAAAGACAGCCATAAAATATGGTGCCAAGACACTCAATTACGTAGAGGCTAATGAGTTTATCTACAAGAAGAAGCGCGTTGTCGGAGCCAAAGTGCGTGATGTCTTATCAGGAGAGGACTTTGACATTAAAGCGAAATATGTAGTCAATGCAGCCGGGCCTTGGGTGGATGAGCTGCGAACCATCAATAAATCAAATAAAGGCAAACGCTTATACTTAACGAAAGGGGTTCACCTCGTAGTCCCACATGAGAAATTACCGGTACTACAGTCGGTGTATTTTGACGTTCCTGACGGGCGTATGATGTTTGCCATACCCAGGGGAAAAGTCACCTATTTCGGAACGACCGATACTCATTACGAAAAAGACAAAGACGACATCAATATCAGTATTGTTGATGCCACCTATTTGATCAGTGCTGTTAATAATATGTTTCCTGATATTAAATTGACTTTAGACGATGTAGAATCCAGTTGGGCCGGACTTCGACCTTTGATCCATGAAGATGGAAAGTCTGCCTCTGAGCTTTCGCGGAAAGATGAGATCTTTTATTCTGACAGCAAATTAATTTCCATCGCCGGTGGAAAATTGACAGGCTATCGAAAAATGGCGGAGCGCATCGTTAATATGGTTGCCCGAAAATTAAAGAAACGGTTTGAAGAGGAATTTGATGACGTCTCAACACAAAAGATCCCGTTAACCGAGCATCTGTTTAAAAATTACAAAGAAGTAAAGGCCTACGTCAAGGCTGTAACAAAGCGCATAGCGCCTTTAGGCCTTTCTCAAGTTGATGCCGGATATTTGGTACATAACTATGGTAAGCAGACGGATACAATATTAAAAAACCTTGAAAACACTACCACTAACGACATTGAAATTGCACTTATTGAAGCTGAGCTAGCATTCTGTTTACAGCATGAGATGGTGTGTACACCGCTCGATTTTTTCCTGCGCAGAACAGGACGCCTGTTTTTTGATATACAAAGTATCGAAAAGGCAAAAGAGGCAGTACTTACAGCATTCACTACACACTTAAAATGGGATGCGAAAACCAAAAAGAACTATCTCAACGAGTTGGAGGAAGCGATAGCCGGAAGTACACGATTTGAGTGATTAGCTCAATTTCATGTCCATTAGAATGGAAAATGTTTTATTGATATCTGTTTCCTTCACTACAATTGTCATTTCGTGCGTACTGGAAATGACTTCTTGTACAGAAATATTTGCCCAGGCTAGTTGCTTTAAAATAAAGTAATAAATGCCTGACTGCTCCATATTAGATTTTGGAAGTTTAATTGTTACCGAAGCCAGGTCTGACTGAAACCAGAGTCGTGTTTCATTTTTAAAAATTTTTTCTATTTGTGCTTCTAAAATGGAGCTGGCGACAATATTTGTTTCAAACACACCTTGTGAAATTGTGAAGAACACATCGCTGTCATCCTTTATTTTCTCGAGCAGGCGTGTGATATTCTGTAGTAACGTAGATGAATTTTTGAAGGTATAATCACTTAAATCAGACCGTACGATAAAATCACCCGATGACAAGGCCATTTTGCGTACATTTTTGCGTACACGTAGTACTTCTGAAGGTGAAATACGGTTGATGGCCATCATTATGGCGCCTGCCTTTACTTCTTTTTTTAATAATGCTTCTACCTCGGGCTGAATGATTCTGGCTAATGCTGATACATTGATCAGTTTATCGTAGAGCGCCTCTTCGATAAAAGGCGTTTTATTGATGATGGAGGTAACGGCCTGTTGGATAGTTTTCATGTTTTATTTTATACAAAGTGTTATAATTTATTTGAAAAGTGCAATATACACAACAAATCATTATATGCAACCAAAAATTTCTAATAGCTAAAGGTTTGTGTTTGATAATTTTATAGTTTTGTTAGATAACCACTAAAACAAAAAATATGTCTGAAGACAATAACGATTTAGGTGACAAAGCCGAAGAAGCATTCGAAAACGCCAAAGAAAAAGCAAGTGATTTCGCTGAAGAAGCGAAAGAGACAGCGAAAGAATTTACTGATAGTGTAAAAGACACATTTGGCGGCAGTGAAAACAAAAAAGTGCTTGCGGGTATTTTAGCCATTCTTCTGGGGTCACTTGGGGTTCATAAATTTATTTTAGGATACAATAAAGAAGGTGCTATCCTTTTAGGGTTCACAGTAATAAGCTATGCATTAATGTGTCTGCTAATTGGTGCTTTTCTGGTTTGGATTCCTCCGATGATAGGCCTTATAGAAGGTATCATCTATCTTACAAAATCTGACGAAGAATTCTATCAGACCTATCAGGTGAACAAAAAACCCTGGTTCTAAAGGGATCTTAAGAGCCTTCACTCAAAGGCTCTTTGTTTTCTACCAATTTACGCTCCAACTCGGCCTGAAATTCTTCCATGACCGGTTTTACCGTGCTTTCCGGCAGGTCGGCAATACGTATGTACATTAATCCATCGACTGCATTATTAAACTTTGGATCAACATTAAAGGCTACGAGCTTGGCATTTTGCTTTACGTATTTTTTAAGCAGCACAGGCATACGTAAGCTACCGGGTTCTATCTCTTCAATAATCCTATCAAACTTGATCATGTCAGCTTTACTTTCATCAAACACAAAATCTTTATCAGCATCCTTAAGTTTAACCTTGTACTCCTTTTTCGGATGGATATATTGTGCCAGGTAAGGATCATAATAATGAGATTTCATAAATTCAATCATCAGCGACTTCGAGAAGTTTGAAAACTGATTGCTGATGCTAACACCACCCATTAAGTATTTATGCTGAGGATAACGTAATGTTACATGAACAATTCCTTTCCAAAGTAAAAACAATGGCATGGGTTTTTGCTGATACTCTTTGATAATAAAAGCCCTTCCCATTTCTATGGTTTGAGACATCATTTTATTGAGTTCGGGTTCTAGTCTAAACAGCGTGTTAATATAAAACCCTTCCAAGCCGTATTTTTTAAAAATGGTTTCACCCAGGCCCATGCGGTAAGCACCCACAACTATGTTAGCACTATTATCCCACAAAAACATGTGATGATAATACCCATCATATTCGTCAAGGTCAATGGCATTATTTGTACCCTCACCTACTTCGCGAAAGGTAATTTCACGCAATCGTCCTATTTCAGTAAGAATATTCGGGATCTTATCACTAGGCGCAAAGAAGACTTCATAATTCTTACTTTGCAATAAGCGCGCATTGTTTTCACGCAATTCCGCTACTTCAGCTGCCATCTTGCCCGTTGAGACCGCTCCAATAATTTCTTTCGGCTGCTTTGGTAATTTTAGGTTTGGTTTTTTGATCAGTGGGCCTTCCGGCTGAAACGGATTAGCCAGCATATACGTTTTCTTACGAATAAAGGCATGAAAATCATCCACATTCTTATAGTCCTCCTGGTCTTTTACCGAAATTGCTTTACCTATACGAACCTTTATTACTCTGCTTCCTTGAGTCAACAATTCAGAGGGTAATTTAGCCGTGCGAAGCGTTCCGCTAATACGCGATAGAAAATAGAACAATCTGCTATTCTTGGCGTGAAAATAAATAGGAATAATTGGTACTTGAGCCCTATGAATAAGTTTGATGGCTCCTTCTTCCCAAGGGCGATCAACAATTAATTTACCGTCTTTGTAAGTAGATACCTCTCCTGCAGGAAAAATCCCAAGAGGTGCACCGCCTTTCAAATGGAGTAACGCGTTTTTAATCCCCGCTACACTCGATTGCGCATCCTTTCTGTCTTCAAATGGATTTACCGGCATTACGTAAGGTTTGAGTGGTTCTATACGATGCAACAAAAAGTTGGCAATAATCTTGAAATCCGGACGCTTTTCAACCAATAATTTCAACAATAATATACCATCAATACCTCCCAGAGGATGATTAGAAACTGTAATAAAAGAGCCGTCTTTGGGAATGCGTTTTAGATCTTCTTCGGGTATTTCAAATTGAATCTGAACTTCATTAAGTATCGCATTCAAAAAAGTAATGTCTTTTTTATTCTTATGCTTATTATAGATTTGATTAAGCCTTGAAATACGGAGTGTTTTGAGTAAAACCCAGCCCACTAAGGTTCCTAAAAACCCATACTTGTCAACATTGATTACTTTGGCTATTTCTTTAGCAGATACTAAACCCATCTGGCTTTTTTGAGACTTCCAAAGATAGAAAAATCTACTCAATCACAATTTGTACGGTTTCTTGGTTTAACTGTTTCAGCAGCACACCATTATCTTTTTCTATACGGGTAATGGATTCTTTGGTAAAATGACGAATCGTATACAGTGAAACACCCTTGAAGTACTCTATTTTGAATTTGTCTTTCAGTTCTTTAAGTAGCGTATCAAAATTTTGATATTTATCCTCCAGGCATACTGAAAAGCTAATTGCCGAATTTTGGATAAGGTTTACTTTCATTTTGTGCTCATGTAAAAGACTAAATATCTCACTAATGTTTCGTTCAACGATAAAGGAAAAATCCAAGGAAGAAATGGAAAGTAAAATTTGGTCTTTCTTCACAATAAAACATGGCATTTCAGGATGAATATGTACTCCTCTACTGACAGAAGTTCCTTTATTCTTCGGATGTAAGAATGACTTTACATAAAGGGGAATCTCCTTTTTTTGAAGTGGTTGTAAGGTTTTTGGATGAATAACTGAGGCACCATAAAATGCTAATTCAATGGCTTCTGTATAGGAGATTTGCTCCAATAATTTTGCCTCTTTAAAATAACGCGGATCAGCATTTAAAACACCTTCAACATCTTTCCAGATACTCACACTGTCAGCATTAAGGCAATAGGCAAAAATACCCGCGGTATAATCCGATCCCTCTCTACCTAGAGTTGTTGTATGTCCATTTTCCGCACGGCCTAAAAAACCCTGGGTAATATATAAGGTCCCGTTTTTTATAATGGAGCGTTTTATATTTTCTTCCGTGTTCGTCCAATCCACCCTGGCGTCACGATAGTCAGTATTCGTTTTTACATAATCGCGCACATCAATCCATGTATTTTCAATACCTGAACTTGCCAAATACTTGCTAACAATGGTAGTTGAAATCAATTCAGCCTGACTTACCAGTTGATCGTAGATATAATCATAATTATCTGAAGTATTTTCGGTGAAAAAAGATTCCAATTGCGCAAAGTAGATCTCAACCTTATTGCAGACCAGCTTACTGTTATCTTCAAAAAGATCGTTGATGATTTTATGATGGTATTGCTTTATTTCATTTAATATGATATCGCGGTCTTCTGACTGCTCACAATAGGCCTGCGTTAATTTTTCGAACGCATTTGTCATTTTTCCCATGGCAGAAACCACCAAGAATACATCTTCAAAACCGACTTGCTGCAAAACCTCAGCAACATTCTTTACACTAGCCGCATCCTTAACTGATGCACCACCAAACTTAAATACCCTCATGTTTGTCTAAAAATATTTTTAGATTTTTTCTGTTCATTTGACAAAGATTCCAATTCTCGATCATCGTAGCCCCTGTGCTCAGATAAAAATTAATAGCCGGTTTATTCCAGTCGATCACTTCCCACTCTACTCTGTTTATATCATTGTCATAAGCTGTTCTCATGACTTCAATATATAAAGCTTTTCCTATCCCTTTCCCCCGGTACTCCTTATTGACAATCAAATCCTCCAAATGCAGCGATTTCCCTTCCCAGGTCGAATAGCGTTTGTAATACAATGCCATTCCAACGATGGTCCCTTTAACCTCAGCAACGAAAACCTCGAATTCAGGATCCTCTTTAAAGCCATCATTAATGAGGTCATCAACTGAAATTTTAACTGCATCAGGCTCATTTTCATAAATTGCCAATTCATGGATCAATCTATAAACAGATTCCATATCTTCTTTGTGACCTTTGCGAATGGAAAATTCCATTTTAAATGAGATTTATTAGCGCCCGCAAAAGTAAAAAACTTTGGTAAAAGATGTTGAATTGCTGTTCTAATTAAACAAGAAAAACGATATTTGTAAAAAATACAACAGGTAAACTTGCTATGCACAAACACAGTACTTTAGGTGAATTTATTATTAGTAACCAAAAGCAATTCAAGTACACTTCAGGAGAACTTTCAAGACTCATAAATTCAATTCGATTAGCCGCCAAAGTGGTCAACCATGAAGTCAATAAAGCTGGGCTGGTCGATATATTAGGAGATGCGGGTGACACCAACGTTCAAGGTGAAGATCAACAAAAGCTCGATGTTTATGCGAACGAGATTTTTATGAAAAAGCTCACCAACCGGCAGATTGTCTGCGGTATAGCCAGTGAAGAAGAAGATGATTTTGTGACCATTTCGGGAAATGACAAAAAAAATAATAATAAATACGTGGTGTTAATTGATCCGTTGGATGGGTCATCAAACATAGATGTAAATGTTTCTGTAGGAACCATTTTTTCCATTTACAGACGTGTTACACCTGTTGGGACCCCAGTTCAAAAAGAAGATTTTTTGCAGGAGGGTAAAAAACAGGTAGCCGCAGGTTATATTGTCTATGGTACTTCTACAATGCTCGTTTATACAACGGGGCATGGTGTGAATGGTTTTACCTTGAACCCGGCTATAGGAACTTTTTATCTCTCACATCCTGATATGAAATTTCCCGAGGACGGTCAAATTTATTCTATCAATGAAGGGTATTATGTTCATTTTCCGCAAGGTGTAAAAGACTATTTAAAATATTGCCAGGAAGAAGAAGGAGATCGACCTTATAAAGCTCGTTATATCGGCTCTTTAGTGTCTGACTTTCACAGGAATATGATTAAAGGAGGTATTTATATTTATCCATCCAGTTCTGTTGGGCCCCAAGGTAAGTTACGCTTACTTTATGAGTGTAACCCCATGGCTTTTTTGGCCGAACAAGCCGGAGGTAAAGCTACAGATGGCTATGTGAGAATATTAGATATTAAGCCAACCGAATTACATCAACGGGTACCTTTCTTTTGTGGAAGTAAGAATATGGTTATCGATGCAGAGGGATTTATGGCCAAGTACCCTGAGGATGCCAATTATTAAACAATAGCTGCCAATTCTTTTTTGGTAAAGTATTTCTTGTATTCTTCAGGCCGGGTCGCTTCTGACAATAAACAACCTACCTCCATTTCAGGATACATTTCGTCATATTTTACCACTTTACTGATACCCATGCGCTTGTTAATATGTCTACGTTCTATGTCGTCAGGAGTATCTAAACCTGAGGCAGCGATCATTTCTAAAAAACTATGAATAGTCTCTTCATGATAGTTGGCCGCTCGAGGTGCTTTGTCTTCGACTACCAAACCTTTCATTAAAGACTTATTTTGAGTGGTGACACCAACTGGGCATGTGTTATTATTGCATAATAGTGCCTGGATACAACCTATAGATAGCATCATGGCCCTGGCGCTCGAGCAAATATCAGCGCCTAAAGCAATAGCGCGCGCCATATGAAAGCCAGTAATAATCTTGCCCGCCGCCATAATTTTAATCTCTTTTTTAAGGTCGAACCCTATCAAGGTATCATGCACGAATACTAAGCCTTCACGCAGCGGCATACCAATAGAATTAGAGAATTCAACGGGTGCCGCCCCGGTGCCGCCTTCTCCACCATCAACACTGATAAAGTCTGGTGTGATCCTCGTTTTTAACATGGCTTTACAGATGTCGATAAATTCTTGCTTCTTTCCAACGCAAAGCTTAAATCCAACAGGTTTTCCGTCGGAAAGGTCTCTTAATTTTTTTATAAATTTTAAAAGCCCCTCAGCATCCGAAAACGCAGTATGCGCTGGAGGTGAATGCACGGCAATACCGGGTTTCACATGCCGTATTTTTGCGATCTCCTCCGTATTCTTTTTTGCAGGTAAAATACCGCCGTGACCTGGTTTAGCTCCCTGAGATATCTTTAACTCTATCATTTTAACTTCCTGTCGGGTCGCATTTTGCCTGTAGCCTTCTTCATCAAAATTACCATCTTTATCCCGACAACCGAAATAGCCTGTTCCGACCTGCCAAATAAGATCACCACCATATTTTAGATGGTAGGGACTGATACCGCCTTCACCAGTATTATGTGCAAACCCACCCATTTTAGCTCCCTTATTCAAGGCCATCACGGCATTTTTGCTCAAGGAACCAAAACTCATAGCCGAAATATTTAATAAACTTGACGAATAAGGTTGTTTACAATCTTTACCTCCTATGAGGACTCGGGGAAATTCACCAATTTCTTTGGGACTATTTTTAGCGTACATCGAATGATCCATCCATTCATATCCTGAACGATAAACATTCATTTGCGTACCAAAAGGTGCAGTGTCATTTACCTTTTTTGCACGTTGGTAAATTAATGACCTGAAAATTCTGTTTAGCGGACGCCCTTCTGTATCGGTTTCCACAAAATATTGCATGATCTCAGGGCGGATTGATTCCAATGCATAACGAAACCTTCCGAGCAATGGAAAATTACGACGAATGGTATGCTTTTGCTGCAAAACATCGTACCATCCCATAAAAAATAATGGGGCAACGAGAACAAAACTCCATAATATGGACTTCCATAAAAAAGAAACCCCAATAATTGATGCCACCGTAACTAAGGATAAAATAATAAATTGTTCACGAATTTTCATGGTCTTATATTTGGGCTAAAATTAAGAAAATGATTTGATTGAGGTCGTGTCGACAAGAATCCTATCTTTGCAGCGATTTCCGCCGTTAAGGGAATAAAAGTTTAAGGATTACTCGAAAATCGAGTAGGACATTTTTCAATTTTTTGTATGGGACTGATAGAAGTAAAAAATATTCGCCTTTATGCATATCATGGCTGTTTAGATGAAGAAGGTAAAATAGGTTCGGAATATCGTGTTGACCTTGCTGTTAGGGCAGATCTTTCTAAATCAGCGAAGTCAGACAGGTTAAGTGATACTGTAGACTATGTACATTTAAATAAGATCGTAAAAGAAGAAATGGCCATACGAACAAAATTATTAGAAACCGTCGCAGATAAAATTCTTGACCGAATATTGAAAGAAATACCGTTGGTAAAGAAAGTCATCGTTAAAGTCTCTAAGTTGAATCCACCCATTGGTGGTAATGTTGCAATGGTCACAATTGAGATGTCCAAGAAGCGATAATAATTGGCTTTTTTATTGTGTGAAAAGTTAATTTACTTAAATTTGTAGCCCTTAAGAAAAGGCGTCGTGGCCGAGTGGCTAGGCAGAGCTCTGCAAAAGCTTGTACAGCGGTTCGAATCCGCTCGACGCCTCCTAGTAAACCTCATCTTTTCGATGAGGTTTTTTGCTTTCTTTAACAATTATTTAGCTTATTTTCAGCATATTTGTAAACTTTTGCGAAAAAATGACGATTTATCCTATAGAAACAGGGAATTTTAAGCTAGATGGAGGTGCAATGTTCGGTGTGGTTCCCAAATCGCTCTGGCAACGTACAAATCCGGCCGACAGTAATAATATGATTGAAATGAGCATGCGCTGTATGCTTATAGAAGATGGTGACCGCTTGATTTTAATCGATAATGGAATGGGTGATAAGCAATCTGATAAATTCTTCGGCTACTACTACCTTTACGGAGATGATTCTCTTGACAGCTCACTAACAAAATACGGATTTCATCGTGATGATGTCACCGATGTTTTTTTGACACATCTGCATTTTGACCATTGCGGTGGAAGCATCGAATGGAACAAAGACAAAACAGGATATCAACCTGCCTTTAAGAATGCTAAGTTCTGGAGTAATAAAGCGCATTGGCAATGGGCCATCGAACCAAATGGCCGTGAAAAGGCGTCCTTTTTAAAGGAAAATATCCTCCCCATTGAAGAAAGCGGACAGCTGAATTTTATCTCACCGACTTCGAAGGAACATCTGAAAAGATCAGCACTGGATTTTGGCATTTTATTTGTAGATGGTCATACCGAAAAACAGATGCTTCCGCATATACAATACAAAGGGAAAACTATTGTATTCATGGCCGATTTATTACCAACAATAGGTCATATACCATTACCCTACATCATGGGTTATGACACCAGGCCCTTACTAACTTTGGATGAAAAAGAACAATTTTTAAATAACGCTGCTGATAACGAATATTACCTCTTTTTAGAGCATGATGCCCATAATGAGTTATGCACTGTGCAACATACCGAAAAGGGAATACGTTTAAAAAGCACACATACATTTAACGAAATATTTAATTAAAACAAGAATGATGAGGATATTAAGACCTATATATGCAGCAAGTCTTGCTGTATTAATTTTAGTAAGCTGTGGAACAACCCAAACAGTAACTCAAACTTCAACTACCCCTAAACTCCCCCAAGAACCTAAACCCCCCGTAGAAGCACTAGAGACCCTGCAGATGGTCGCTAAAAAAGGGGACATGACCGAAGCCGAAATACGAGCCTGGCCCCATATGGATATTTACAAAGATTCTGTACCGGGAATGAGCTTGGCAAAAGCATATGAATTTTTGAACGGTAAAAGGGGCAAAACTGTAATTGTGGGAGTGATCGATTCAGGTATTGATATCGAGCACGAAGATTTGAAAGAGGTACTTTGGACGAATAAAGATGAGGTGGCCGGTAATGGAAAAGACGACGATGATAATGGATACATAGATGACGTACATGGCTGGAATTTCCTCGGTGGAAAAATAGGTGAAGACAACCCAGAGCAGTTAGAATTGACACGAATCGTTAAAAAATGGACACCTCGTTTCCGAGGAAAAACCATGGAAACAATTGCCGCTGCTGATACGACTGACTTTAAGTTATATGCAAAACTTAAAAAAATAGTTGATGATAAAAGTGCCAATGCACATAACCAAGTACTGCAATATAGTGCCATAAAGGATTTCATAGCCAAGGCCAATGATACCATTGCAACAAGCCTGGGTAAAAAAGAATACAACGTCAATGAGGCCAATGGGATCATTTTAGCCGAACCTACTCTAATGCAAGGTAAAATGATCATCATGCGCATTTTAGACGGTGGTGATACCGTACCAGACGCTTTAGAGCAACTCACCGAAATAGTAGACCACTATAGCAACCAGTTGAACGCACAATATAAAGTGGATTTTAATGGACGTGTTGCGGGTGATAATCCATATGATATTAATGATAAGGGTTATGGCAACGGATTCGTAATTGGATCAAAAGAAACTGAAAGTCACGGAACACATGTCTCTGGCATTATTGCGGCAAAACGTAATAATGGAATAGGTATGAATGGCGTTTCACATAATGTACAAGTCATGTCGTTAAGAGCCGTACCTGATGGCGATGAATATGATAAAGATATTGCACTGGCCATTCGATATGCCGTAGACAATGGGGCCAAAGTGGTGAATATGAGTTTCGGCAAAAGTTATTCACCAAACGCTGAGTGGGTCTATGACGCTATTAAATATGCTGCTGAAAAAGATGTATTGTTAGTTCATGCAGCCGGTAATGATGGAAGCGATATTGATAGTGCAGAAAACTTCCCCAATGATTCTAAAGATAAATTAGTCGAATTTGCTAACAATGTCATTACAGTTGGAGCAATGACACGTCATTACGATGAAAAATTAGTGGCATCGTTTTCGAACTATGGAAAGAAAAATGTAGATATTTTTGCACCCGGCTTAGAAATCTATTCTACATTCCCAAAAGATTCATATGAATCTATTCAAGGTACTTCTATGGCATCACCTGAGGTAGCGGGTGTGGCAGCTTTGATCCGCTCATATTACCCAACCTTAACCGCAAGTCAGGTTAAGAAAATCATAATGGAATCTGGAATTGAATATGATGGCGAAGTACTTCTTCCTGGAAGTGAAACCGAAAAAGTTCCTTTTAAAGATTTATCAGTTTCTGGAAAGATACTGAATGCTTATAACGCCGTGAAAATGGCTGAAAAATTGGCGAAAAAATCATAATGCCGCTTATAGCGGAAGATAAAAAGCGTGTTCTAACTGAATACGCTTTTTTTGGTATCAATCTTGATATTGGTATCTTGCGATATTGAATTCTATTAAAAAACACCCATGAAAAACATACTATTTGCAATTTTAATTTTTGTCTCGGTTTCTATAGATGCTCAAAATACAAAGTATTGGCAGCAACATGTTGATTACACAATGGAAATTGATATGAATGTAGAGAACTACAACTATACAGGGATCCAAAAAATTGTCTATACAAATAACTCTCCTGATACATTGGATAAAGTCTTCTATCATCTGTTCTTTAATGCGTTTCAGCCTGGGAGTGAAATGGATATTCGCTTACAAAATATTGAGGATCCTGACCCACGTATGACAAAGAATATCGGCACTAAGGAGAGCCCGGTTTTTAAAAGCAAAATTGCCGAATTGGAACCTCACGAAATAGGATTTATTAAAGTACAAACGTTAAAACAGGATGGTGTTGATGTACAGCATGAAACTAAAGGTACTATTCTTAAGGTTGTATTGAATAAACCCATAGCGCCCGGTGAAACTGCTATATTTGACATGACTTTTCAAGGACAGGTACCCGTGCAAATTCGCAGATCAGGCAGAAACAGTAAGGAAGGCGTGGCTTTATCAATGACGCAATGGTACCCAAAAATAGCGGAATATGATTTCGAAGGCTGGCATGCGAATTCTTATATCGGCAGGGAATTTCATGGAGTTTGGGGTAATTTTGATGTGAAGATTACCATTGATAAGAATTTCATCATTGGTGGGAGCGGCTATCTTCAAAATCCTGATGACATTGGTCATGGCTATTCAGATAAAGAAGTCAAACATAAAAAGAAGGTGAAAAAGTTAACCTGGCACTTTAAAGCGCCAAATGTGCATGACTTTACCTGGGCAGCAGACCCAGAGTACATTCATGACAAGATAAAAGGTGAAAACGATGTTGATCTTCATTTTTTCTATAAGAAGACCTTAAAAAAAGAGTACCTTGAGAATTGGAAAAAGCTGCAACCAAAAACTGCCGAATTATTAGCCTACTTCAATGAACATATTGGGCCATATCCATACAAACAGTATTCTGTCATACAAGGTGGTGATGGCGGTATGGAATACGCCATGTGTACGCTGATTACCGGTGAGCGCAAGTTTGGAAGCCTGTTAGGTGTTACAGCACATGAATTGGCGCACACTTGGTTTCAATTTGTCTTGGCCACCAATGAACAAAAGCACGAGTGGATGGATGAAGGATTTACCTCTTATATTTCTGACCTTGCGATGAATGAGGTTTTAGACAAGCGAGAAGAGAACCCACATGAAGGAGCATTTAAAACTTATTATAGGTTGGTTGGTTTTGGCATTGAGGAACCCCAAACCATGCACGCTGATAGATTTAACTTTAATTTTGCGTATGGAGCTTCTGCTTACAGTAAAGGACAACTGTTCTTAGTACAATTAGGACATATCATTGGTGAAGATAACCTTAAGAAAACCATTAAAAAGTATTTTGAAGATTTCAAGTTCAAACATCCAACACCCAACGATATCAAACGTGTTGCCGAGAAGGTCTCTGGGATTCAACTTGACTGGTATTTGAATTACTGGACACAGAGCACAAAAACGATTGACTATGCTGTCAAAAACATAGATGGAGCTAAAGTCACCTTACAGAAGATCGGTGACATGCCAATGCCTTTGGATGTAAAAGTTACCTATACAGATGGTACCGCCGAAGACTTTTATATTCCATTAAGAATGATGTATGGCAGCAAACCAACAAAAGCAACACGATTGAATGATTGGTCATGGGTACAACCAGAGTTTACATTCATTGCTAAAAAAGAGGTACGTGCTGTAGAAATAGATGTGAAAAACAGGGTTGCCGATATCAACAGAGAAAATAATTCGAAGGCAATTACTTCTGAAAAGATTAAAGGATAGTCTTTCATAATAAAATAAAAAAGCCG
>JASJDL010000185.1 GCA_030065775.1 Flavobacteriaceae bacterium | reverse complement strand
GATGTTAGTATCGACAAGCATTCCCTCTATTTCTATGGTACCAAAAACCCAAAAAATTAATCGAATTACATGGCGGTAGATTTACTATTAGGACTACAATGGGGAGATGAAGGAAAAGGTAAAATTGTAGACGTTCTTACCAAGAATTATGATATCATAGCGCGATTTCAGGGTGGCCCGAATGCAGGCCACACCTTAATTTTTGACGGCAATAAGCATGTCTTGCATACCATACCCAGTGGTATCTTCCACGACAGTGCGATGAACCTTGTTGGGAATGGTGTGGTAATTGACCCCGTCATTTTTAAGAAAGAATTAGACAACCTTTCCAAACACAATATTGATTACAAATCGAAATTACTGATCTCGCGCAAAGCACATCTGATTCTGCCTACACATCGTTTATTGGATGCAGCTTCTGAAACTTCTAAAGGAAAAGCTAAAATAGGCTCCACTTTAAAAGGAATTGGGCCAACATATATGGATAAAACCGGACGTAATGGTATGCGTGTAGGTGATTTAGAGCTCGACTCCTGGAAAGACAAATACAAAGCTCTAACTGCGAAGCATATTAAAATGCTCGATTTTTTTGATGTTGATATCCAATATGATCTCAGTGAATTGGAAACCGAATTCTGTCGTGCTGTCGACACTCTTAAAGAGCTCACTTTTATAGATAGTGAGGACTATTTAAACCGAGCGATGAAAGCCGGAAAATCCATTTTAGCTGAAGGAGCGCAGGGATCATTATTAGATATTGATTTCGGTACCTATCCATTTGTAACCTCTTCAAATACAACCGCTGCCGGTGCTTGCACCGGTTTGGGGGTTGCACCCAACAAAATAGGTGAAGTCTTCGGCATTTTTAAAGCCTATACCACACGTGTAGGCTCAGGGCCCTTCCCTACCGAATTGTTTGATAAAGATGGTGAAACCATGGGACGCATTGGCCACGAATTTGGTGCAACTACCGGGCGCCCACGCAGATGCGGCTGGTTAGACCTAATAGCTTTAAAATATGCTGTTGAAGTCAACGGAGTTACACAATTAATGATGATGAAGGGCGATGTCTTATCTGGTTTTGATACCATTAAAGTCTGTACCTCTTATAACTACAAAGGAAAAGAAATCAAACACCTCCCTTACAATATAGAATCTCAAAATGTTTCGGTAAACTATACAGAGATGAAGGGTTGGCAAGCAGATTTGACCGAAATGACTTCGGCAGACCAACTACCACCAAACCTCAACGCTTATATTGATTTTATCGAAAAAGAGCTTGAAGTACCTATCAAGATTGTTTCCGTTGGACCTGACAGAAAGCAAACGATCATACGGTAATCATAAAGTATTCTTAAAAGCTTCCTTAGAGTCACGACTAATTGCTTTTTCATTAGCTTTGCAGCAAACAAATGCACTTGAGAAAACTACTGTTAACACTTTTATGTTGCACCATTGGGGTTACCGTTTTTCCCCAGCAAAAACGTATTGAAATAGTTCATGCCGATAATTCAAATATTGACGAAGAAAAATATCCGGGCGCTACTATTTTATTAGGGAATGTTTATGTAGAACATGAAGGCGTTTCCTTACGCAGCAAAAAAGCTATCCACTACAGAAAAGACAATATTTTAGAAGCTTTTGGTGATGTGGTGCTCAACCAGGGTGATACCATTACCCAGAATAGTGCATATGTACAATATGATGGAAACTCCAAAAAGGCACTTTCATGGGGAAATGTGGTCTTGAAGGACCCTTTAATGACCTTAACGACCGACACCTTGCGTTTTGACCGGTTAAAGCAACAGCTTTATTATCGTAGCGGCGCCTCCATTAAAGATACTGCAAATGTTCTGACCAGTACTGTCGGAAATTACTATTTAAAGACTACGAAATTTCAGGCGCAAAACGATGTGGTGCTGACCAATCCTGACTATATATTGAAATCTGATCACTTAGAATATTTCACGAGTAACGGTAAAACATATTTATTCGGCCCCTCAACGATTACGGGAGAGGATAATTTCATCTATACCGAAAATGGTTTTTATGATACCAAAGAGGACATTTCACATTTTACCAAAAATTCCAAAATCACCTATCAGAATCGTGAAATCACAGCCGACAGTTTGTATTACGACCGCAATTTAGGATTCGCTTCGGCCACCAAGAATATTAAATTAAAAGATACCACCAACAATTCAATGATCCGTGGAGGATATGCTGAGTTTTACCAAAAATTAGATTCTGCTTATGTCGTTGATCGCGCTGTGGCCATTATGGAAATAGATAAAGATTCCATGTACGTACACGGTGATACACTACTGGCCACCGGCAAGCCTGAAAATCGTATAATCAGGGCTTATAGGCGTGTCAAATTCTTTAAGAGTAACCTTAGCGGGAAGTGTGATTCCATACATACCAACCAGGCAACAGGACTGACACAATTATTCAGAAATCCCGTTCTATGGTCAAATAAAAACCAGATTACCGGAGACACCATTCATTTAATTTCTAATACTAAAACTGAGCAATTAGATAGCTTAAAAGTCCTGAGAAATACCTTCATTGTACAACAAGATTCAGCAGGTTTTAACCAGATCAAGGGCCGCGATTTATTAGGAAAATTTATTGATAACGACCTACGAGACGTTCATGTGATTGGTAATGGAGAAATGATCTATTATGCTCGTGATGAAACCAGCAAAGAATTGATTGGTATTGATAAAACCACATGCAGCTCCATGTTCTTTTTATTTAAGGAAAATGCTATCCAGGAAGCGCGTTTTTTAACCAGTCCTGAAGGAAGTACCTATCCGTTATCAGAATTACCTGAAAACGTTCGGCTCTTACGAGGATTTATTTGGCGTGTAGACGAACGCCCAAAGGTCAAAGATGATATTTTTATCAAAGATAGCGCACAAACACCTGCAAAAAAGGAATCAGAAGAAGCTCAAGACGAAAAACCAGAACCTCCAAAAACTTCTAAAGATAAAGTAGTAAAGAATAAATCTTTAGAAAAGAAATTGAATGAAAAGTGATTTCTTCAAATACCAGGCACAAACGTCGGAACGACCATTGGCATTAGAAATATCACATGCCCATGGTTCATATATTTATGATACTCATGGAAAGAAATATTTGGATTTTATCGCCGGGGTTTCAGCCAATTCTTTAGGACACCAGCATCCAGCTGTCAAAAATGCAGTCAAGGAGCAACTTGACAACTACGCGCATGTCATGGTATACGGTGAATTTATACAATCACCTCAAATCAATTTATGCAAGGCGCTGGTCGCAACTTTACCTGATAAATTAGACAGTGTTTATCTGGTTAATTCAGGTACAGAGGCTACTGAAGGGGCTTTGAAATTAGCAAAACGTTTTACGGGCAGGTCGCAGCTAATTGCAGCCAAAAATGCCTATCATGGTAATACGCAAGGTGCTATGAGTGTTTGCGGTGCTGAAGAACAAAATAGAGCGTTTCGTCCGCTACTCCCCGATATAAAATTCGTTGAATTCAATAATCTCAATGATTTAGATAGGATCACAGAAAAGACAGCTGCTGTAATCCTGGAAACTATTCAAGGCGGCGCCGGGTTTATAGAGCCTCATTCTGACTATCTTAAAAAAGTCAGGCAGCGGTGCTCAGATGTCGGTGCCCTATTAATCTTGGATGAAATTCAAAGCGGTATCGGTAGAACAGGTGCTTTTTGGGGCTTTGAAAATTATGCTATTGTACCCGATATAATCATTACCGGAAAAGGCTTGGGCGGTGGCATGCCAATCGGCGCTTTTATCGCGTCTTCCGAGCTGATGAAAACATTGAGCCACGATCCTAAATTAGGACATATTACAACATTTGGCGGGCATCCTGTTATTGCCGCGGCTGCCCTGGCAACGATCAATACATTACAAAGCACCAAACTCATTTCCGATACGCTGGAAAAGGAGCAGCTTTTTAGAAAATTGCTTCAGCATACTGAGATTAAAGAAATTCGCGGGCGAGGTTTAATGCTTGCTTTGTTGTTAGAATCACCCGATTTGGCATCACAACTTATACTAAAATCCCTTGAAAAAGGACTGCTACTCTTCTGGTTGTTGTATGAAGGCCGTGCTGTTAGAATAACACCTCCACTAAATATTTCCACTCAAGAAATTGAAGATGGTTGTGCGATACTTTTAAGTGCGTTGGATGAAATTGTTAAAGAATCTTAACGTCTGTTAATCTAAGTTAATTACTGCTAAAGTTACGTTAAACACCTACAGATCAGGTAACAATGAACGCCACGGCTGCGTCTTCTCAATAGATGTTTCATATAAAATAAATCCATCATGAAAAGACTTAAATTAATTACCGCACTTTTTTTAACTGTTCTATTCTTTTCTTCATTCACTGAAGTAGACAAAAAAGAATTTAAACATGAATTACATGATAAGATAACAACCCTTATCGGGACTCCAGGAGACCAATTAGTTGAACGTACCATACGAACAGAGGTCTATTTTACCTTCAACAATAAGCAGGAAATCGTGGTCTTGTCTGTTGCCACAGAAGATTATGGGGTTGATAGCTTTCTAAAAAGAAAATTAAATTACAAGAAAGTTAATTTACAAGGTGTCACAAAAGGAGCTATTTATAAACTACCTGTGACCATAAAAAAAATCGATTCTTGAAATGAAAATTAAAGAAATGTAGAAATCCGTTAGCCAAAATGTTAACGGATTTTTTATTCTGCCAGTAGCTCATCTAATGTTGCTCTTACTTTGTCACTATTCCAATCCTCAGGGCCATATTCTTCCAGAGATACTTTTCCTTCTTTATCTAAAATAAAAGTAGCAGGGATAGTATTGCTGCTTATTTGCTGTGGAATGTGTGACTTTAAACTATAAGTGGGGAAATCAAAACCTTTATTCGTATAATATTTTTCAACATCTTTTTTAGAATCAGTGGTCAAAAAAACAAAGGTAACTTTGTCCTTATAATCCGCATATAACCTATTCAAAGATGGCATTTCGGCCCGGCAGGGTGAACACCATGTAGCCCAATGGTTGATAAAAACAATCTTCCCCTTTAAAGATGCCAGGTTGATATCTTCAGCATTATTGATCCCTTCAAACGCGACATTGTAACTTGACAAAACTACCCTCTCATCCTGATCATTTATTTTAGGAGGGAATAGTTTACTTGTTACATAGGTAAGGCCTTGTGTTAATTTCGCTTTGGTCCCCAAACCGTAAGGAGTCATTAAGAACAGTAGAAAGGCAAAAAATATAAGGTAAAATAAAAGATCTTTCTTTTTGCTAAACATAAGTACTATTTGAAATTTAGTGTACGCTTAAAATTGCTACAAAAATGCACAATATAGTTTATACGGCATGATAACCTAGCTAGTTTTACTAAGCCACTTTTGCCAGAATTCTGATTTCTTTTCGCGTAAAATTTATAACTTTTTGCTCTTTAAGCTCATTCATTATAATATTGAGCGTGGGTCGCGAGGTACCAATAAGTGTAGCGATGTCTTTTTGCGTATATGGGTGGTGAATCACCATATCACCCGTTTCTTCGCAGTTATATCCATAATCATCACATAACTCATCTAAAAATTCCAACAACCTTGTTTTAGTATCTTTAAATAATAATAATTGAAGTCTTCTTTCCAGTTTTTTGATGCGCAGGCCAATAAATTTATAGATTTTAAAACTTACTGATACATTATCGCGCATAATAGAAAATAATGCGTCTTTTGTAACAGGACAGATCGCGGTTGTATTGTCTATTGATTGCGCAAATTCACTGCGCTTTTCAACACCCAGTAACGCTTTTTCACCAAAAATTTCCCCTTTAGTGAGAATTGCCTTTATGACCTCTTCTCCATCTTCAGTATAGTAACCGATTTTTACTTTTCCTTTATCTATTAAATAAATTTTGTTGGCAGAATCTTCTTCAAAATAGATATAATCACTCTTTTTGTAAGTACTTAACGAGTGATCTTTCGTATACGCAGGATACTTATGAGGACATAAGATCTTGAATAGATTAATATCTTCAAAATACCAAATATTATTCATTGAAAGCTGGTTTTAAGCAGTAGACGACAAATATTGGTACTCCTTACAAAAAAAGCAGGCCATAAGCCGGATTCTGTTCCCCGTGTTATCGGGGCCCTTATCATTTATCTAGATCAAAAATTACTTAGTGATTCTAACCGCCTACCCTCCAGCATTGGGTGTGCCACCCTCAAAAGCTGGTTTACATGGCGTTGCACCGCATAGAGTTTACCTGATTTCACTACAGCCTAACTGTACTTGCTTTCTGTTGCACTGGTCCTCCCCCGAGCGATCGGGGTGACGGGTGTTACCCGCTATGCTGCACTATGGTGTCCGGACTTTCCTCCC
>JASJDL010000011.1 GCA_030065775.1 Flavobacteriaceae bacterium | reverse complement strand
AAGGCATTTCCTTTCATGTGAATCAAGGGGAGACCATTGCCGTAGTTGGTGCTACCGGTGCAGGTAAGTCTACAATTATTAACCTTCTGAATAGATTTTATACCATCGACAGCGGGGCTATATGTGTCGATGGTACGTCAGTAAATGATTATGAATTGAACTCATTACGTGACCATATAGCTGTTGTTTTACAAGATGTATTCCTTTTTTCAGATACCATATACAATAATATTACCTTAAACGATAAAGAGATTTCACTTGAGGAAGTCATTGAAGCCGCGAAAGAAATAGGAGTACATAAATTTATAATGAGTCTTCCTGGCAACTATAACTATAATGTCAAAGAACGTGGTGTAATGCTTTCGGCAGGTCAGCGCCAATTAATTGCATTTTTGAGGGCCTATGTTAGTGATCCGAGTATTCTGATATTAGACGAAGCGACTTCTTCTATTGATTCGCAATCAGAAAGGTTGATACAAAAGGCCACCAATAAGATCACTAAGGACAGGACTTCAATTGTGATTGCACATAGGCTTGCAACAATCAAAAAGGCTGATAGGATCATCGTAATGGATAAGGGTCAAATTGTGGAGCAAGGAACTCACAAGGAACTGTTGAGCCAAAAAGGATACTATAGTAAACTCTATGAAATCCAATTTGCTACAGCATTAGCCAGCTAATTATTCCAGGTCTTGTTTGATAATTTCAATTAACCTCTCTAGGTTCTCGAATAAGATGAACTCACCGTTTTTAATATAAGAGATTTGTCCGGTTTCTTCAGAAACAATGAGTGCGAGGGCGTCCGTTCGCATGGTAATGCTTAGCGCGGCGCGATGACGCAGGCCGAATCGGGCCGGAATGTCCAGGCTATTGTCAATAGGAAGTACAACACGTGTTGCCGTGATGATATTGTCCTCAATGATAATCGCACCATCATGAAGTGGACTATTTTTATAAAAAATACTTTTTAGCAAGGGCTTGTTAAGTTCAGCATTCATCTTATCACCGGTTTGCTTTACGAATTCCAGATTACTATTACGTTCGATAATGATCAAAGCACCAGTCTGTGTATTACCCATATCTTCACAGGCGCGCACAATAGTTTCGACATCGGTAGTGATAAAATCGTCAGATTTTAAAAAATTCAATTGCTTTAAAAAACCTTTGCGGGCGGCAAAATTTGTCGAACCTATCATTAATAAGAACTTCCGTATTTCTTGCTGAAAAACAATGATCATCGCAATAAAACCAACACCTAAAAACTTACCTAAAATATCACTTAAAAGTTCCATTTTAAGTACTTCTGTGAGCTTCCAGATCAAGTAAATAATGGCAATCCCTAAGAAAATATTAATAGCTACGGTACCCCTAATAAGTTTGTAAACATAATAGAGCAGTAACGCCACTAAAATGATATCAACGACATCAAGAATGCGAAAATTTAAGAAATCGAGTGCGTCCAAGCAATTGGTTTTTGTAAATGTAACAATAAATTACAGTATGATACAACGACCAATTTACAGACTTATCGACGTAGTTATTAAGATTTTTTTTCAAGAGTATTTTCTGAAATCAACATCGGATATTTCTCTCGAATGTACTCAACTTTTTTGCTTAAATCAGCATTGGTTTTGTTCCTTTTGTAGGAGCTTTCCAGTTCGCTAAATGTCATTCCGTAAAGTGAAAGTGTTAGCTTATTTCTCAATTCAATATAAGCGGAATTAATCTCATTTTGAACCGAGACATAGAGTCCATACGATGTATTTCTGCTCGACTGGAGTTGAACAACTGCCTCGGTAGGATGGTCAGATGAACCAGTATTTTTTTTACCATTGCAATAATCACAATGGGTACCATTGTCAATGAAATCGATGAGCGATTTCTTTAAATCTGCCAAATCAATTTTTCGAGACCCTTCTAGTAGCAGCTCATTGTTCGAATTAATAGTGACTTCTAATAGATTACGTTGGTTAACATCAATGCTTCCTGTAATTTCATTGGAAGGTAGTCTTTTTAAAATACCTAAGTCAACTTGAAGGGTAGCCGTGACAAGAAAAAAGATAAGCAGTAAAAATGCAATGTCTGCCATTGAACTGGCGTTGATCTCCGGGGATTTTTGATTTCTCATAGTCTAAAAGTTAAGATGGATCTAAAAACCCGCAATAACAATGCCGGCGCTGTTATTTATTGGTCATTTCTACAATTTTTATGGTTTCTATGGCTTCTTTGACATCGTGCACGCGTAAGATATTCGTGCCATTCAATAAAGCGATAGTATTGGCTGAAGTGGTTGCATTCAAAGCATTCTCTGGTGTTGTTTCCAATAATTTATATAACATTGATTTGCGCGAGAGCCCTGTTAAGATTGGTAATTCCAATGTTTTAAACAAATCAAGATTTTTTAGTAGTCGATAATTATGGTCAATAGTTTTTCCAAACCCAAACCCAATATCTATGATGATATCATTTACTTTTAGAGCCCGTAATTCGGCGATCTTTTCTGAAAAAAAATAGATAATCTCATGTAGAATGTCATCATATTCGGCTTGCTTCTGCATGTTTTGAGGCGTGCCTTTCATGTGCATTAAGATATAAGGTACCTGCAATTCTGCGATCGTGGTAAACATGTTCTTGTCTAATGATCCTCCTGAAATATCATTCACTATACAGGCACCAGCTTCAACTGTTTCTCTTGCGACGGTACTTCTGAAAGTGTCCACTGAAATAAGAATATCATCAAATTTATGGGCGAGTAATTCTATGACAGGTACTATGCGTTTGAGTTCTTCTTCTTCATTTATGTGTATAGCTTCTGGTCTTGAAGAATAAGCACCAACATCGATAAAAGTAGCTCCTTCAGTAAGCATTTTTTCCGCTTGGTGCAGAATAGTTGTATCATTGGTATAATTTCCTCCATCGTAAAAAGAATCGGGGGTAATGTTTAAAATACCCATTACCTTCGGTGATGAAAGATCAATGAGCTCACCTTTGCAATTAATAGTCAGTGCCATTCATCGAATTTTTATAAAAAACTAACATAACTAACCTTATTTTTTTATATATTTGCCTATTCTCTCTATTTCTTCATGAGAGGTATTATAAATGTTTAGCGACATATAATTGTTAAGGCTACTTGAAAAAGTAGCCTTTTTTTGTTATTTATTACAACGTTAGAAACTAAAAGACAGCATTTTTATATAGATGAAAGTTTGTTTTTAATCTGCCACAGGTCGTGTAAAAATACATAATTGCAAACGAATTATATGCCATGTTTTTTATAAATTCGTTCGATAATTTAAAGACCGCTACATGCAGCAAACAGGTGAACAATACGATGAGGTGATAGCCCAATGCAGAACACTTTATATCAACAAAATGAAAGACTACGGCAGTGCCTGGCGTATTTTAAGACTACCTTCGTTAACCGACCAGATTTTTATAAAAGCCCAACGCATACGACAACTGCAAGAGAATGAAACCCGAAAAGTTGACGAAGATGAGGTGCCTGAGTTCATGGGTATCGTTAACTATTCACTCATGGCCTTAATTCAATTAGAAAAGGGTGTTGTTGAGCAACCAGATTTAGATATGAAGGAGGCAAAAGAGTTGTATGACAAACATATAGGAATCACGAAGTCATTGATGGAAGCTAAGAATCACGATTATGGAGAAGCTTGGCGCGATCTACGAATTAGCTCTTTGACAGATTTGATTTTACAAAAATTACTTCGTGTAAAGCAAATTGAAGATAATCGAGGAAAAACCTTGGTGTCTGAAGGGATTGATGCCAACTATCAAGATATGATCAATTATGCGGTATTTGCTTTAATCCTACTCAAAGAAAACAAAAGCTAGTATGAATATTCTGGTTCAAATTGCTCGCGTTTTTATAGCTGCGACATTTATTTTCTCAGGTTTCGTGAAACTGGTAGACCCATTGGGTTCTGCTTATAAATTCGAAGAATATTTTAGTACTGGTGTATTGAATATGGAGTTTTTGATTCCATATGCTTTGCCATTTTCAATTTTATTAATCCTGGCTGAGATTATGCTTGGTGTGATGCTGCTTATTGGCTTTAAACCGAGGTTCACCGTTTGGAGTTTATTTGGTCTCACGTTGATTTTTCTATTTCTTACCTGGTATTCGGCCTACTATAACAAAGTAACAGATTGCGGATGCTTCGGAGACGCCATTACCCTAACACCATGGGAAACATTCTATAAGAATATACTTCTGATAGCTTTGATTATCTTACTGCTGATCAAAATTGAGGTCATCAAGCCAATTTTTGGTAAAACGGCGATAAAATGGATTACTTTTTTGAGCCTGTTTGCCTTTCTTTATATAACATATCATGTTCTGGTACATCTACCCATTATAGATTTTAGGGCCTATGCTATCGGGAAAAATATCCCTGAGGGAATGACAATTCCGGCGGGGGCAAAAAAAGATGTATATAAAGATACGTGGATCTATAATGTCAATGGTAGTGACCAGGAATTCACTACAGAAGAGAAACCCTGGGAGATAGAGGGTGCTACTTTCGTAGATAGAAAAACGAAGCTCATTGAAAAAGGATATGAACCGCCAATTCATGATTTCACCATGGAAAAAGATGGGGAAGACCTTACTAAGCAATTGATGCAAAAGGAAAAGTTGTTATTAGTTGTGATGTATAATATTTCAAAATCTGATAAAAAAGGATTGGAAGCCATGAAAGAATTTACCACTAGGGCTTTACAAGAAGGCTATGATGTGTATGGCTTTTCTGCTTCTTCCGCAGCTGATTTTGAGCAGGTAAAAAAGGAATATGATTTTGAATTTGAACAGTTATTCTGTGACGAAACTACGCTAAAGACCATCATTAGGGCCAATCCCGGAATTATTACACTCAACAAAGGCACTATTACCGGCAAATGGAATGCCAATGACATTCAGAAAGTAAAATTATAGCTTTATGTTGTAAAGCGTGTATTCGAAAGATCTTGGCGTAGAATCAAATAAGAATAGCAAATTTTAATGAAACAACTTTTATTGGTTTTTATCGGCGGTGGTTTAGGAAGCATAGCTCGCTTTGTATTGGCAAAATACTTTAATAGTGAGGCTACAGGCATGCCCTATGGCACTTTTTTAGCGAATGTTTTGGGAAGCCTGTTTATCGGATTGATTCTTGGGTTTGCCGCTAAAAGTGATGCGTTAACAGAAAATCAAACCTTACTTCTGGCCACGGGTTTTTGCGGTGGATTTACCACTTTTTCAACTTTTGCTTATGAGAATCACGTATTTTTAAAGGAAGGCGACTTTTTAAGTTTCTTTTTATATGCTATAGGAAGCTTTGTTTTAGGCTTTACAGCCGTTTTTCTCGGGATGTTTTTAGTAAAATGACCGTTTTACGCCAATTTATGGCGTTATTATCGCGTTTTCATGCTGATTATGAGTAGAATTAGGCCATATTTATTTGCAAACACGCTTAGAAAAGCTATATTTGTGTAAAACTGAGTTTAACCAATTAAATTATATATAAAATTATGGAAGGATATTGTGTAAAATGTAAAGCTAAAAGAGAAATAAAAGATGCAAATGAAGTGACCATGAAAAATGGCAGAAAGGCGATGAAGGGAAAATGCCCTACCTGCGGTACAGGTATGTTTAGAATCTTAGGAAAAGCATAATTTACTTATTTTTTCAAAGCATAAAAGCCCGAAGGAAACTTCGGGCTTTCATCTTTATAAAACTAAAATTACAAACCAATAACCAAGGTGGCTGTAAATCTATCATTGGTGATATCTAAATCGGCAGCTTCTGCACCAGCTGAATTTACAAAATTATAGATATCAGTATTGTTTGATGATTGATAAGCCAGGTCGAGCCTCGCGTTCCCTTTGAATTTAAAACCTAACCCTACAGAATAACCAGAAATATGATCAGAATCGAGAGCATCTCTAAACGGACTTTCCTCAAATCTATAACCGCCTCGCAAACTCACATTATCTAGACGCCATTCGGCACCGACCCTGAATTCAGAACTTCCTTGCAAATTATCTGAAAAGAATTGATTTTCACTGCCGAATTCAGCTGTTGGCCTTAATTCTAAATTTTTATAGTCTTTGTAAGAATAATCGAAACTGATCAAACCTTCTTTTCCGAAAAGATAAGCAAAGCTACCGGTCAGCTTGCCTGGTGTTGTTAAGTTGTAGTCAAAAACAAAGACTTCACTTCCATCATTCGTAATGAGCGTACCATTTTCAAATACTGCAGTGTCAAATACGACTTGTTCTTGTGATACGTCATACCAAGTTGGAGACTGATATGAAACACCCAGGCGCATTTCTTGACTGGGTTTGGCTATCAACCCAACATTGAAAGAAACACCATTTGCTACTACGGTGTACCTGTCTTCCGCTAAAATATCCAAAGTATTACCATCATCATCACTATTAAATTCTTCATAGACCGTTAGTTGGGAGAAGTCAATGTTGTAAAAGTTTATCGCAGCGCCGATGTAGACCTTATCGTTTGGTTGTGACGCAATCGCTAATACCAACTTGTCATTACTTCCTGCTGTTGAACTTTGAAAGTCTGTTCCTTCAAAGTTTCCGAAAAGTACATCTGGGTCTTCAATATCCGTTAACGGTGCTATTGCATTGCCTTCGCTATCGGTGGGGATACCACTCGCAAACCAGTTATTTTGAAAATCCCTGCTTATGGAATAATTAAAGCCGATGGCAAATTTTCGAATATCAGAACCTCTTCCAGTGTCAAAAACCAGGGCACCTCCCACTTGATTTAAATCAAAATAGTTATCATTATTGGTTATATTATTGTCATAAAAACTGGTTTCAATGTCTGTATCTCTATAACCAACTGAAGCACTGAACCCCGAGTTTTTAAAAACAGCTAAACCAGCTGGGTTAATATCTATCGCAGAGTGATCTCCGCCTAGTGCGCCAAATGCACCACTCATAGCATTGTACCTGGCTGACCCATTAATATCTTCACCTGCAAATAAGATGGCGGCATCTGATTCTGTTAAAGTTTGAGCAGTAATTGCCCAAGAGGATAACAATCCTCCTAAAAGGAATAAAAACTTTTTCATAAAATGTGTCTCTTTAGATTTTGTAGATTAACGTCTTCTTGAACTTGATGATCTTGACCTGGTTGCTGATCTTGATGACGAACTACTTCTAGAAGGTGCACTTCTGTACGAAGATGACCTCGAAGATGATCTGTTATAACTTCTACTTCGGGAAGATGAACTCCTTGCCCTGGTAGAACTGTTATTTCTGGGCGTGCTATACGATCTCCTGCTAGAGCCCGAGGAATAACTTCTTATTCTCGAAGAACTTTGTGGTGAACGCGTTATTGTTCTTCGTTGTGGACTTGACCTATAGGTCGAAGCATAATTTCTTCTTACTGAACTACTTCTTCTTACCCCACTAGACCGTGATGGGCTGTTTGAACGCCTTATAGTCGAATTGCTTCTACGAATAGGGGTAGTTGACCTACGTACACCGGAATTGTTTCTGGTAGTACTTCGTCTGATGCCACTATTAGAGCGCGCTGTCGTACCTCTTCTATTTGTCGTAGCACGCCGTGTAGTAGTGTTTATATTTCTATCGCCAGAATATCTTCTGCTTAAGCTATTATATCTTCTTGAGGTATTATTGGCATAGCGCCTACCATAACGGAATCTGCTATTGTTTCCATAATAATATCTTCCACCGTAGTATGGGTAACCCCAAGCACCCCATCCATAAGGATTATTCCAGCGGCCTGCCCAGCCATAACCAACACCCCAGCGATTCCAGCCCCAGCCCCAACGGTTCCAGCCCCAACCACCAGCTAGCCAAGGATCATACCATCCCCAACCGCCATAAAGCCAAGGATCATTCCATAACCAATTATTCCAGCCCCAGCCCCAGTTGTTCCAACCCCAGTTGTTGCCAAGGTTTAAATTAACCACTACCTGGTCTGTTTGCTCCCAGGCACCACTTCCGTCACCACTTTTATCTAAGCCATCTTCATAAAAGATAGAATCTACATCTGTGTAGATGTCGTCTTCATTAAAATCTTCATAGCGCTCAGCTTCTCTTTTAAAGTAATCCTTATAAGCAGAAGAGCGCTCGTTTTCAACGACTACCACTTTTTTATCGTCTGAAGCATAAATACCATCTTCTTCTTCAGAAGAACCTACTTCACGATAGACAATACAAGAAGATGTGGTGCTTAATAAAATCAATCCTATCAAGGATAAAAATACGGAGCGGGAGGTGTAATTATTAATTTTCATATGTATGGCTTTTTCTTATTGTAAATTACAAATTATATTTAGCTTTGCACCAATTATAATTTGTGAATTATTTAACACAATATTTGTGCCAAACAAACATTATGGGTAAAAATTTAACGAAAAGAAGCGAAGATTATTCTAAATGGTATAATGAATTGGTGGTAAGAGCTGATCTTGCCGAGAACTCCGGAGTGAGGGGATGTATGGTAATTAAGCCGTACGGATTCGCTATTTGGGAGAAAATGCAAGCTGAATTGGATAGAATGTTTAAAGAAACTGGTCATCAAAATGCTTATTTTCCGCTATTTATACCCAAATCTTATTTTAGCAAAGAGGCAAGTCATGTCGATGGTTTCGCCAAAGAATGTGCTGTCGTGACCCATTACAGACTAAAAAACGATGATGATGGTAAAGGTATTGTTGTAGATGAAACTGCAAAACTGGAAGAAGAATTGATCGTTCGCCCAACCTCAGAAACCATCATCTGGGATACCTACAGAAAGTGGGTGCAGTCTTACAGAGATTTACCTATTTTGGTCAATCAATGGGCTAACGTGGTGCGTTGGGAAATGCGTACGCGTTTGTTTTTGCGTACGGCAGAATTTCTTTGGCAGGAAGGCCATACCGCTCATGCCACAAAACGAGAAGCCATAGCTGAAGCCGAACAAATGATGCATGTCTATGCCGATTTTGCCGAGAATTTTATGGCGGTACCGGTGATAAAAGGATTAAAAACCGAAAGTGAACGCTTTGCCGGTGCTCTGGAAACCTACTGTATCGAAGCGTTAATGCAAGACGGAAAAGCATTACAAGCAGGTACTTCGCATTTCCTAGGACAAAATTTTGCCAAGGCATTTGATGTTAAGTTTGCAACAAAAGAAGGAAAACAGGAATATGTATGGGCGACTTCCTGGGGAGTTTCCACACGATTAATGGGTGCACTAATCATGACACATTCTGACGATAATGGATTGGTATTACCTCCGAACTTAGCACCTATTCAAGTGGTAATTGTGCCTATTTATAAAGGTCAAGAACAACTAATGGCTATCTCTGAAAAGGCTAAAATTATAATGGCGGATTTAAGAGCGAAGGGAATTACCGTTAAGTTTGACGACAGAGACACACATAAACCAGGATGGAAATTTGCCGAATATGAATTAAAAGGTGTGCCGCTGAGAATCGCTATGGGCCAGCGCGACCTGGAAAGCGGTACTGCTGAGCTGGCGAGAAGAGATACTTTAACGAAGGAAACAATTGCACAAGATGATTTAGTGGATACTGTGGAAAGGCTTTTAAAAGAAATACAAGAAAATTTATACAATAAGGCAGTTAATTATAGAAATGAACACATAACAGAGGTAAACTCGTTCGAAGAATTTAAGGAAGTAATTGAAAATAAAGGAGGTTTTGTATCTGCACATTGGGATGGAACTATTGAAACCGAAGACAAGATCAAAGAGCTCACAAAAGCCACGATACGATGTATACCTTTAGATGCAAAGGAAGAAGCGGGAAAGTGTGTTTACTCAGGTAAAGAATCAACGAAAAGAGTACTTTTTGCAAAGGCCTATTAATTTTTTTTTAAAAGTGCTTGCAGAGAATGAAATTTGTTTTATTTTTGCACTCGCTTTAGAAAGTTAAATTGATCATAATGGCCCGTTCGTCTAGGGGTTAGGACGCCAGGTTTTCATCCTGGTAACAGGGGTTCGATTCCCCTACGGGCTACTAAAAAAAGTTAAATTGTTATTTGTTTATTCGGTTAGGAAAGAAAATGCTAAGCGATTAAACGGTTAAACAGATCAAGATTAAAAGATAATGGCAAATCATAAGTCAGCGTTAAAAAGAATTAGAAGTAGCGAAACGAAGCGTTTACGTAACAGGTTTCAGCATAAAACTACCAGAAATGCTATTAAGAACCTGCGTGCTACGGAGAAGAAGAAAGATGCAGAAGCGCAACTTCCTTTAGTAGTAGCTATGATCGATAAGTTAGCAAAGAAGAATATTATCCATAAGAACAAAGCGGGTAATTTGAAGTCAAAGTTGACGAAATATGTGGCTTCGTTGTAAGCTATACTACTTAAAAAATTAGAACAGCCGTTTGGCTGTTTTTTTTTGCTTTATTTTATAAAATTCACTGATTAGGGTAGGATTAATAATAATTCAACTGTTCTATTCTAAACGCAGAAAAATGGAAAATGAGATAGAACATAGTGAAATTACCTACGTACTTTTCGGAAAAGAAGCCGTTAAGCTGTACAAGTTATCTCTGAAAACATTGATCAATTCATTGAATGTTAATTTTAGAGTCGGTGCCTACAGCAGTATTAAGAAATTTGTGAATGACACCAAAGAATGGGACGATTTTGTAGAAATTTCTAAAGAAGACTTTTTAACACTGCGAAAACTAACTTCCAAGAAAACCGAACGTAAAGCTAAAAAACCGAGCTTTTTAGGAAAATTCTTTAAGTAAATTTTACTTACCAAACATAGGTCCTGTCAGCGTCTAACCTAATAAATATAAAGAGTAAAAGGGTAAAGCCCCACAATGATGAGCCTCCGTAACTAAAAAAGGGAAGCGGAATACCAATTGTGGGTATTAAACCGATAACCATTCCTATATTGATCATAAAATGGAAGAAAAAAATGGTAGCGGTTGCATAACCGAATATGCGGCTGAAATCCGATTTTTGCCGTTCAGCCAATTGAATAATTCTAATAATAAATGCTACAAAAATTAAGATAATAGCCGTGCTTCCTAAAAATCCCCATTCTTCCCCCACAGTACTAAAAATATAGTCGGTAGGTTGTTCTGGTACGAAGTTTCCTTGTGTTCTATCGCCTTCTAAGAATCCCTTTCCCGTCCAACCGCCCGAACCAATAGTTATCATAGACTGGTTGGTGTTGTAACCAATACCTTGTGTATCTGAAGTTTTTCCCAAAACAATGGCGAAGCGGTCGCGATGTCGTTGTTCAAAGACATTATTGAACACATAATTTACACTAAAAATAAAAAGACCTATTGCCAGATAAGTGCCTAAAAATTTTAACCAGTCTCTTCTAAGATTGGCATTATTGGTTCTGGCCAGATATAAGAAAAACCCGGTGATAAGTGTAAGAACTATTATTAAAGAGACTTTTAATCCTAAAGCCAGTGTTAGTACAAATAATAAAATTGCAAGTAGGCCAATACCTATATAATAAGCGGGTAAACCTTCCCTGTAAAGCACAAAAACCAATGACAAATAAATTAAGGCCGAACCGGCATCTGGTTGTAATACGATCAAAATCGTTGGCAACAATACTATAATAAATGCCCGCAATTGGGTGTTAAAGTTTTTCAGGTCGTTAGTAGGAGTCGACAGGAAATTGGCCAATGCCAAGGCGGTAGCTGCTTTTGCGAATTCTGATGGCTGAATACTACTAAAGCCAAAATTATACCATGAAGTCGCTCCATTGATGTTATTCCCGAAGAGAAATAATCCTGCCAAAGCTATCAAGGCAATGATATAAATAATGCCTGAAAAATTCTCGTAAAATTTAGAATCTAATGAAATTGTGATAAGTATAAGTACGCCGCTCAGGGCAATCCATTGTAACTGCTTACCATGCAAAGTGCTAAAGTCAAAAATTTCAGTTCCGCCCTCGGTGATTGAAGCGGCATAAATATTTACCCAGCCAAAAAAAATCAATGCCAGAAATAGTAAGACCAATACCGGGTCTATACCTGCAAATATGTTACTTTTGCGTTTTCTCAACTTGTAAAGCCATTAGTTCTTTCGTACGCTTCTCTTGCTCCTGTAATCTTAAATATTCCTCCCTAAGACCCTTTTGAACAGCTATATTATGCTGGTATTCATCTTCCAGGCTCCCTTCGAACATTCTTTTCTCTTCCCAGGGGCGTGTGGTAGTACCGGTTAAGTATTTCTCTATCATTAACGTAGCTATTGGCCCAGCCCAACGGGAACCCCAATAACCATTTTCTACAAATACCGCTATGGCAATTTTCGGATTATCCTTAGGGGCAAAGGCAATGAATACCGAATGATCTGTAAGCTGCTCTTTAATACCTTTGTAACTTACAAAATTCTCTGCTGTACCGGTTTTACCACAGATTTCTATATCTTTCACTCGTGACCATCTTGCCGTACCTCCTGGATTTTCTACAACATTAAACATTCCCTCAATAACCGGTTCAAAATGTTTTTTGTCAATCGTGGTGTTTTTTGGTTCTGTAAACTCGTCTATCTCAATGGGCTTATTATCAACCTTCTTAAGGATGTGAGGTGTATAATAGAAGCCTCGGTTGGCAATTGCTGCGGTCATATTTGCCAGCTGGATTGGAGTCGTTAATACCTCGCCTTGGCCTATCGCGTTTGAAATTATTGTCGGTGCCCTCCAGCTACCTTTAGGGTAATAGCGGTTATAAAAATTGGAATCGGGTATTAATCCTTTTCTACCAATCGGTAAATCATATCCTAAGAAATTACCAAGACCGAAACTTTTAGCATGCTGCATCCAGTTATCCGTTCCTGTTGCCGTGGTCTCACTTTTTTCTATAATTCTCCTATATACATTTGCAAAATAGGCGTTACATGATTTATAAATACCCCTGTTTAGGCGAATTGGTGACCCATGCACACCACAATGGCAGGCCATAAAATTATTTATAGACCTTCCATATTTATAACCTCCATAGCAATAGAAGGGTGTTTCGGTGGTGATCACATCCTCTTGCAGACCGATCAAGGCGTTAATTATTTTGAAAGGCGAACCCGGAGGATATTGTGCTTGAAGCCCTCTGTCATAGGTAGGTCTATTGATAGTGTCTCCCATCAAAATCACAGAGTTTTTTGACCGCTTTCTGCCCACCATCATATTCGGATCATAAGATGGAGTCGAAACCAAAGTCAAAATTTCTCCGGATGAAGGTTCAATAGCAACGATTCCTCCACGTTTATTACGCATTAATTTTTCACCATACTGCTGCAAAGCAATATCTAATGTCAAGGTTAGATCTTTGCCGACTATAGCCAGGGTGTCATAAATCCCTCCTTTATAAGGGCCGATGTCTTTATTGAAACGATCTTTCTGAATAAACTTTACACCTTTAAACCCACGCAGTATTTCTTCATATTGTTTTTCAACACCACTCACACCCATGTATTCACCTAATTGATAGTAAGGATTCTTTTTTAAAAAATCTTCATTTGCCTCACCAATATATCCTAGTACATTTGGAGCACTTTTTATCGGATATTCGCGCAATGAACGTTTCTGGATATAGAAACCTTTATAATGGTGCATTTTTTCCTGCAGGTAAGCATAGTCTTCTTTAGAAACTTGTGCCAGGAACACTGAAGGTATGCGTGGTGAATAATTGGTAGTTCTTTTAAGATTTTTTACATAGTCGTCTTTAGTGATTTGTAAAAGATTACAAAATTCTGTTGTATCTATTTCTTTTACGTCTTTGGGGATCACCATGATGTCATATGTAGGTTGGTTGGCTACCAATAGCACCCCATTTCTATCATAGACATACCCGCGCTGTGGATAGTCATATTTAATCTTTACAGCCGCATTATTTAGAGGTGAAGCTCTATAAGTATCATCTATTACCTGCAAGTAAAAAAGGCGCATTATAAAAATGACACCGACGGCCAATATTGAAAAATAGGCAAGATATTTTCGCTCCATTTTACTTTCGCTTGGTTAATAATACAAGACTGAACATGATTAAAATAACAGTAAATATACTCGTTAAGAATGTTCTTGACAGTATGGTGCCAAGATAACTGAACTTAAAATACTCTAAACTAAAAATAATCAAACTATGCATGAACGTCAAGATCGATACATAAGTTAATACTTTTAAAAAAGGTTGCTTGGTAATATCAAATACCGGAAAATCTATTTCACTTTTACCGAGTACCCACTTTAATAATGGTAAACGTAAATACGCGACAAAAAGTGTGGCAGCCGCATTGATACCACCAGAATTTAAGAAGAAATCGATAAAGAGCCCAAGTAAAAAACATAAAAGCAATAAAATTCCTCTATCTTTTCGATAGGGATATATAATCACAAATAACAGATATAAAAAAGGATTGATATAGCCTAAAAACAATACTCTATTCAATATAATTACCTGAAGCAATAATAGACCAATGAAGAGTAGTATATTCTGTAGAATATTAGTATTCATTGCGTGCTTCTTCTAAGGTGTTAATTTCTTCCTTAAACAAACTAACTATTACATTTACGGGGCCAATTGCACTCATATCATTGAATAGGCGTACGTTGATAAAACTATAGCTATTATTTTCGACTCCGAAGTCTTCTATCGTTCCTACTGGTATGCCGGCCGGAAAAATAATAGACCTACCACCGGTTATAATGCTATCGCCGATCTTTATATTCGCCTGAATCGGTAAATCCACTAATTGCAAGACGTTATAATCTTTGCCATCCCACTCCAGACTACCAAAATGTAAGCTATTACTTAGACTTACATTAATTCTGGAATTTTCATTTAAAATAGACTGTACAGTGGCAAAATTTTTAGACACCGATTGTGTTATGCCAATAATACCCTTACTGTTTACAACTGCCTGATCAAATAAAATTCCATTTTTGGAACCTTTATCAATGGTCAAATAATTATATCTTTTATGATATTGATTATCAATAATTTTTGCCCGAGTGAATAGATATCTCTGGTTAAATTTAGTGGTGTCGGTCACCCCAAAAACTTGGTCTGTCGTATCAATACGTTGTTGTGCAATGATATTTTTTAAGCGCGTGTTTTCTTCGAGCAGTTGGTCATTGTACGTTCTTAATTTGGTAAATTCTCGAAATTTATTAATTCTATTATAGATTCCTCCACTTACGAAATTAGCAGAATTTACAAACTTACTCTTATGGTAAGAGTGATTTTGTATCGTTAATGAAAGAGCAATGATTTCCAACAACAAAAAGAATAAAAAGTATTTATACTTTGTAATAAAGTTTACAAGTTGTTGCATTCCTTTTTGGTACTATTTCATCAATACACTCTTGTATTTTTCTAAATCTTTTAAAGCAATACCTGTACCTCTAACAACGGCCCGCAACGGATCTTCTGCCACATAAACGGGTAGGTCAGTTTTGCGGGATAAACGCTTGTCTAAACCGCGAAGCATGGAGCCTCCTCCAGCGAGGTAGATTCCTGTATTGTAAATATCCGCGGCTAATTCAGGTGGAGTCTGCGATAAGGTTTCCATCACAGCATCTTCAATGCGCAGAATAGACTTGTCCAAGGCTTTAGCAATCTCTCTGTATGAAATCTTAATCTGCTTGGGTTTACCACTTAATAAGTCTCTACCTTGTACTAAAATATCCTCTGGCGGTTCATCAATATCTTCAGTCGCAGCGCCAACATCAATTTTTATTTTTTCAGCAGTGGTCTCGCCTACATATAAATTGTGCTGAGTGCGCATATAATATGCAATATCATTAGTAAAGACATCTCCTGCAACTTTTATCGATTTATCGCACACAATTCCACCCAAGGCAATTACCGCGATCTCAGTAGTACCACCACCTATATCTATGATCATGTTCCCTTTAGGCTGCATAATGTCAATACCAATACCAATAGATGCGGCCATAGGCTCATGGATCAGGTAAATATCCTTAGCATTCATGTGCTCGGCTGAATCGCGTACTGCACGTTTCTCCACTTCGGTGATCCCGGAGGGAATACAAATTACCATTCGTAACGAAGGAGGAAAAAAGAAACGCTTTTTTATTGATGGAATTTGCTTGATAAACTCACGTATCATCTGCTCGGAGGCCTCAAAATCGGCAATAACTCCATCTTTTAATGGCCGTATAGTTTTAATATTCTCATGTGTTTTACCCTGCATGAGATTGGCTCTTTTGCCAATTGCAATGATTTTTCCTGTTGATCGGTCGCGAGCGACTATTGAAGGACTGTCAATTACTACCTTGCCCTGATGTATAATAAGCGTATTAGCTGTTCCAAGGTCAATCGCCACGTCTTCGGTCATGAAGTCGAAAAATCCCATAGAGTTATTTAGTTTGGGTTAGATAAAATTCTGCGAGTTGCCAAATTTAATAAAATAAAGTGAATTCTAGTGTTTAAAATGACGTGTTCCGGTAAAGACCATAGATAAATTATGTTCATTACAATAATCTATTGACAATTGGTCTTTTATAGAGCCACCTGGCTGAATCACAGCTGTGATACCAGCCTTGTCAGCGATTTCCACACAGTCAGGAAATGGAAAAAAAGCATCACTTGCCATTACGGCACCATTTAAATCAAAATCAAAGTTCTTGGCTTTTGCAACAGCCTGGTTTAAAGCATCTACACGTGAAGTTTGCCCGGTACCACTGGCACAAAGTTGTTTTTCTTTAACTAAAACAATCGTGTTAGACTTCGTGTGTTTGCAAATTTTAGAAGCAAACAGCAGGTCTTCAAGTTCCTTCTCTGATGGCGATGCAGTAGTGGCTGTTTGCAGGTCTGCAGACACATCGGTTTTGGCATCCCTTTCTTGTACCAATGCTCCGTTTAAGCACGTTCTTACTGTTGTTTTCGGTAATGCTGTCTCGCGCAGGATCAATAGAATTCGGTTCTTCTTACCTTTTAAGATTTCCAATGCATCCTCATTAAAAGATGGTGCAATGACCACTTCACAAAATAATTTATGTATTTCTTCAGCAGTAGCTTTGTCAATGGTTGTATTGGATATTAAAATACCTCCAAACGCTGATATCGGGTCGCCCGCCAAGGCATCTTTATAAGCATCTAAGACTTTGGCTCTCTGTGCCAAACCACAGGCATTATTATGCTTTAGAATCGCAAATGTCGGAGCTTCATTCTTAAATTCATTCATTAGATTTACTGCAGCATCTACATCTAATAAATTGTTGTAGCTTAATTCTTTACCATGCAATTTGGTGAACATGGCATCAAAATCTCCAAAGAAAAATCCTTTCTGATGTGGATTTTCGCCATAGCGTAATACGCGTCCGTTAGTTTCGCTAATTTTTAGTGAAGGTATTTCATGATCAGCATTAAAATAATTGAAAATAGCCGTGTCGTAATGTGATGATACGTTAAAAGCCTTTGCCGCAAAATGCTTGCGCTGTTCTAAAGTTGTTTCGCCATTTTGTTCGGTCATGATAGTCAAAAAAGTATCATAATCTTCCATTGAAGAAACGCAGATCACGTCTTTAAAATTCTTGGCGGCAGCACGAATCAAGGAAATACCTCCGATATCGATCTTTTCGATGATATCTTGTTCTGAAGCGCCCGAAGCCACTGTTTTCTCGAATGGATACAAGTCAACGATTACGATATCCATTTCTGGGATTTGATACTGCCTCAATTGAGAAATATCATCGTCATTTTCACGTCGCGATAAGATACCTCCAAATACCTTTGGATGTAAAGTTTTAACCCGACCACCCAGTATCGAAGGGTAGGAGGTTAGTTCTTCAACAGGTATGACATCAATACCTTGTTCTGTAATAAATTTTTCGGTACCACCGGTAGAGTAAATGGTAATACCAAGTTTATTCAATTTTTGGACAATGGGTGCAAGTCCGTCTTTATGAAATACTGAAATCAAAGCAGATTTTGCCTTTCTGGTTGCGCTCATAAGTAGTGTTGTGCTATTCGCGCAAAGCTACTAAAACGCACAGGCATTCACAATGAAAAAACAGAGATAATTAATGAACAATTAATTAACATTCGTTGATGAGGCGGCGGTGATAATTAATCTGTCCCAAGTGGTAGTTCAAATGCCCATATAAATGTAGCAAAAATTGTTCAACACTCATCCCTTCCTTACGGATGTTGATTGGGTAGGTTTGCTGTAAATCAGTATCAGATAAACCAGAAAGTGTTGTTTCAATAATGGCCTTTATCTCATCTATTTGTTCTAATAGCAGCTTTCGCTTGATGTTCTTATCATTAAATTCAGCCTCGCGATCTCTTAGATAACCCGTATTCCCTAAAATTGCGCCAATAAAATGATTTAAGTTTCCAATTAGATGAATGGTCAAATTTCCCGCAGAATTGCTGATTTCTTTTGCTACACTCCAAAAGACCCTGTCACTTTCATAGGACGTCACCTCGGCTTTTAATCGGTCAAGGTCTCTTGAAAATAAGTTGCTGAGAGATGTTGTTATCATTACGCACTATATAAGAACATTAAATCGAGTTCTGCAACTTTTTCACCGATAAATTCGAGCAATTCTGTATCCTTTTCAGTAAACGGATTAATGGTATGTGAGTCAATATCAATCTGTCCGATATTTTCACCGTTTACAAAAATTGGAATGACAATTTCACTTTTTACCTCCCAGCCACAGGAAATATAATTATCTTGTTCAGATACATCTTGAACGATAAAATTCTGGTTACTCACAGCTACCTGGCCGCAGATTCCTTTGCCAAAGGGAATAATGGTATGCTCGGTGGGCTCTCCTGAAAATTGTGCTAATTTTAGTTCTTCTTTATCGCCATTTCTAAAGTAAAATCCCACCCAGTCGTAATGATCAATTTCATTTTGTAAATGATTGCAAATAGCTTGCAATTTTATTTCAACGGTAGTATTGTTATCTAGTATGTTAATAATTTCTTGCTTTAAAATACTTAAATGCATGGTCAATGATTAAATTTGGGATGGTGTTGGTCGAACAAATTTAAAATACTTTCAGTTGAAGAAGAAAAAAACGATTGTAAAATTTTTACTAAAATTTTTTATTACATACGCTGTTTTGGTTTTGGCTTACAATTTTTATTTAGACAAGACGCAACAGCGCGGTGACGTTTTTTCATGTTCTCCCATCACACAAACAGTAGCCTATCACACACAAAAACTGGCGAATTTATTTGGTTATGAGGCTACCGTATACCAGCATGAAGGTGAGCTGTCAATGAAATTTTTCCTTGGTGACCACTATTCTTTTCGGTTGATAGAGGGTTGCAATTCAGTGAGTATTATAATCTTGTTTTTAGCTTTTATAATAGCATTTTCAGGAAGCATTCCGGCGACGATTTTGTTTGGTATTGTTGGTGGCCTAGTTATCTATGTCATGAACCTTATACGTCTTGTGGTTATTTCTGTTCTTACGAAAGAATATCCACAATACGACGATTTTTTACATGATTTACTGTTTCCGGCCATTATTTATGGTACTGTCTTGCTCTTATGGATCATTTGGGTGAATAGATTCTCTTATTTAAAAAAGCCGAAGCGTGAAAAAAAGAGTTAGAATCCCACTTATTATTTTATTGTTTTTGCTGCTCATTTTGGTACGCGCATTTAGCGCGAAACTATTTTACGACCCTTTCATAAAGTATTTTGAAAATGATTATTTGTATTTACCGATACCTGAATATAACACACTAAAGTTATTCTTTTATTTGCTGTTACGATATACTTTGAATGGTGTTATTTCTCTGGCAATCATTTATCTGGCTTTTCAGAAAAAAGGCTTGGTACGATTTTCTATAAGATTTTATGTGGCTGCATTTGTTGTGCTCGCTATTGCCTATTACATACTATTAAAAATCGGCTTTGAGCACGGCTATTTGTTTGGATTTTATGTGCGTCGTTTTTTAATTCATCCCGTATTTTTATTGATACTTTTACCAGCATTTTATTATCAGAAAAAACTGGTAAGATCATCTTCAAAAGCGTAAATTTAGTACCTGTTTCTCGACTAAACTTCTAGTTAAAAAGTTGTAATTATGAACGAACAAAATGATGTTTATATTCCAAGAAGTGAACATCCTAGAATCGTAATCATCGGTGCTGGGTTTGCAGGTATTTATATGGCCAAAGCATTAAAGAATAAACCTTTTCAGGTAGTGCTGTTAGATAAAAACAACTTTCACCAGTTTCAGCCTTTGTTCTATCAGGTAGCGACGAGCGGTTTAGAGCCAGACGCTATCGTTTTTCCCGTTCGAAAGATCTTCAGGGGTTTTAGAAATTTTGTTTTTAGAATGGCAGATGTTTTACAAATTAATACTCACGAGAATAGCATTGAAACAGATATTGGAAACATAACTTATGACTATCTCGTACTAGCCACCGGAAGTACAAATAACTTTTATGGTATGAGCGATGTAGAGATGAATAGTATCGGGTTGAAATCAATTCGGGAATCTTTAGATATTAGAAGTAATATTCTACAAAATATAGAAAAAGCGGTTCAGGCTATAGACGATGAAACTCGAAAAAAGAATACGACAATTGTAATAGTTGGGGCTGGACCTGCAGGCGTGGAAATGGCCGGTGCGATTGCGGAATTTAAGAAGTATATTTATGAGAAGGATTATCCTGAATTGTCGAATTTTCCGATTGAGATCCATGTTGTTGAGGCAGGACCAAAAGTATTATCTGCTATGACCGAAAAGTCGTCGAGAGCTACCTTGGTTGACTTAAAGAAGTTGGGCATCATCGTGCATTTAGATACTGCTGTAAAATCGTATGATGGCCATAAAGTAGCTTTATCGAACGGTACTGATCTTTTGACTGCTTCGTTAATATGGACGGCTGGTGTGCGAGGGCAATTTCCAGAAGGAATTGATGAAGGTTTCATAGTAAAAGGAAACCGTATAGAGGTCGATGAGTTTAACAGAATAAAAGGTCAGGAATCAATTTTCGCCATCGGCGATGTTGCCTATATGCAAACAGAAGCTTATCCAAATGGACATCCAATGGTCGCACCAACGGCTATTCAACAAGGGGAACATCTGGCTAAGAACCTAATGCATACAAAAGCTAATTGGAGACCTTTTAAATATTTTGATAAAGGGTCATTGGCAACCATTGGTAAAAAACGTGCCGTGGCTGACCTGGGGAAATTACACTTTCGTGGATTCTTTGCCTGGTTCATTTGGTCAACGGTACATTTGATGTCTATTAGCGGATTTAAAAATAAATTGCGAGTCGGATTGAACTGGATGAACAGCTACTTTTCATACGATAAGGGCAACCGACTGATCATTAGGAGATACAAACCTAAAAAAGTGGAGCATGAAACATACCTATAGTATAGAAGGAATGACCTGTGAAAATTGCAAGGCTTCGGTTGAAGAAAAACTGGGCCGGGTTGGGGGTGTAGAAGCTATTGAGGTTGACTTAAAAAAAGCTGAGGCAGAAATTAGAATGTCTAAGCACATTTCTACCTTAGAATTACAGAATAGCTTACCATCAAAATATACTATTTCTGAAAAGCAGCATTCGGTTCTAACCACCGTTCCTGAAACTGAGAATAAAAGTGAATTACAGCAGTTATTCCCGCTCTTTTTAATTTTTGGTTATATAACAGTAGCTGCTATATTGTTGAATTACAAAAATGGAAGCTGGTCTGGTTTTATGCTCGATTTCATGGGTTTGTTCTACATTGTGTTTAGCTTTTTCAAGTTCTTAGACCTGAAGGGATTTCCCGAGTCATTTAAAATGTACGACCCTTTAGCAAAACGAGTATCGGTTTATGGTTGGGTCTATCCTTTTATAGAACTAGCTCTAGGATTCCTTTTCTTGATGAGAATCCAAACAACCACAGCGTTACTAGTTACACTAGTTATACTTGGAATAACTACCATTGGTGTCACCAAAGTATTACTGGATAAAAAAAGTATACAGTGCGCATGCTTAGGTACAGCCTTGAAATTACCGATGACAAAGGCCACATTTATAGAAAATGCTGTCATGCTCGTTATGGCTCTTGTTATGCTGCTTAATTAACACTATTTTAGGAGTTTGACCGTTTAGATTTTATACTTTTGTCTTGTGAAAAATCGCTTTCGTCACATACTATCGGTATTTCTTGCTGCCCTGGTGCTACTTTCCACTTTTTCATTTACCATTGAAAAACATTATTGTATGGGGCAATTGGCGAGCTATTCCCTTTTAGGCCCTGTAGAGGGTTGCGAGATGCCAATGTCTGAAAACAGTGATGACAATACATCTCTTACCAAAATTCCATGCTGTAATGATGTTATCGAAATAATTGAAGGTACGAATTCTGAATTAAAGATTTCTAAAGAGCTTTCATCGTCTACCATTCAGTTTACGGCCGCTTTTTTCATCAGTTATAGTAATCTTTTTGAAGGATTACCAGAAAATATTATTCCATTTAGGAATCATTCACCACCCTTACTTACTAAAGATATTCAAGTTCTTCACGAAACTTACCTGATTTGATTTACATGTAATTGTTCCGATACACATCGGATGCTTTCGCTTATGCGGAAGAACAGACAATGCATTAATTTTATACATCAAATCATGAAAAATATTTTAAAAATACTTATTCTTTTCTTACCGTTCTTGACGGCTTCTCAGGAGGTCATTAAAGGAATGGCGATGATTGAAACCAAAGACGGTAAGCATGCGGGGTTACCTGGCGCAGCAGTTTATTGGTTAGGTACACAAGTAGGAACTACAACCAACGACAAAGGTTGGTTTACCATTGCCTATAAACCCGAGTACAAAAAGCTTATATTTAGTTATATAGGATACAGAACAGATACGATAACGGTCACTGAACCCCGTGAAATTCACCACATGATGACCGAAGCCGGTGAATTAGATGAGGTTACGATTCAGTCTGAAAAGAAAAATACCGCAGTCTCTTATTTGCAATCGGCGAATATAGTCACCATTAATGAAGGAGAGTTGCTCAAAGCGGCCTGTTGCAATTTGTCAGAAAGTTTTGAAACGAATCCTTCCATAGATGTGAATTTTTCAGATGCCTTAACAGGAACCAAACAGATCAAATTATTAGGACTTACGAGCCCATATATTTTAATTGCACAAGAAAACATTCCTAATGTCAGGGGAGCCTCACAAGCTTTCGGTTTAACATTTACGCCGGGTACATGGATTGAAAGCATTCAAATCACCAAGGGTGCCGGATCAGTAATAAATGGATTCGAAAGTATTGCCGGTCAGATCAATACAGAATTAAAGAAGCCATTACGCGACAATCGAATTTTTGTAAATGCTTACTCATCTTTAAATGGCCGTTTGGAATTGAATACGCAATTCAAACAAAAGGTATCCGATAAATGGAATACCAGCTTATTTATTCATGGTAACCAGCGAACAGCCGAAATTGACAGGAATGACAACGATTTTCTGGACATTCCTTTGGCCAAACAGATCAATATTATGAATCGTTGGCAGTATACCAATGCCAAAAAAGGATTCGTCAGTTTTATAAACTTTAGATATTTAAAAGATGATAAACAATCTGGTGAAGTTGATTTTAATCCCGATTTACATCAGTTGTCTACCGAAGAATATGGTTCAGAGATTGATACCGAGCGATTTGATATTTCCGCAAAACTAGGGTATGTTTTTCCGGAAACGCCTTATAATAGTATCGGATTTCAATTGGCGTATAGTGTACATGATCAGAACAGTTATTTTGGCATCAATGAGTACAACATTAATCATAAAAGCGTGTATTCTAATGCAATTTTCAATTCTGTTTTAGGTAGTACCCTGCATAAATTTAAAACCGGCATTAGTTTTACCTATGACACCTATGATGAATTCTGTACATTGACAAATTCATCATAGGTGTCATAGGTAAAACTAATGCCGGTTTTAAATTTATGCAGGGTACTACCTAAAACAGAATTGAAAATTGCATTAGAATACA
>JASJDL010000184.1 GCA_030065775.1 Flavobacteriaceae bacterium | reverse complement strand
ACAAGATTTAGTGCATAACTAATTATGGTAATCAGGCTAATGGAGGAGCCCGGCCAAGTATATAATTACTTAATTGACAAGGTAATAAGGAAGAATAACCTTTTAAGTTGGATTCGAAATCCAGGGTATCTAGATCCAAAGAGGTGTGATTCAGTGAGATTTCAAGTTTTCTCAAAGAAATATATTTGCAGAGTTCACACTCGTCTACACTGTCTACGAAATGTTGTTCGTGTTCACATTGATTTTCTTTCGATTCATTGTGAAAAATACTGACATGGCAAAGGTCAATTTCAAGTTCAAAATGATCATGGCATTGTTGTGCATCTTTTTCATGGCTATGCAGCGAGTCAAGCGGAAAAAGTACTATCGCCATGCAAAACAATAAAAAATAAGATATATGTCGCTTCTGAATTTGACTCACAAGGTAAATATACCTTAGTTTTTGGAAAATACAAGAAAATTGGGTGATTAACTTTTCCTGAAGAATCTAATAGAACGCATAAAGCGAAAATTAGGCCCTGGTTTTAGATAATGTTCACTTCGGCCTCAAGATCGATTTGAAACCGCTCTTTGACCTCTTTTTGAATCTTTTGGGAGAGCTCGAAAATCTGTAACCCAGTCGCATTTCCATAATTCACCAATACGAGTGCTTGTTTTTTATGCACACCTGCATCGCCCCAGCGCCGACCTTTGAAACCACATTGCTCTACCAACCAGCCAGCAGGGACTTTTACCTCAGTTTCAGAAACAATATAATAGGGTACTTTAGGATGTTTATGCTGTAATTGTCTAAATTGATGTTTAGAAATTACCGGATTTTTAAAGAAGCTGCCACTATTACCTATTTCCCTGGGATCGGGCAGTTTACTTTGACGGATCGCAATGACTGCTTTCGAGATATCTTTAATAGTAGGATTCTTCACACCATTCCTTTCTAATTCAGACTGAATGGCACCATATGACGTATTTAATTTGTGGTTATGCTTTGTAAGTTTATAGGTAACACTTGTAATAATATATTTTCCCTTGGCATGGTTTTTAAAAATGGAGTCACGATAACCAAACTGACAATCTTTATTCTTAAATGTGACTATTTTACCCGATTGAATCTCCAAAGCTTCCAATTCATGCATAAAATCTTTTAGTTCAACACCATAGGCACCGATATTTTGCATCGGTGCCGTACCTACATTACCCGGAATTAATGATAGATTTTCTACCCCTCCAAAATCGTGTTCTAAGCACCATACTACAAATTCGTGCCAGTTTTCGCCGGCTTGAACTTTCACATAAACACTGCGCTCGTTTTCCTTTAGTACCTCTTTTCCTTTTAAATTCAGATGGATGACCAATTTATCTATATCTCGCGTAAGCAGCAAATTACTTCCTCCGCTAAGAATAAAGAAATCTTCACTTTTTGACACGATTTCTTTTAATTCACTACGAGTATTTACACTAATAAATTCTTTGGCCCTGACGTCGATACCGAAGGTATTGTACGCTTTCAGAGATATGTTCTTCTCAGTAGACATTAAGCGTTGTACGTTTCTAAAGCGGCTTTCAAGATGTTGACAGAGCGTATCATATCCTGCTTATTCAACACATAAGCGATTCGTACCTGATTTAAGCCCAATCCTTTTGTTGAATAGAACCCCGCCGCAGGAGCTACCATAATGGTTTCATTGTCTAAATGGAATTCTTCGAGTAGCCACTGTGCAAAATCATCTGCATTTTCCACCGGGAGTTCAGCGATACAATAAAAGGCTCCCTTTGGGGTCGCTACTCGTACACCATTAATCTTTTGTAATTCAGAGATCAATGTATTTCGCCTGTCAACGTATTCTTCTTTTACGGCATCAAAATACGATTGGGGTGTATCTAAAGCAGCTTCACTGGCAATTAGAGCATAAGTTGGAGGGCTCAAACGTGCCTGGGCGAATTTTAGAGCTGTTTGCGTGACATTTTTATTTTTAGATACTATACATCCTATTCGTGCACCGCACATACTATAGCGCTTTGAGACTGAATCAATAACAATGGCATACTCTTCCAAACCTTCTTCCTGTAGTACCGAGTAATGCGCTAATCCGTCATAGGTAAACTCACGATAGACTTCGTCGGCAATCAAAAAAAGATCATGTTTCTTTACAATGGTGGCTAATTTTTTAATTTCATCTTTCGAATATAAATAGCCCGTGGGATTGCCGGGATTGCAAATTAGTATGGCCTTGGTCTTCGGTGTAATTAATTTCTCGAATTCCTCAATGGGAGGTAAGGCAAAATTATCATCCATTTTAGAGATTACCGGAATTACTTTGACACCTGAGGCGGTCGAAAATCCGTTGTAATTTGCATAAAATGGTTCGGGTATAATGACTTCATCACCTGCATCCATAATACTGCCAAAGGTAAAAAGGAGTGCTTCGCTACCCCCAGTGGTAACTACGATATTATTCGCATGCACCTGAATATTATTTTTAGCATAGTAATCTGCTAGTTTCGAACGGTATACTTCAGAACCTTCTGAGCGGGCATACGCTAAAACGTCGATATCGCAATTCTTTACAGCGTCTAAAGCCACCTGGGGTGTTTTAATATCAGGTTGCCCAATATTTAGATGGTACACTTTGGTTCCGCGTTTTTTTGCATCTTCAGCGAAAGGAACTAATTTCCGTATCGGTGATTCAGGCATTTTAGTGCCTTTTTGAGATATGGCTGGCATGAATTTTACTTTTGTACGCAAGCAAATTTCAGAAATTAAAATGGATTATGACATAGTTTCGATAAGATTTTATAAGCGTTAAAATTTTGCCAAAAGTTTCGCCCCAAGTCTAGCTTTTCGTAGCTTTAATTTATTAACCTATTCTATGCCCAAATTTGTAAAGCCAATATTACTTTTTCTATTTTTTTCTTTTCAAACAGCCTTTATTTTTTCTCAAGACAATTTTTTTATTCAAGGAAATGGCAGGAGTCATGGCGTCACATTTAAAATGATCAATGACCTGATGGTCATTCCGGTTAAGGTCAATGGCTCGGAGCTTAATTTTTTAGTGGATACCGGTGTCAATAATACCATTATGTTCAATTTGTCTGTAGAAGATTCCGCGAGGCTAAAGAACATGCGTAAGATACGCGTTCGAGGCTTGGGTGAAGGAAGTTTTGTCAACGCGATACGGTCTGAGGGAAATCTTTTTGAGATCGGTAAGATCGTTAATAATCAGCATATGACCCTTTTGATTCCCGGAAAAGAATTTGACCTGGCAGCACGTATGGGTGTTGATATCAATGGTATTATTGGAGGAGATATTTTCCGTGATTTTGTCATAGATATAAATTATTCATCGAAACGAATAAAGTTTTATAACCCAAAGTTTTATGACTATAAAAAATGTAAAAAGTGTGAAACTTTTGACCTCAGTTTTAATAGAGGGAAACCTTATATCGATATTAAAGTAAAATCTGAAGGTACGATCGTCGATACAAAATTATTGATCGATACCGGAGGTGGTAAAACCCTTTGGTTATTTGATAAATCAAGTGATAAGATACAATTACCTCAGAACTATTTTGACGATTTTTTAGGTAGAGGGCTTAGCGGAAATATTTTCGGTAAGCGGTCAAAAATAGATGAAATCATCATGGGCTCCTATCGTTTTACGAATGCAAATGTTGCTTATCCAGATTCGACATCTGTCGCCACGGCTTACCGATTTAAAGAGCGAAATGGAAGTTTGGGGGCAGGTATATTGAAGCGCTTTCGACTCTTGTTCGATTATAGCGGGAAGAAATTTTCATTGAAGAAAAAATCTTCTTATTTCGATGCGCCTTTTACATATAACATGAGTGGCATTGAATTGTTACATGGGGGTCAAATGCTCGTTAAAAGTAAAAAGGACCTATCGGGAATTAATTTCGGTGGAAGAGAAGATAGCAGGGGAATTGTACAAATTATTTATGAGTTTGTCTATGATTTTAAACCGATTTATCAAATAGCTTCGATCCGTAAAAATTCGCCTGCTGAAAAAGTGGGCTTACAACCGAATGATGTCATCCTTGAGGTAAATAGTAAGGTGGCCTATAAATATAAGCTGGAAGAGATTCTTTACCTGTTTTCCAGGAGAGAAGGCAGGCAAATTAAATTACTAATCGATCGCGATGGTAAGAAATTGCTGTATTCGTTTCGTTTAGAGGATCCCTTAAAATAAAAAAGCGGCTTGAAGCCGCTTTTTTATTTAATTATTTTCTACCATGCTTTTTTCTTTCCGCTCCAGAAGGGTCAAAGCACTCACTTTTTTCACTACACCTTTGATATAAACCACCTTTTTTGGTTGAGAGGCATTTGAATAAATTGTAATGGCTTTATTGAATGGCATTACCCTGTTGGTATCATATTTAACGACCATTTCTGCCGTTTGACCAGGTAGGATCGGCTCTTTCGGTACTGTAGGCACCGTACAGCCACAACTGGTCTTTACATTTGAAATGATCAATGGTGATTTTCCTACATTTTTGAATTTAAAAACACGTTTACCGTCTGCTCCTTTTTCAATAGTACCATAGTCAATGGTTTCTTTTTCAAATTCAAATATGGCCGCATTCGGATCCGCTTTTTTCGCTACAACTTTATCTTGAGCATTGAGCGTGAATCCTATACATCCAATAACTAATAACAGCGCTATTTTTTTCATTTTTATTTTGTGTTTTATGAGGTATAAAGATACTTATTTTTTATCTTAAAATAGTAACGGCTAAAGTTTTAACATATTGCCGATAATTGTAACTTTGCACTTCATTTTTATCAAGAAGTACGCCAAATGGAAATTCCTGCAACTTATAATGCAAAAAATGTAGAAGATAAATGGTATCACTATTGGATGGAGCATGATTTTTTTAGGTCTGTACCAGATGAGCGTGAACCCTACACCATTGTAATTCCTCCGCCCAATGTCACAGGAATATTACATATGGGACACATGTTGAATAATACCATTCAGGATATTCTAATTCGCCGGGCACGTTTACAGGGAAAGAACGCCTGTTGGGTATATGGGACTGACCATGCATCGATTGCTACTGAAGCTAAAGTAGTTGCTAAACTTAGGGAAGAAGGTATTGAGAAAAGCGATATTTCCCGTGAAGAATTTCTTGATCATGCCTGGGATTGGACACATAAGCATGGGGGGATTATAAAAGAACAATTAAAGAAATTAGGGGCATCTTGCGATTGGTCAAGAACCAAATTCACTATGGATGCTGATATGAGCGAGGCTGTAATCAAAGTATTCGTAGATCTTTACAACAAAGGATTGATCTATCGTGGTTATCGCATGGTAAACTGGGACCCAGAGGCACAGACGACTTTGTCTGATGAAGAGGTAATTTATGAGGAGCGTACGGATGAATTATACTATGTAAAGTATCAAATAGAAAATGAAAACGATGCAGTAACGATTGCAACTACGCGACCTGAAACTATTTTAGGCGATACTGCAGTATGTATTAATCCTACTGATGAACGCTATAGCCATTTAAAAGGGAAGAATGTTATTGTTCCTATATGCAACCGTGTAGTTCCAATCATTGAAGATGACTATGTCGATATTGAATTCGGTACCGGATGTCTGAAAGTGACCCCGGCTCATGATGTTAACGATAAAGAAATAGGTGACCGCCATAATTTAGAGGTTGTCGATGTATTGAACGCAGATGGAACTATGAATAGTTTCGGCCTGCACCATGAAGGTAAGGATAGGGTAGTGGCCAGAAAGGATGTTGCTCAAGAATTAGAAACATTGGGCTTGCTTGTTAAAACCGAAGCCATCACACATAATGTTGGAACTTCAGAACGAACAAAGGCAGTTATTGAGCCTCGTTTGTCTGACCAGTGGTTCTTAAAGATGAAAGATTTAGCCAAACCGGCATTGGATAATGTGATGAACGATACGATTCAGTTTTTTCCTAAGAAGTTTAAAAATTCTTATAGGAACTGGATGGAAAATGTTCGCGATTGGAATATCTCACGGCAATTGTATTGGGGCCACCGTATTCCCGCATATTTCTATGGTAAAGGGAAGCATGATTTTGTGGTTGCCGAGACGAAAGAAAAGGCGCTTCAATTAGCTCAAGAGATCAATAAAAATCTGACTTCAGACGATCTTATTCAAGAATCAGATGTTGTTGATACCTGGTTTTCTTCATGGTTATGGCCGATTTCGGTATTTGACGGAATACGAAACCCGGATAACGAAGAAATTAATTATTATTATCCAACTAATGACCTCGTTACGGCCCCTGAGATTATGTTTTTTTGGGTCGCCAGAATGATCATTGCGGGTTATGAGTATCGCGGTACCTATCCCTTTAGGAATGTTTATTATACCGGTATAGTTCGTGATAAGATCGGAAGAAAAATGAGCAAGTCTTTAGGGAATTCACCTGATCCCATTGAATTGATCGAGAAATACGGTGCAGATGGTGTGCGTGTGGGGATGTTGATGTGCTCGCC
>JASJDL010000183.1 GCA_030065775.1 Flavobacteriaceae bacterium | reverse complement strand
CTAAAATATGTCCTAGTATTTTACTTCCGTCATTGGTAACTTCCTCTTGAACGCCTCCACCGAAAAGGCCACCTAAATTGTCTAAGATACTTCCATCATGTTTTCCTGATAAAGCACCCCTCAAGGCGCTGAAGGCTTAATGGGTGCTTTATCAGGAAAACATGATGGAAGTATCTTAGACAATTTAGGTGGCCTTTTCGGTGGAGGCGTTCAAGAGGAAGTTACCAATGACGGAAGTAAAATACTAGGACATATTTTAGGTAACAGACAACGAGGTGTTGAGCAGGTTATCGGTCAAAAAGCAGGCATTGATGCCGGTTCTGTTGGCAATATTTTAAAAGTAGCCGCACCCATTTTAATGGGTGTTTTAGGGAAAGAAACACGCCAGAACAATGTTCAGCAACCCTCTGATTTAACTGGTTTACTTGGTGGTATGCTGGGTGGAAGCTCAAACCAACAAGAGCAAAGTTTTCTAGAGAAAATTTTAGATGCTGATGGTGACGGTAGTGTCATTGATGACGTTGCAGGAATGGTACTTGGAGGCGGAAACCAAAAGAAAAGCAGTGGCCTTGGCGGGCTTTTAGGAGGGCTATTCGGTAAACGATAAGTTCAGAATTTGATACTAAAAAAAGGTTAGGCAGAAAGCTTAACCTTTTTTAGTGACCAAAATTGAATTAACTTCTCTCGAAAACAAAATCTAAGATGGCTTCCTCTTCTATGCCGTTGTCGTCAAAATCAAACGTAGAGGGACCCGCAATTATCAATTCTCCTCCTTCTAACAGAACATTGAATAGTTCATAGTCGTCGGCAGCATCACCGTCAAATAGTACAATTAATGCGTTACCATATTCCTCTGCGTTGAAACCAAGCCTGCCAGAATAAGTTTCATCAGATCGGTCTGGAATTTTGATTGTAATTGTAAATCGGCCATCAGATTGTACATTAAAGGTGATACTTCCTCCTAGAGCAATAACATCGATAAGTACATTAGGGGTGGCAGCTACCCTAAAAATGCCTTCAGTGGCATTCCAGTTACCACTAAAATCTGAAACAGAGATCACCGGACCATTTACAGAAATCTCAAAAGAACCTTCATCATCACTACTGCATCCACTGAATACAACCGTGCTTAAAGTCAAAATCAAAGTAAGAACGATACTTTTTGAATTTTTCAGCTTTTTAAAAAAAATTTTTCTTTTCATCTTTAACTAATTTAAATTATCTGAACCTAATAGATTAGAATGAATCTAATCCATTATTACTACAGCTAAAGTATTCTTGAAAAAATTAAGCTATTGCCACTTATGTTACAATGATTGACAGCCTGGTTACTTCGGCTATTAAGAAAATAATTGATTGATGACGATTTATTTATTTTAAGTACGATGAAGGCGTTTGCCGGTAAACTTCTTTAAAACATTTAGAGAAATATGATAAGTTATTAAACCCCACTTCGTAGGCGACCTCTGACACTGTGCCCCAGTTAGCATTTAAAAGCTCTGCTGCTCTTTGAATTCTAAGTTTCCTTATAAAATCTGTAGCCGATAATCCAAGTAATGCATTAAGTTTTCGATATAACTGTACTCTGCTTAAACCCATTTCTTCACTTAAAAATTTAACATTTAGATTCGCTTCTCCTAAATTGGCCGTAACTAATTTTTTAAGTTTGAATAAGAAACGGTCGTCGTGAGATACTAAATTTTCCTCCTTAGCAGATAACATAAATTCTTGGGTTAGCTTTTTTTGTAATTGCTCGCGCCTCTTTAAAATATTTGCAATTTTTATACGTAATTCTTTCTTATCAAAAGGTTTAAAAAGATAATCATCAGCTCCTAGTTCTAAACCACTGATTTTATCTTCTTTAGAGGCTTTTGCAGTGAGCATGATAAATGGAATATGTGCTGTTCGTTCATCTGACTTTATGCGTCTACAGAACTCATCGCCTTCCATTGCCGGCATCATAAAATCGCTCAAAATTAAATCTGGTATTTCTTCTTGGGCTATAGTAAGACCCTGAATTCCATTTTCTGCCTCCAATACATCGAAGTCATTGTATAAAATAGCTTTGATATATGCTCTAAGGTCTTCATTATCTTCGACCATTAATATTCTATTTTTTTTAGCATTTACAAGGTTTTTTTCAACATCAGTAGTTCTTGAAAGGTTATCGATTTCAACTGATTCCTTTTTTGTTTGTGTCGACGTTTGCGTAGTTATTTTAAGTGGAAGCTCCACTGTAAAGCTAGTGCCTTTACCCTCTTCTGAACGCACAGTAATCGTACCTTGCATCAATTCAACCAACTCTTTGGTCAATGAAAGTCCTATCCCTGCACCGTCAATTTTTGATTGCGAATCTACACGATAAAAACGGTCGAAAATCTTGCTCTTTTCGGTTTCATTAAAACCAATACCGGTATCTTTTACAATGATATTAAGGTTATTAGACTTGTCACGTTGATCAACACTTGCACGAATTGTTATGACTCCATCGCTAGGTGTAAATTTAAACGCGTTGGAGACGATGTTATAGATGATCATTTCCATTTTCTCTTCGTCATACAGCGCATTGATTGCACCTGAGGGAACATTGACCACATATGCTATACCCTTATTAGCCGCCATTGAGGTAAAAGAAGAACAAATGGCTCGAAGAAAACCCCAAAGTTCATGCTCTTGCTCATTGATTGTGAGTTTTTTGGCTTCTAATTTCGAAATTTCGAATAGCTGATCTATTAATCGCTTCAGGCGCGCGCTATTTCGTTGAACGACCCCCAAGCTATTTTTTATTTTTTCACTAGACGTCTGATCTAACAAGTCATTTACCGGGCCCTGGATTAAAGTAAGCGGTGTTCTAAATTCATGAGAGATATTGGCAAAAAAACGAGTTTTCAAGTCATTTAACTCTTGCATTTTTCTAACTTCTAGCTGTTCTAATTTAAGATTTGATTTTAAGCGCTCTCTTTTTATGAAAGCCGTTATGATTAGATAAGCAAGTGTTGCGACAAACAATGCATAAATAACGTAGGCCCACCAAGTAGCCCAAAATGGAGGCGAAATCTGAAAAGCTAATACTTCTGGAGTTTCGTTCCAGATTCCATCTGCATTTGTTGCTTTTACTTTAAAAATATATTCTCCCGGGTCAAGATTCGTAAATGTGGCATACCTTTCTTTTGTAAATATCCATTCGTTATGTAAGCCTTCCAGCAAATAGGCATAATTAACACTTTTTGGATTTTTGAAATTTATTCCTGAGAAAGAAAGTGTAACCATATTTTCGTCATATGGAAGTTCTAATTCTTTTTTTCCCTGTAACTGTGTTGCATACTTTTTACCCAAAGGCTTATTAAATACTTTCACATCTGAAATAGCAATTCTAATAGGCGTTCTCTCATATTCAAGTGGCTGTGGAATAAATTCATAGTAACCTCCATTACCACCAATGACCAACTTGTTGGTTTCATTATCAAATTGCAAGGACGTATTCCATTCTCTATTATAATCTATTCCATTTGTCTTATCATAAAATTTATAGTTCTTACGTTTGAGGTCTATTTGCAACAATCCATCAGAGGTCAACATCCAAAAGTTTCTATGATGATCTTGTACGATGTCTTTGATCTCGACATAAGGTAGGTTTATCAATGAATGAACGTCTAGTATCTTATCTTGATTTTTGATAAAGAGATTTAACCCGGCTTTGGTCCCAATGAAAATACTGTCCTTATTAACGGCAAAAAGAGTATTCACCTGATTATGAAGTAAGGTATTCTCTTGCTTTTCGAAACTTGCCTGCTTCATAGAAAATTCATTGGTTATCGGGTTGATAATCGCTAGGCCAAAAGCAGTAGCACAGAATAATTCTTCCTCGCTAAGCCGAAGCATATCATAGAATGCCGTACGCCCCCTGTTATGAAATATTTTCTTATCGGGTATCCAATGGCTCAATCCATGTAAAGTTCCGACCCACATATCATTAAATTGATCTTTGTAGATTTTTAATGTTGTATCATGTCTCAGGCTTTTTTCATTACCAGGAATATGACGGGCTATGGTAATTTTCTCACTGGCCGGATCATAGATATTAATGCCGCCATTAGAGGTTCCAATCCAGATTGTATTTTCAGGACCTGCAGTTATTGATATAATCGAATTATCGGATAAAGCGAGTTCACTTTTTTTAGCTAGTTGGTGATGATCCCCTAGGTAAAGGCCATCTGGAATTGTTCCAAAATAATCTCTTTTTGACGTCTTCAACATGCAGGCAACTTTGATACTATCAGAGACCTTGAAAAAAGGGAACTCATCCCTCTTTGAGATCATTAAAATTTTACCATCAGTTAATCCCAACCAGAGCGAATCATCACTATCGAGTTTACTGGTTCTAATATTGTATGGAATAGTTTTGACTTGACTAAATTCTTCTTTTTTTAAATCATATTCATAGATATATCCATCATAGGAGGTCACATAAAGTATCGTATCCTTTGCAACTATAGAATTTAGTGAATTCGATTTCAGAAAGCTGGAGTTATCACTATCAAAATGGGTAAACTTTCCGCTTTTTTTATTGAAGCTATTAAAACCTCCATAAGTCGCCAACCAAATAGTGCCTTGCTTGTCGTCGTATAAATCGCGAACTACATTATTTCTAAAATTGGCCGTTTGATTCGCAAGTTCTGAAATTGAGAAATTTTTGAATTTTTCAGTGAGCGGATCGAATCTGTCAATACCTTGGCCATTAAGACCCAACCATAAATATCCTTGCTCATCTTCTATGATCGCAGTGACATAGTCTTGCGTAATGCTATTCTTATTATCCTGATCAAAAAGATAGTATTTGAATGAATTGGTTTCTGGCAGGTATTTGCCCAAACCTGTTCCTTGAGTTCCAATCCATATTGTTCCCTTGCTATCTTCGAAAATAGCAGCGACGGAATTCGGTTTGACATTATTTGTGCTGTCCAGGAGTTTAAAATGAGAAAACTCACCTGTTTTTGTGTTTAATGAGCTTACCCCGGCAAAAGAAGAACCAATCCAAATAGTTCCGTTACGATCTTCAAGTAGTGAAGAAATATGATCATCTAATAAGGCTGTATTGCTTCTTCTTTTCGATTTAAAAATCTTGAAATCGACGCCGTCATATCTGTAAAGTCCGCGCGAAGTACCAAACCATAAATATCCATCTTTACTTTGAATCACCGAAAATACTTCTGCCTGGTCATTTTCACCGGGTAATTCAATCAAGTTATGAAACCTAGTTCCTTCCTGCGAGAAGCAAAAAAAGATTGGACACAAGCAGGTGATAAAGATATAGACGATTTTTCTGAAGATCATTTAGCTCTATCTTTAGATATAACCTAGTTTTATCAATCTAAGATACTCTTAATCCAGCAATTAGTCAACCCTGTTTATGCCTGTTCATATTCAACCTCATTATATCGTCATAGTTTTCAGAATGTAAACCTCTTGTTGAAGGGCTTTATCACTTCAAGGGTACAATGTAGAAAGGCCTTAGAATTTTTCTAAGGCCTTTCTTTTACTAAACACAATTCAATTTTAATTAACTATTACTTTCTTTCTGAAAGTTTTTTGACCATTATTAATAATGAGTACGTAAATACCCTTAGCTAATGTTCTGAGGTTAAATATGACTTCCTTATCAGTGTTCGTTCTCTGTAGCACACTTGTAACATTAGTTCCTGAAAAATCGTAAATCGCTACATTCATTTTACCACTATCAGCTTGATTCATGGCAATCTTCAATACGTCAGTCGCCGGATTTGGATAGATCATCACATCTCTGTCATCGTCATCATCGTCACCTTCTTCACGAATTACCTGAATCGGATTCGATAAGTCAAAACATCCCTTGAGATTATTTGCGTTCTTGCCTACTTTGGCACCTTTTAATCCATCTTCGTAGCGCAAGTACCAGATCAGACATACACCTTCGTCCGCCTCATCAAAGTTGACGCTCTCTAAAGCTTCCAACGTTGGAGGGAGTCCAAGAATCTCACCCTCCTCGTCGGTAATTACCCAGGTACTATTGCTACCCGATGCTGTACCATCTAAGGTAATACCGCTCACATAATCTGGTTTATCATCATCAACTGAGAATTCAAACGGACCACCACTAATCTCCCCTGCTTCGGGTTGATTTCGATAAACATGAATATTATTAGAAAAATCATAGGTTCCAAACAAATCAGTAAAGGCACTATTTCCAACTTCTAAACCTTCCAGACCGTCATCATAGCTCAAATGCCAGATTAAGCATAATCCTGCTCCAACTCCGTCAAAGTTAACGTCCTCGGGTTTTGCAGGTAGACCTAATATAGTGCCTCCCTCGTCGGTAATCACCCATTGAAAATTGGCACCACTATTCCAGCTCACCTCGACTCCAGAGACGTAATCAGGCTCGCCATCACCTACACAAAACTCAAACGGACCACCTACTATTTCTCCACCATTAACATGTATTTTACGAACCACCGTTATTGGGTTTGACAGGTCAAAACATCCTTCCA
>JASJDL010000182.1 GCA_030065775.1 Flavobacteriaceae bacterium | reverse complement strand
GTACCAGCTTCCAGACCAGAACAAATTTAAAATGTAGAAATGATGAATGCGTGTAGCTGTACAAATTGTGAGTGTACGAATTGCAATTGTACCAATTGTGCTGAAAATAATTGCTCTTGTTCAAAATGCGAATGCAGTAAATGCGATTGTTGTAATTAAAAACAGCTCGTTTTATTAGCCAACTTCATATTGATATGAAAGCATCATGGAATGCTATGCCTATTCTCAAAACATTCGTTTTTTTTATTTTGAAAAATGAAAAAGCCAAAAACACCGCCAATAGCACTACTCTACCAGGCTAAATTACCACCCATCAGAGATGGGGTTCAAAAACCGATGAAACCCGGTGGTTATTCTGACAGCGGTGCAGACATAGCCTATGAATTGGCAAAAAATGGCATGGAAGTTATCACTCCTGTAGAAAACCCTTCGATTGAGAATGATTTCGATTGGGTCTTTCCTGATACTGAAGAAGGAATTCAAAATGCCTTAACGAAAGGGGCAACCGTACTTTGGCTAAATACCGTCTTATATCGAGAGCATGCCATCGAACATTTTTTTGACCGGGATATCGAGCTTGTGGGCCAACTACCAAGTAAAGTTGATCGCTATGATGACAAATTGTATACCAATAGATTGTTAAAAGAACACCAACTACCGATTCCCAAAACACAATTGATCTCTAGAGAACAGCCTATGAATTATGAAATCGAAATGGACTTCCCGTTGGTGGTAAAACCTTTACGGGGACGTGGGAGTCAGGGCGTTACCTTAGTGAGGTCGAAGAATGAACTCGATGCAAAGCTAGCACAATTATTTTCCGATAAGATCTATGGCAACGCTGTCTATATCGAGCAGTACTTAAGCGGCCGGGAGATCACCGTTACCGTCATGCCACCAGGTATATATACTATCAACAACCGAAGAAAGGAATTTTCGAAGCCCTGGTGCCTGCCGGCGGTAAAACGGTTTAATCACAACGATGGAATCGCTCCCTATAGCGGAGTTGTCGCCGTCATGGATAACAGCGCTGTACTTGATGATAAGGAACTACAGTCAAAAGCGATTTCGAAAGTCTATAGCTATTGTGAAAGAGCAGCAGAAATAGTACAGATGAACGCGCCAATTCGAATTGATTGCCGGGCCGATGATAAAGGAGACTATTTCTTATTCGATGTAAACCTAAAACCCAATATGACAGGGCCCTCGCGCCCGCAACGAAAAAACCAGGACAGCCTTACCTTATTGGCAGCAAGAAAACTAGGCTGGAGCTATTTTGACTTATTAAGAAATATACTGGACCAGCGCTGGAAAGCTAGTACTGCTCGATGAAGTACCATACCTCTGAACGCGGCGTGTTTCCAAAATTTTGTAACTTGCTCTCATGGAAAGTACTCCTATTTCACGAAAAGGCTTGCTTATTTTATCGGCAATTACAGGTAGTATTTTATTAATTCCTGCTATTGCCATGAATGCAGGTAATGGGGTTCATTGGGACGTTTTTGATTTTGTCATTGCCGGTACCCTGATATTCTCCACAGGCTTTGCTGTTCAATGGCTGTACAGGCAACTAAAAACCAAGAAGTATCGAATGGCGATCGTCGCCGCAATTGTTCTAATGGCCGTGCTCATCGCTATGGAAATGGCTGTCGGATTGTTTGGAACGCCCCTTGCCGGCAACTAATAATTCCGCTTGGTTACTTGTCATTTCTCAAAAAATCCAAGATCTTCAGTAACATAAATCGGTATAAATAACTCGTGGAAATCTTCATCATTTCAATTGTAGCCTTTTTAGCTGCTGTCCTTACCTTCTTTTCCGGATTTGGTCTGGGTACCATGCTCACACCGGTTTTTATGCTGTTCTTCCCGGTCGAATTGGCTATTGCCTTAACGGGCGTGGTTCATTTTTTTAATAACCTCTATAAAATAATCCTGGTAGGAAAGAATGCCGATAAGACTGTTCTGTGGCGTTTTGGTATACCTGCGATACTTTTTGCCTTCGCAGGCGCCTGGGTCTTGTTGCATATACCAGACATTAAACCCCTGTTCACGTATCAACTTTTCGAAAAAACCTTTGATGTCTACCCGGTAAAGTTTTTGATCTCCATACTACTGATCTTCTTTGCGCTCATGGACCTACTCCCCTATTTCGACAAATGGCAGTTCGATAAAAGTAAATTACCGATTGGTGGTGCATTAAGCGGATTTTTTGGTGGCCTTTCAGGAAATCAAGGTGCACTACGAAGTGCCTTTCTCATTAAAGCGGGACTTTCAAAGGAAGCCTTTATCGGTACGGCGGTCGTCGTCTCTACGTTTGTAGATTTTACCCGCCTAGGGGTTTATGCCTCTCGATTTGCCGCAGCCGGTCTAACAGATAACCTCACACTTGTACTGGTGGCTACGCTCTCAGCCATTACAGGAGCTTATATTGGTAATAAACTCCTTAAAAAAGTGACCTTGAAGTTTATTCAGAAAACAGTGGCCATTTTGCTGATCGCACTTTCAATAGCACTTGGAGCAGGGTTTATTTAATTCCCTATTTTTTTAACTTAGCAAAAAAACTTTGATGCACTTCAAAAAATATGTTATCATACTTTGCTTGCTTGGGATTGCCAACCTTTATGCCCAAATGGCTCCTTTATTGAAAGATGTAAAAATTGCCTTTGTATCCTATAGAAGTGGTTCAGCCGAAATTTACATGATGAATTCTGATGGCAGTGAAGTCGAACAAATTACCAATTCGCAGGAAGACAATCGATTTCCTGTTCAGATCGACAAGCGCACACTGGGCTTCAGCAGAATGGACAAAGAAAAAAAATTTACCAAATACCAAATTGATATCTATACGAAAGAAGAAAAATTGCTTGAAGAAAACCCCGTGTTACCAGGAGCGAAATGGGAGGCTAAAAGTCCTGATGGGCGTTATATAGCCTTCATACGGTCCACTGACTATCGCGATCGAGAGCTTTTCCTATATGACCTTAAACTTAAAAAAGAAAAACAGATCACCAAAAAAGAAGACAGTGGTACAAGTGCCTATTCCATTAATCATAGCTGGTCACCTGATGGCAAGCGACTTGTATTTATGAGTGGACCGGACTGGTACAATCAATATATCCGCATTTATAATCTTGAGGACGATACGATTCAAACGGTCACTAAAAGAGGTTATATGAACTCTGGATTGGTTTGGTTGAAAGACAGCAAAAACCTCATAGCTAATTTGAAAATTAGAGATAAAACATTGTATGAACTCTATCATGTTGCCATAGCCACTGGTGCTGTGACACCATTGACGGCCAATATTAACCTGCACCCGAACATCTCTCCTGATGGTAACTGGATTGTCTTTGAAAGTCAGCGTCATAAAAATGATGGCGAAGTCTATATTATGCGGCCCGATGGCAGTGATCAAATCAGGCTTACCTTTAACGACAGCTATAATGGTAGATGCATCTGGTTTCGTCTTTAGAACTAGTCACTCATCAGTTTTTCGAAAAAATCTTTGAGGTCTACCTTGTAAAGTTTTTGATCTCCATACTATTGATCTGCTTTGCGCGCATGGCTTAGAAGAAAATCGAAACTTTCACGGATAAGTACCAACTCAGAATAAATCTAATATGTGTGGCTGCGAGATTTTGATACTATCCCAAAAAAGGGGAAAAACCCCCATAAAAAAAGGGATATTCCCTCTTGATTCTTATTGAAAAATTACAGAGTTTTACCTTACATAACTTTTTTCTCTAGCTAGCTCGTTTATAACTCTGGGTTTACACACTTGTTTGTTTAATGAAAACTTTTTACTATGGCAAAGCGAGAAAAAAAAGCCGAAAAGCCTTCGAAAGATGCACGCAAAAAACCTGAAACTCAGGTACGACCGAAATGTGATTGTGAAACCGCTCCACCAGCTCTTTACGTACTTACCGGGGCACCACCACCGAGCCGAAGAAACCGTTTTCGGTTTGTAATTACTTTAAAGAGTTCTTCTGTATGTGATCCGGGAACACCCGGGCAGTGTGAATATAACTATGAAGCAAATATTCGTATGGAAAAACAACCTTTAAGAGGCCGCAACAGGCCCTGGACACCCTATAATAAAAGAGCAGGGTTTTTACAAAGCTTTACTATTCACGATGACGTGAATCAAACAATTAAACCAGATAGAGTTGATAAAAAACGTTTGAGTATAGGCTTTTTCAAACCAAATGCTCCATTAAAGGAAAAAGCTGATGTTACCATTATTTATGTACTTTCTAATCGTGGCGGTATGCCTATTACATTAAAGGAAAAGGTTGAATTATGCCTTCCCAAAGGAGGTACACCGCTATGTCCGGCCCCGTAGAAATGATAATTGCGAAAGAACCGAAGCGCTGCTTCGGTTCGTAGCTACTTCTCCGGAAGTGTCAGGGTCTGTAAGAATAGTTACGAGCATTTGATCTAATTTACGATAGACGCATCGGCCATTAAGTTTTTAGAGACACTACTCTTTTCTATTGCATGATTTTCATTTTCTAAACTGCCCATGTAACCGGTGCCATTTTTTTACCGTCAAACCGGTAAATGGTTAAAAATGAAAACTACGCTCGTCTTGGCAATCAGCTTATTAACTTTTCTTGCCTGTAGTCAGGAAAGTACCATCAGCACCCAGGTAAAACTCAGCCCACTCCCTGATTCTTCAAAGATTATCTTTCACATAGACAATTATATCTATGCGATGGATGAAGACGGTAGCAACCTTACCCAAATATCCTTCGATGATTCGTATACACTGGAACATGTAGCCGTGTCATATGACCGAACAAAGCTCGTGTCGAATTACTTTTCAGATCCCGCTCGTGGCGGACTGTCTTCAAAGATGCTATTATATGATTTGGTCCAAAAAACCGTGACGCCATTAGTACCGGATTTTGAAATGGCGGGTAATGGTGGCGTTGATTGGGACGAGAACGGATATATCTATTTTGCAGCAGTTGCCGAATTTCCTTATGAAAATCCGCAAACAATTCCTGAATTTCAGGCCAATGCCGCCGCTAATGATATTTACAGGGTGAAATTTGATGGTACCGATTTGCAAAATTTAACGAATACAATAGATCGTGGGGAGGCAGACGTCTCTGTCTCACCAGATGGATTAACCATTGCCTATATGGCTACTGATATTACCGATCCTGAGGACTCCGTGACCGAAATATGGAAAAGAAATACCGACGGCCAACAGCCCGAACTCTTATTTACCGGCGGTAAAGACAGGGTATCTAGTGTACACGATCCTGAAATTTCTCCCGATGGCAAAAGTGTGGTTTTTAGTCAGGTAAATAATGAAGTACCGCCAGTATTTCCTGAAAATCCTCTCGCGAATACGGCACATGATGTCATAAGATTAGATTTCATAACGCATCAACAAATGAAAGTAACAGTGCCGGGACCTATCTCAATCGCTCCGGATTGGCAAGGTGATACAATGCTGTTCTTAGAGATCACCGACAAACCGCCTTTTCCCCATGCTGGCATTGCCACCATTAAGAGTGACGGCACCGGTTATAAGCTCATAAAAAATGGGAGTAATATAGGGAAATGGATACCTGAGTAAGTCCGAAAAGATAAAGCGTTCGCTTCATTATTGACATATTCATTTTTTATTTCTAAAAAAATTTGCGTAACCGAAAAGTTACATATATATTTGTAACCAAACGGTTACTTATTATATGAGACGAGACGTATTTCAGGCAATTGCAGACCCTACTCGCAGGGATATTATACAGTTGGTAGCAGAAGAACCTTTAAGTATTAATGAAATTGCGAAAAAATTTGAAGTAAGTCGACCCGCCATATCCAAGCATTTAAAAATTTTAAATGAATGCGGCATCATAGGTATTCATCAGCAAGGCCGTGAGCGCTACTGTAGTATGCTACCGCAAAACCTTCTTCCTGCTTTTTTATGGATAGAACAATACAAAAATCTTTGGGAAAACCGTATCGATAATTTTGAAGATTATTTAAAGAAATTACAAACTAATACGAATAACAATGAGCGAAACAACTAATGAGAATTGTGTAGTAACAATAGAACGAATCTTTGAGGCCCCAATAGCACTCGTCTGGCAAGCCTGGACCCAACCTGATCATATTGCGCAGTGGTGGGGACCAAAAGGCATGAAAACCCGTGTACTTGCACATGATTTTAAAGTTGGTGGCCAATGGAAATATGCTATGGCCATGCAAGACGGTAACGATTTTATCTCAGAAGGTACTTATTTGGAAATCAAGGAACCAAATCTAATTCGAACTACAGCTGATTTTAAACCCATGACCGAGGGTGTAGAGTTAGAAATATATTTGGAGCAAGTCGATAATTCAACAAAATTTACATTTAAAGTGATACATGCCACAGAAGCCTATAAAATACAGCAAGAAAAAATGGGCATTTATAATGGCTGGGGCTCAGCATTTGATCGACTGCAGGAACATGTAGGAAAAAACCAGGGTTGAGCAGAAATAAAAAAGCCGAAGAAACACTTCGGCTTTTTAGTTGTTTAGATACTCATACCTACCCTTTAATCCACTCGACTACAG
>JASJDL010000181.1 GCA_030065775.1 Flavobacteriaceae bacterium | reverse complement strand
AGGTTTCGACAAAATCCATACCGGTAAGTGCAAATAAGTTCTGCATCATCTTTACTACCACCCTGTTGGTAATGCCTTTGTTAGAAAGGACTTCGGTGGAAGGATATACAGGTTGCATCGAGGTCTGCAAGCCCTTTTTATAATCTTGAACAAGATCAAGTTCTGGATGTGGCATATTGAACAAACCGTTAAACCAATTTGTACGTCCAAAGGCGACGTAGGGTGTATCAATTTTCAAGTTGTCTTTAATCCATTTCGCACCACGAAACCAAACCAGCTCCATGGTTCCGGTTTCATCGACAAAAGTGGCTACTAAGCGGGTCCCGCGCTTTTGTTTTACAGTTTTTAAATGGGTAATCTTACCTATTACCTGAACTTCCGCGGAGTTCTGCTGTAATTGGTTAATTTTTAAAAATTGTGTTCTGTCTATATATCTATTTGGAAAAAAATTAACCAAATCTGCCAACATTCTGATGCCTAATTCTTTACGTAAAAGTTCGGCACGTGCCGGGCCGACTCCTTTCAAATAATCAATGGAAGTATGCAAATCTATATAAGGCAATTTTTAAAAAATTATAAGACGAAGATAGCAATTTGGTCAGTAAGTCTTTACCAATAAAAATGATCAAATTCCTGGAACAAATCAGCTTTAAACTAAAAAGAACCGTCAAACGGTTCTTTTAGCTATGTTAAGTCCTAGATTGAAAATATCAACGCACTTTTTTTATTAATTCAGCCATATGAACATACTTCATTTTACGCAAGGCTATACCATCATCTATGGCTTTCTGTTCTTCGACAGAATATTCCGGATCATCATCAGAGGTAGAAAAGAATTGGTTAAAATCCTTATAGATATTCATGGTAATATGAGAAGCATAGGTATCACTTCCTACTGGAGAAATAAAACGATTTAAATTCCAACTCGACCGCTGTCCGTTATCAATTTCACGTTGATGCATTGGCTTAAATACTTCCTTTTCAGCTTTTTCATACTCCGAAAATTTAGTAAGGTCAACCTTCATCATACTCAAGGTGGCAATAGTGCCAACCGGCATATCAAAATTATCATCCGTTTTATCAATGCGTTCTACATAGTATCTCACCGCTAAATCCCTTGATTTGGCCGTTCCATTCATTTTCTTATTAATATCTTCATCAGAAAGTTTTGGAAAGGCTTTCTTAGCCAATGCATTCATATCGCCCCATTCACCCAACATTTTCGCAGGATTATCATAAACATTAATTGTTAGGTATTGGTAACTTTGCTCTTCATCGTTAGATTTTAGCTTCCATAAATCCCATTCTACCAAATCACCTCTTTTAATGCGTTGTTCGTGAATTTTCTCCCAAAAAGATTCGGTTTCTAAATAGGCAGCTTCATCTTGATCATCTACTTTCATAAACTCCAAAACATAATAAAGTTTATCTTGAGTAAAGGCACTGCTGGAAAGCAATACCATAGCTATGAGCATTACTATTTTTTTCATTGTTGTGCAGTTTTTGGTTGTTAGTAATCATTTATTTAAGGATAAAAGATAGTGATTTTTTTGGAATAATCCTAAAGGGTAGGGTTGTTACAATCACACAAAAAACCGGTTATCTGATAAGCATTTTTTAACCAATTATAACAAATCACAGTAATGAAGTTCATTATTTCGTAATTTTATCATCCCTACCCTAAACTGATTGTTTCTTAAGCTGTCTAAACAGCGACTAACGACTACGAACTAAATTCATCAGTTATGAAAACTAAACTATTACCAACACTAATTATGGCAGCAGTACTTGTTCTTACTGTGTTCGCGTTTTCAACAGCGGTCAAAGAAGAAAAAGTTGTTGACAAGAAAATTGCAATGAACTTTATTAAGTGCACACCTGCTAAGTTCCTATTGGAAGAACTGGATTCTACAAAACAAATCTCACCACTCTTTGATAATTTAGGCAATCACCGTGTTGAGATCAGTACTACTGATAAAATGGCACAGCGCTTTTTTGATCAAGGATTAAGCTTAACGTACGCCTTCAATCATGCAGAAGCCCATCGATCATTTAAGGAAGCTTCGCGACTTGACCCTAACGCGGCTATGACATATTGGGGCCAGGCCTATGCACTCGGGCCTAATATCAATGATTGGATGCCAGACGATGAACGCAAAAAGCAGGCCTTTGAAGCCGCTCAAAAAGCTCAAAGCTTACTTTCTAAGACGACTCCAAAAGAAAAAGCATTGATAGAGGCCTTACAATTTAGATATAGTGATGACCTCTCGAAGGATGTTACCGAACTTAATATGAACTATATGAAGGCAATGACCAAAGTTGCTCAAAAATTCCCACAAGATGACGATGTTTTGACACTCTATGCTGCCGCGATCATGAATACCACACCTTGGAATTATTGGAACAAGGACGGAAATCCCTCACCATACATCGCTGAAGCAAAAACAGCCCTGGAAAAGGCTATAAATATAAATCCGAATAATGCAGGTGCTCATCACTACTATATCCATATGGTTGAATTACCAAATCCTGATTTGGCAGAAAGCAGTGCCGACAAAATAGGTTCATTAATGCCCGGGGCAGGACATATTGTACATATGGCTTCACATATTTACATAAGAATTGGGCGCTACAAGGATGCTGTAAAAGTCAATCAGCAAGCTATTTTAGCAGACGAAGAGTATATTTCACAATGTTACTCACAAGGGATGTACCCGTTAGGTTATTACCCTCATAACATTCATTTTTTATGGTCGTCAGCGAGCTTATTGGGCGCTAGTGAAATTGCCATTGACGCTGCCAAAAAAACAGCAGAAAAAGTTCCTGTCGGGGAACTGGCGGATATGACTTTCTTGCAGGATTTTGCTGCCACGCCGCTATTAGCTTACACTCGATTTGGCAAGTGGAATGAAATTCTTACGGTGCCAAAACCAAAGGCGGAAATAAAACATCTAAATATTATTTGGCATTATGCCCGGGGTATTGCATTCATCAGAAAAAATAATATCAAAGAAGCACAAGAAGAACTAGAAGCTTTGGCAGCATTAAAAAAAGACCCGGCACTTGAAGATTTAGTGGCCACAGCACACAACCCTTCATCAAGATCTGTTAACATAGCTTATGAGGTTGTTGCCGGCGAATTAGCCGCTTTAAAGGGGGACCTGTCAAAGGCAATTAAGCACTTGAAGAAAGCTGTAGTACTTGAAGATCAATTAACCTATACGGAACCAGCCGCCTGGCATATTCCAACGCGTCAGAATTTGGGCGCTATTTTATTAAAAGCCAATAAATATGCTGAAGCCGAAGCCATTTATAAGGAAGATTTAATGGTACTCAGACAAAACGGTTGGTCATTAATTGGCTTATATAATAGCCTAGAACTTCAAGGAAAAAGTGAAGAAGCCAAGACCATAAAAAAAGAATTTGACAAAGCTTGGTCCGATGCGGATATAGCAATAGAAAACTCTGTACTATAAAAAATTTAGCTGGGTATTTGGTGAAGTACCCAGCTTCTTCTTTCCAATAATTAGATATCTAAGAATAGAAGTTAGCCCAGCACCTTAGAAGTGATCAATAGGGGCTTGTAAACCTTTTGACATCGCTTAAAACCGCCAGATCGACAATCACAATCCGATTCCCTGAAAAGAAACTTAAAATTATTCGCTTATTTTTGATACAACTAGCTGACCAATGCTATTAAATTACACCTGCATGAAAAAACGAAGCGCCTCTATTTTTTCGAGTATATTACTGTTGGTGACCGTAACCTTACAAGCACAAGATTGGGCAAATTTACAACGGTATAAACATCAGAATGATTCGATACAGAAGTTATCACCTGATGATAATCGGGTTGTTTTCATGGGAAACTCAATTACAGAAGGCTGGAGCCAGCACCAACCGGCGTTTTTTGAGAATACCTCATACATCAATAGAGGAATTAGCGGGCAGACTACACCTCAAATGCTCATCAGATTTAAACAAGATGTAATTGATCTGCAACCTGAAGTTGTTGTCATTTGTGCAGGTACCAACGATATCGCCGGTAATACCGGCCCATCATCGTTGAAGATGGTCTTGGATAACATTTCTTCCATGGTTGAAATTGCTCGGGCAAATGAAATAAAAGTAATTTTAGCATCAGTACATCCGGCTTTTGAATACCCGTGGAGAAAGGGGCTGAAACCGAATGAAAAAATCCCCGCTTTAAATGAATTATTAAAAAGTTACGCCAAGAGCAATGATATTTTATATCTCGATTATTTTACCGCAATGACAGACGGCGCTAATGGTATGAAAAACGAGTATACGTATGATGGTGTGCATCCGAATAAAAAAGGATATGAGGTCATGGCACCATTGGCAGAAACTGCTATAAAAAAAGCGCTACAATCAAAATGATATTAAAAATACCTCCGGTTGTTCAATTTTTAATTTGTGTTCTATTGATGTGGGCATTAAATAGATTTACAACTACAAATCATTTCAATTTCGAATATCAAAAGTTCATTAGCTGGATATTTTTTGGTTTTGGAATTTTAATTGGGCTTCTAGCTGTCAATTCATTTAGAAAGGCAGCTACTACTACTGACCCAATGTATCCTGGGAAAGCTTCAAATCTTGTGGTTAAAGGCCTTTATAAATACACCCGAAACCCTATGTATCTGGCACTGCTATTTATTTTACTGGCCTTTTTTATGAGGCTGGGAAACCTAAATAATCTTTTCGTCGTAGTACTGTTCATTTGGTATATAACTAAATTTCAGATAAAACCTGAAGAAGCGGCATTGACAAAACGCTTCGGTAACCAATACCTCAACTATAAATCAAAAGTACGTAGATGGATATAGGTTTTGAAGAATTAAAGGATTTTCTAAATGAAAAAGTGACGCAGTATAATCATCCTCGTTTCATTGCATCAGACCCGATTCAGGTTCCACACGGGTATTCATTCAAAGAAGATATTGAGATTTCAGGGTTCCTGACTTCAACTATTGCCTGGGGAAATCGCAAAATGATCATCAACAATGCCCAAAAATTAATGCAACTGCTTGGCAATAGTCCTTATGATTTTATTCTTAACCACAAAGAGCAGCACTTAACTCCACTTGAAAATTTTGTACACCGAACCTTTAATGGTACTGATTTAAAGTACTTTATTAAATCCCTGAACAATATCTACACGCGCCATAACGGCTTAGAAGCCATTTTTAATGCGTATGCAGAAGAAGGTTCCCTCCAAAATGCAATCCATAAGTTCAAAAAGGTATTTTTTGAAATTGAGCATGTACAAAGGACCCAAAAGCATATTTCAGATCCTGCGAAAGGCTCAGCGGCAAAAAGGATAAATATGTTTTTAAGGTGGATGGTCAGACAGGATGCCGTTGGTGTCGATTTTGGCATTTGGAACAACTTATCTCCTCGTCAATTATCGTGTCCACTCGATACGCATTCTGGGAATGTCGCCCGAAAATTAGGACTCCTACAGCGAAAACAAAATGATGCCAAAGCGCTTTTTGAGCTCGACACTTTTTTAAGAAAATTAGATCCTCATGACCCCGTAAAATATGATTACGCTTTATTTGGTCTGGGCGTATTTGAGAAGTTTTAAATAGCTACCTTTGCACCCATTTTATTCAGCTATTTGAAACACAATCAACGATACATTTGTAATGAGGCTACATAGAAATTTGGTATTTACGGTCATCGATAGTTTGCGAGACATTTTTAATGAAGGTGTCTATGCAGACAAAGCGGTTGAAAAAGCTTTGAGAAGAGATAAGCGATGGGGAAGCCGCGATCGTAAATTCGTTGCTGAAACCATTTATGAAATCGTTCGGTGGAAACGTCTCTATGCCGAAATAGCTGAGGTAAAAGAACCTTTCGACAGGCCCAATTTATGGCGCTTATTTTCAGTATGGTGTGTGTTAAAAGGAATTCCTTTACCAGATTGGAACCAGATTGAGCCAACACCATCAAGAAGAATTAAGGGACGATTCGATGAACTTTCAAAGGTCAGAAAATACCGCGAATCGATCCCAGATTGGATAGACGACATGGGCATGGAAGAATTGGGCGAGAATGTATGGAACCAAGAAATTGCGGCACTAAACAAGCAAGCAGAAGTAATTCTTCGCACAAATACTTTAAAAACAACCCGAAAACAACTTCAGGAGAGACTGCGAACAGAAAATATTCATACAGAACTGCTGCCAAAACATCCTGACGCCTTAAAATTGACCGAACGTGCCAATGTTTTTAAAACAGCATCTTTCAAAGATGGTTTGTTTGAAGTGCAAGATGCTTCTTCTCAATTGGTAGCTGCCTATTTAGACGTACAGCCAGGAATGAAAGTGGTGGATACCTGTGCAGGGGCCGGCGGCAAAACACTTCATTTGGCTTCCTTAATGCAAAATAAAGGGCAAATCATTGCTATGGATATCTATGAAAGTAAACTCAAAAAATTAAAAATTCGCGCACGAAGAAATGGTATACATAATATAGATATAAAGGTAATCGATTCTACGAAACCCATAAAAAAACTCTACAACAAA
>JASJDL010000180.1 GCA_030065775.1 Flavobacteriaceae bacterium | reverse complement strand
TACAGGCCCTTCAAACAGAAATGGCATTCATCACGAATAATCTGCCGAGCGGATATCATCGAGATTTTCAGTTGCTCAAGGAAAACATGATTGGCAATATTCATGATATGATCGACGTGCTCGATATTTTCGATCACAGCATTCAACAAATTATCGTAAAGGATGTGGACCTTAATGACGAAAAATACAAATACCTCTTTACGGTAGACACTATTAATTCACTGGTTGAAAAAGGAACATCCTTTCGGGAAGCATATCAGCAAGTTGGCAAACAAGTACAAGAGGGTTCATACCGACCAGATGCTACAAAACAGCACACACATTTGGGTAGCCTGGGTAATTTGTGTTTGGAGCAAATACGAGAAAAGTTTCCTGTAACTAATCTTTGATAGGGTGCTATGCGATCTATACTCTTGTGGCTTCGATTAAGTTATTGGCTGGCAGCGCTGGCAGATTTTGCGATTGCAGTACTGGTATTAATCCCAGAAAGGGTAGGTCTTACAAAATTTGAATATCCGATGGGCATGACTGCGGTCATTGCTTTTTCCTGGGGTATCTTATTACTTCTGGCAAATAGAAAACCCCTGAAAAGACGCTGGGTCTTAATACCTACCTTTATTGTAGTAATCCTTTTAACAAGTGTAGGATACTATGCATCTACGCGAGAATTAATAAATCTTAATGTACCCTCTTTTATCTTTGGCACTATACTCTCAATGATCATCGCTTTTAGCTATTGGAAATCGAGAGACGTAAAAAGCGATGGCTGACAAATACCATTCGTTCTATTATTTATTACTTTCGTTACATAATAAGCAACAGTGCTCCTGTTTTTGAAAAAGTCATGAAAAAAATATCTAGATACTTCATAACCATTCTCTTTTTAATTACCGCCTGTTCAAAAGGTGATGATCCGATTCCAATTGAAGGAAAAAATCTTACACTGTTTTTTGTAAATGACCAACATGGACAACTGCATAATTTTTCAAAGATCAAACATATTATAGATGCAGAAAAGCAGGAAACAAAGGTGATTACAGTGTGTAGCGGCGACCTATTTTCAGGAAACCCGGCGGTTGATAATCATCCTCAGAAAGGATATCCAATGATAGATGTAATGAATCGCGTGGGGTTTGATATTTCAGTGATAGGAAATCACGAATTCGACTATGGTGAATCCATCTTAAGCGATAGAATCAATCAAGCTAATTTTGATTGGGTTTGTGCGAATGTGGAAACAGGAAATTCAGGAATTCCTGATCCTTTTGAGTACAAAACAATCAGCAGGTCAGATGTAAAAGTTACTTTTTTGGGATTAGTTGAAACCGATGGAAGTGATAATTCCACGATCCCATCGACACATCCATGGAGAGTTCAGAACCTTACTTTTGAAAGACCCGAAGATGTCATTGGTAAGTATTCAAATATCAAGGCACTGGAAGATTCAGATCTTTATATTGCTTTAACACATCTGGGGTATGACAGTTCCGGAGGTTCTTTAGGTGATACTCAGATCGCTACGCAATATCCATTTTTCGATCTTATTATTGGGGGGCATTCCCATCAAACGATAAATACCACGATCAATAATATCCCAATATATCAGTCAGGTTCCTATTTAAATCACCTTGGAAAAATAGAAGTAACAATTAAAGATAAGGCCATTGCTGCAATAAATTATGAGTTGATCAATCTGAATACTTATTCGGAGCATGATTCAGAGCTTGAAGCTGTTATTGATCAATATGAAGATCTGCCACATTTAAATGAAGTCATAGGGTTCTCACATTCATACCATCAGCGGCCAGAGGTAGGTTGTTTTTATTCGGATGCGCTTCAGGGAGTCATGAATGTAGATGTTGCATTTCAGAATGCCGGAGGAATTCGTTCAGACCTGAATGAAGGTGACATAACGAGAAGAGAGATTTTTGAGATAGCTCCATTTAATAACAACACAGTTATATATGAAATGAGCGCATTAGAGATTAAGAATTTTCTGAAAGGATCCGGCTCAGGATTTTATTATTCCGGAATCCAATTACAACAGAATGGAAATGATATTCAAATCACAGACTTAAATGGTGTCAGTATTCCTGATAATACAATGTTAACCCTTGGTACAAATGATTACCTTCCAGCCGTGTACGAAAATTATTTTCCGCTCAATGGAACAATTCAAACACTTACGGATGCCGAAACCGTGATCGCTTATTTGGAGACTATGAATAGCCAGGTCAATTATCCCAATTGTAATCATTTCTTTAGGTACCAATAGAAAACTGTAATAATCATTTATAGCGCATCGCTTACTCAGGTATTAATCGTAATGTTTGAATCATTATCCAAAGGTCTGCGTTCCTTTTACTAAATTAGTTGCTCGACCTTAATGAATATACAACCGAATTGGAAGCACCACTACATAGATCTCAGAAAGCTCTTTGGATTAAAAGATTGATTACATTGATAGTGGGTTTTCTAATTTGGCACCTCCCAATTCCCTTGGAGTTGTCACCAGATGCATGGCATCTGTTTGCTGTTTTTATTACAGCAATCCTTGGGGTATTACTCGAAGCCGTATCTATTTTCACGGCATCGATCATTGCTCTGGTGGCCGTAGTGTTACTCAGAGTACTGCCTCCCGAAAAAGCCTTTTCAGGATTTTCAGAGAGCTTTATATTGCTCATATTGGCTGCTTTTTTAGTCGCGAAAGGGGTCATTAAATCGGGATTAGGAAGGCGGATTGCTTTCCTGCTCATACGTCGGTTTGGGAAGTCAACATTAAACCTTGGTTATTGCCTTGTTGTCACAGATAGCATCCTTGGCCCTTCGATTCCCAGCAACACGGCTCGCTCCGGTATTATGTATCCTATAGTCCATGCTTTATGTTTAGACACCGGATCTCTTCCCACTCCTGAAGGGAGAAAGCAAACAGGTACATATCTTATGATGACCTACATAGCAGGTCAAACCATAAGTTCGGCTCTATGGTTAACCGGTATGGCGGCGAATCCGGTGGGTGCAAGAATTGCCGCAGATTTTGGGATAAATATGAATTTTGGCAATTGGCTCTTTGTAGCCTCAGTGCCTTGTATAATAGCCCTTATACTGATACCCTTTGTACTGTATAAACTCTATCCACCGATAAATAAGTACACCCCCGAGGCACCCGAAATGGCTAAGAAAGGGTTGCAGGAAATGGGCCCTATGAGTAAGAAGGAATGGATCATGGGCAGTACATTTTTGGGTATGATACTCCTTTGGGCTTTTTCACCCGTTTTGAATATTAACTTAGCCATTGTTGCCTTTCTGGGGTTGTCGGTTCTAATATTGGCCAATGTGTACACCCTTGAGGACATTCGTCAAGGTGGCGGAGATGCGTTGGAAACATTTATATGGTTTGCTATTTTATATATGATGAGTACCGTATTGAATGACATGGGATTTATGAAAACCCTGGGTGCACAAATTGCGACCTATATAGGCGGATTTAATTGGGTGACTGTTTATGTACTCCTAACAGTAATCTATGTTGTAATTCACTACCTTTTTGTTAGTCAAACGGCGCAGTTACTTGCACTGTATGCTGTTTTTTTAGAAGTAGCAGTAAATGCCCAGGTACCCGCTGCACTCATGGCCTTTATGCTCTCTTTCGCTACCAATTATTTTGCGGTTATTACTCCGCAGGCTTCCAGTTCAAATGTTTTGTTTGCCGGAAGTGGCTTTTTACCATCAGAAGAAATCTATAAGCAAGGCGCTGTCATCACAGTTTTAAATACAATCATCTTTCTCGTTGCAACGCCCTGGATACATTGGGCATCTTCACTATAATGCTCATATGAATCAAGCAAAAAAACTTCTTATTATTAAGTTGATCCATACACTTATCTGGCTGTTTTTTGTGATCGTTATTTTGTATGTGCTCTATTCAGGAATAACGAATACAGTGACTAGGTATACATGGATTGGCATTGGTCTAGTCATTGGCGAAGGACTAGTTCTATTGATCTTTAAGATGTTTTGCCCGCTTACAGTACTTGCCAGGAAATATTCTGATTCCAACAAGCACAATTTTGATATCTTTCTTCCGAATTGGCTAGCGAAACATAACAAACTAATATTCACGTCAATTTTCTTAATTGGAGTTATACTTGTTGTACTACGTACGGTACAAAATTCTTAAATTAGTAAAATACTTTAGAAGAATACATATACTCTGTTAATTCAAATGCACTAGAGTACCTGTCTTTAAAGTCAAAGCGGCGAGACAGTATTGAATGATATATAGTATACTTAAAATGATAAGACCATGAAAAAACTGAACTTAATAGTGATTATTGCCGGAATCGTATTCCAAAGTCAGGCTCAGAGTATGATTGGCGCCTGGGAACGATATCATATGGCCGAAACAGGAGCGCAACTCAGAAGTGTAGTCATTTTCGCCGAAGGCTATCAGGTCATTAGTACTTTTGATGCTAAATCAGGTAAGTTTATTTCTACCAATGGAGGGACCTGGAAAATAAAGGGCGATACGATGACAGAGGAAATAGAATTTGACACCAGAGAGCCTGAACGCGTGGGTACAACCACAAGTTTTCAAATTAGCATTTCAGATTCTGTGCTCAGTACCTTGGGGCGCGATATGGAATTCAAAAGAATCGATAGTGGAGTACCAGGGCTATTGCAAGGTGCCTGGCTGATGTCTGGACGCGTACGAAATGGTGAGCTGCAACAAAGAGATGTGAACAGACCGAGAAAAACCATGAAAATCTTATCAGGTACACGTTTTCAGTGGATTGCCTACAATACCGAAACCAAACAATTCATGGGAACCGGTGGAGGTACATATACTACAAAAGATGGAAAATATACAGAGAATATTGAATTCTTTTCAAGAGATGATTCAAAAGTTGGGATGAGCCTAAAATTTGATTACAGTTTAGAAGATGATAAATGGCATCATAAAGGCCTATCGAGCAAAGGAGACCCAATTCATGAAATATGGAGTATTAGAGAATAAGTTTTACTATAAATCTAAATAAAATGAAACTAATTAGTATGACCATTATCTTGGGTGCTATGGTACTCTTTAGCAGCTGTAACCAGAAAGGAACACCTGAGACACCGAAGATTAAAAAAAACATGATCAAAGTGACAATACTATACCCAAATGGCGAGGGAAAAACATTTGACATGGACTATTATGCGAACAAGCACATGCCTTTGGTAGCAAGTTTATTAGGTGACTCTTTAAAGGTGCTGGCTATTGATAAAGGAATATCGGGCAGAACACCGGAGGAAGAGATTCCCTATTTGGCGATTGGCTATCTATATTTTGACACCCTTTCTGCTTATCAAAATTCATTTGGGCCGAATGCGGAAAAAATAGTGAATGATATTCCGAATTATACGAATACGCAACCAATTGTTCAAATTAGCGAGGCATTCCAGTTACCCGAATAACTTGTGGTGGACTACAAATCTAAATATTGAAACTGCTATGAAGAACTATGGAGCACTCTTATTAATTGGTATTGTGCTGGTTTCTTGTACGAAGAAACCCACTACCGCCAGCCAGCCAGCCAGCGAACTAAATACTTTACAAGATTCGCTTACCGCTGAATTAAATGAAATTCATAAGAAAGGTCAGATTAATGGTTTTTCGGTCGCAATTGTAAATGCAGATACGGTACTTTATGAACAGGGTGTAGGGTTTTCGGATTCTCAAAAGAAACTGAAATACACAGAAAAAACAATTCAAAATATTGCCTCCATTTCCAAAACTTTGATTGGTATTTCGTTATTGAAAGCTCAGGAAATGGGAAAACTGAATCTAGATGACCCCGTAAATAACTATTTACCTTTTCAGGTTCGAAATCCGAATTTCCCTTCTGAACCCATCACAATAAGACATTTAGCAACACATACCTCCTCCATTATTGATACAGATATATATGATCACGAGTCCTATATACTGGAAGAAAAAATTGACAGCGCTGCAATGAAATTTGTCGAGCTACCGAAGAATTTCAAGGTACCCGACAAGAAGACGTCCATGACTGACTTCTTACAAAAGGTTCTTAGTGAAGATGGAAAATGGTATACTAAGAATGGTTTTCTCAAAAAGAAGCCCGGAGAGTTTTACGAATACACAAACATAGGAGCCACATTGGCCGCAGTTATTTTAGAACAAACTACAGGGGTAAGCTATAACAAGTTTACTGCTAAACATATTTTAGGACCTTTAAGCATGGATGGATCAGGTTGGTTTTTTGATGAGATCGATACTGCATCTCATTCAAAATTATATAATAACCCAACAACGCGCATCCCTCTCTACTCCCTGATCACCTATCCTGATGGAGGATTAAGAACATCAAGCCACGACTTGGGCAAGTATCTTATCGAACTCATACAAGGTTATTCGGGTCATGGAAAACTCCTCACAAAAGAGAGCTACCAAGAGTTGTTCAGACCGCAATTAGATTCAAGTAATTTTTCTGAGCGCAATGCTGAAAACCCGTATAACGATGAATTTGATTCGGGAATTTTCATGGGATTTTCGGCAAAGGGTTATATCGGCCATTCAGGCGGTGACCCGGGCGTTTCTTCTTTTATGTTCTTCGATT
>JASJDL010000179.1 GCA_030065775.1 Flavobacteriaceae bacterium | reverse complement strand
CAAATAATTGAAAATAATTCGTTAATAAACGGTAGACTTTTTTTAACAAATGGAATTAGATGTTTTTGGGGAACTTTATCGTTACTTTCGTACCTGAAGCTTCGCTATCGGAAATATCTTCAATAATGACATATACTTTCTGATGTTCATGTAAAAGCTTAATTCGGTCTTCAGATGCCTGTAAGCCAAATGACTTTCTATGGTGACTAGATGATTTTTTTAAGCTCTTTGATTTTTCAATACCGATGCCGTTGTCAATAATCTCACAGCGCACCTTGTCTTCTTCATCATGCACCGTTAAGCTAATTTTTCTATTCTCAGTTTTATTTATAAATCCATGCCAAATCGCATTTTCTATATAGGGCTGAATAAACAATGGAGGAACTAGAATTTTCTCTAAATCAATCGTTTCGTCAATCGTTACAATATAATCAAAGCCCCCATCCATTCGCATTTGTTCTAATCGAACATATAGACCTAAAATTCCCAGTTCCTCACTCAAGGGTATTGTTTTATTCGATGATTTCTTTAATATCTCTCTTATTAACCTAGAAAATTTTGTGATATAATCTGAAGCCTTTTCTACATTATTTTGCAAAACAAAATTGTTAATAGAGTTTAATGAATTGTATAAAAAATGAGGGTCCATTCTACTTTGCAGTGCCGTCATTCTGAGATCAGACATCTCCTGAATCTTTTGAGCCAGTTCCGTCTCAATTGCGCGCTTTTTTTGTTCTATGGAGGTAACCCTATGTCCTACAATCAAAGCAAACATAATGAGTTCGATGGTTGTGCCCAGGTACGTAAAAAACATGGGTTCTATTCGGATCCTTGTAAAAAATTCTTCACCCAAGATCATTGGCAGTAATAAACTACAATTAGCTAGAATCACATAGGTAAGAGAACCAATGATAAAAAAGGTCACGTGACGTCCCTTTATTTTTGTTAGAACAACATAGGTGAGCAAGGCAAAAACGGTAAAAATTGGAGCCAGAGTTAAGAACAATTTTTCTTGATGTTGGTAACTAAAAAAAACTTGAACCGCTACAAAGGCCAGAGAGAGTAGAAAAAATATTCTGTATTCAATCACCAGAAGCACGTCCCAATCAGGTATATGTTCTTCGGTCTGTAAAAGGTCTCTCGCAAATAACACATAAAAACCAAAAGCGACAAATTGAATCGAAAAATTAATATAATCATATATCCATACATACGGTTCTGGACATACGTGACTTAAGAAGTAAATAAAAAGTGAAAAAGAATAAAGACTATAAAAAAGATACAGCTTTCGCCTGTTGAGGACGAATATCATTAGATGATAAATCGAAAGAATTAATAAACCTCCGCGTATCCAGGAATAAAGCTCAGAAGTTAAATCTAATAACATTACCTGTCTAGTGCAAGCCTTTTGAGTAGCTCTGCTTTTTTATTTCTGCTAATACTTGCTCTCATGCCATTGCTCATCATGAGTTCTCCGCCAAGATTCTTAATATATTCTTTGATATGATTCGTATTGATAAGATAGGAGTTGTGAACCCTGAAAAATTGAGGGAACTCAAATTTTTTCTCGACATCTTTTAATGTTTTGGAAACCAAAATTTTACGGTCTTCAGTTAAAAAGACAGTGGTGTAACTTTTATCTGACTTCAACATGACCACCTCATCTTTATCTAAAAGATATATTTTGCCATCAGCTGAAATATTTATCTTGTCTGCTCTGTCAGGACTTAAATTCGAAAAAAGAGATTGCAGCTTATCCTCTAAACTGGTGTCTTTTTTTGAAGATTTAACTTTCTCAAGTGCTGAAATCAATTCATCTTTATCTACAGGTTTTAAGAGGTAGTCTATTGCCGATACTTTGATTGCTTTTAAGGCAAATTCGTCATGAGCTGTTGTAAAAATGAGCTTAAAGTCTTTGTAAGTTAACTCTTGAAGAAGGGAAAAACCATCCATTTCGGGCATTTCAATATCCAGAAAGACCACATCCGGTTTTTCTTTATTGATAATGTCAATTCCCTGTAAAGGTGAATTACATTTTATAATCGTTACCTCATCGGCTGCATATCTGTTCAGCTTCCATTCTAAAGCTTCTAAAGCATTGACCTCATCATCAATAAGAACAGTTTTTAACATGGTTTGGAGAGTTATTTAATCGAAAGCAAGATAGCACAAATACATAATTCTGACAACAAGTTCAATGATTCACTTTTATTCCAGTATTTCTATAGCCCTCTTAATTTCATACCCGCGAACATCTATCAAGTTGCCCAATACGTTTTCTAATCGGGAAAGAATACCGTCAATACAGAACGGAAACATGTATCATGTGCTTAATACCTCTGAAGCTGAAAGCTCAGGTACTTTTACAATAAATGAACTGCAAATTCATAATTGTGATACGAGGTTTCCAGGATTACTTCATACCTATCGCATAGAGAATGAGTTCTTAGAAGTTTACTATCCCTGCATCGAGCCTTGCGTAGAGAAATACATAAAGATACGGTAGGCTTTAACTTAAAGTAAACATTTCCAGACCTACCGGATAGCCTTCTATATAAATGGTGACAGTATAAGTGCCTTTGATGATCTTCTGTATGAACCTGTCTGTCATCATTGAGAGGTTTAAGTAGTTATTATTGTAGTAGGCGTTTGTCTTCTCTGTGTAGGTAAGCGTTTCTCCGTTATTGACTTGAAACTTTCCTTTTCTGTTTAAAATCTTTCCTTGTGGATTTTGAATCAAAATAAATACCTCTTTATAGCCTGGTGTAATCTTTTGGTTATTGTCAATCTGAAAATTAATACGCATTACATCTACTCTATTAGCTGTATTTGTTGTCACGTATTTTCCATTCTTTTTGACAGCCATCGGTGACACATCTATACCGTTTATTGCCAATACTTCCTCTTTATTCAATCCGGCAGTGCTTTCTTTAAATTGTTTTTTTAACTGGGCTTTTTGTTCTGCCAAGGAAACTGTTTTCAAGTCTTTATCGCGTTTTACTTTAGAGGCAAACCTGTTTGAGGTAACGGTCTTATCATCAAATGACTCAAAATCATCCTCTTCGCTGAATAGCGAATTGGAAACAGCGCTCATATTGCTTTCTTCGGTGGTAAAATCACGATTAAACTGATTATAAGCGATGGTCTGATTCTCTAAAACAATGTTCTTTGCGTTAACACCTCCCTCTGAAACAGAAAAATCCGACTCAAGGGTCGGTTTTTCGGTTAATTTTTGGTCTTTATTTTGGGTTGTTCGTGCGGTGGTGCCCGCCAGCTTTTGAGCGTTTGCTTCGCGGGTTTTATCTGGCACTATCTTTTCGATGTCGATATCAGTGACCATAACAGCTTCTGTACGGCCTGAAAGCGGCTGTATGTCTTTCTTAATAGATTTGCTCGTAGATTCAACCAGAAGTGCTTTGCCGTATCTCTTGCCTTTTACTTTCGGTGCCGCAGTTGATAATTCTTCAGGGGCTTTTTCTTTTTTAACAAGACTGATGTTGTCCAATGCATTTTCAGAAGAGTCTTGATTCGCATCAATATTGTTATCTATACCTTTATTGCGAGTCATCTTGACCACCGGGTTCATGCTTTTATTTATTAAGTTCGCTTCAATTTCTTCTGCTACACTGTTGTCATTTTTATCAGTTTCTCTCAGATGCTGCAAGCTACTCACCTTATTTTTAGGTTGGTCATTCTCTTGCTTTTCTGTTTCATTAGGAGCTTCCTCTGTTTCCTTGGTTTCTTCTTCGCTTAAGAAGATGATCTCACCTTTACTAGAGTCATTGCTTGCCCCTTCTTTCACCGGACTCTTTGCGGGTGCAGATGTCACTTTAGGTGTGGAAATTGTCTGAACAGTTTTTTTCTTTTCGGTGATGGGCTTGTTCTCTTTAGGAAGGTTCAATGCCTGTTTATTGACGATAACAAACTCTGTTCTTCGATTCAGTTTATGCTTTTCAATTCCACAACGCACTCCGTCTTTACAATTATTGATTAGCTGACTTTCTCCATAACCTTTTGCGGTGATTCTATCCTTTGAAATTCCTTTCGAGACAATATAATTTACTGTTGATTTCGCTCGTCTCTCAGAAAGTTTTTGGTTATAGGTTTTTGGTCCACGAGCATCTGTGTGTGAAGCAGCTTCTATAATCAAGGTAGGATTCTCCTTCATGATCTCAACAATCCTGTCTAATTCTTTAGAAGCTTCTTTAGTAATATTGTACTTGTCAAAACCGAAATAAATTGGGTTGGCCTTGATTACTACTTTCTCTTCAGAAACTTGCTTGATCTGCTTTTCTAACAGCTGATTTACTTCTAATGGAGGGGCATCAAAGTAATTGGCAGTATTTACAATATGCTCTTCTTTATCATACTGAATCTTGGTTGCCGTTACGGTAAATGTATTTCGACAGCTTAGGGTAAATCTGTAGTTACCGGTAGCATCCGTCTCTAAATTTTTGATTTCATTGCCTTCTTCATCCACAACAGTGATAACGGCGTTGGTAATCAATTCTTCAGTTTCCTTATCTCGAACTGTACCTACAATTTCTTGTAAACATTCTATCGGCTTATCAGGCTCAATGTAGAATGAATAAATATCGTCATTACCTCTACCTTGTAATCGGTTTGACGAAAAAAATCCTTTGTTCTCAGTGTTTACGATATATGCGATATCGTCATTGATGCCGTTGATAGGAGAATCTAAATGCAAAGGGTCAGAAAACGTGTTGTCAAAAGATTCTACTGCATATACATCCATACCTCCTTTTGAGTCTGCACGTCCATTAGAAGAAAAATAAAGAAAATTATTATCGGCAATGAAAGGTGTGGTTTCGTTACCAGATGTATTTATCTTATCCCCTAAATTGACCGGATCCCCATAGGAGCCGTCTTCTTTGATATCTACATAAAAAATATCAGTTCCTCCTCGCGACGGAGCGGCATTCGATACAAAATAAAGTCTTGAATTATCCTTGTTTACAGCAGGATAGCTATAGGAATATTTTCTGTTATTGAAAGGTAATTTTTCGATATTTTGCCAGTTTCCTGCATCATCAATTGTTGCTTTAAACAGCTGATAAACAGGAGTTTTAGATTTTCTTTTCGAGTATTTATTTGCCGAATAATAAACGGTTTTTCCATCCCTGGTAAACGTAGCGGCATTCTTACTGACCTTTCTATCTTTTACAGCATTCAAGCGTTTTTTACCTAAGATTGCCCCGTCATCACCCACGGTTCCTGTGTAAAAATCTAAGTAGGGATGGTATTTTTGTGTATTGATTACGCGGTCTGATACTGTTGCTGCAAAAACGACCTGATCATCTGTAATAAAGGACACACCTGTATCAGGATTACCAGAATTAATATCTAAATACTTTATGTGGTGTTTGCCAGAGGAGGTTTGGGCTTTAGCGATGACACTAAAACACATTAAAATTGCTAATAATGTGTAATTTTTCATGATAAGTTAAGTGGTTTCGTGATTTAGTGTTATCATAACGAAGAAATTTTTGTTTAAGTATTCAAAATGTTGATTTCTTGTTGAAAAATACTTCGTGTACGGGAAAATAAATTAAAAATTTTGGAATAAATAACAAAAAAAGCGCTGTTAAAACAGCGCTTTTCATTTGATTACCAGTAAATTACATTAATTCAAAGTGTCTTTTTCACTCTTGGAGGCCTCTCTATTGTCATTTTTATACTCGTCGTTTAAGGCTTCGAGTACTTCATCAGTAATATCATTTTCTGAATCGCCATACATAACCGCCTTGGTTTGCTCGGAAGTACCAAAAATGTATGAATAGTTATTCTTCTTTGCATAGTCTGCCACGAAATCCTGAATGTCTTCATTAATCTCGTCCATTTTTTCCTGTCCGAATTTCTGTAGCTCCTGTTGTGCAAGTTGCTGACGCTGGTTGAGCATTTGCTGCTGCTGCATAAGGGTATTTTCAGTTTCCTGACGCTGTTTTGCAGACATTCGCCTCCCTTTTTCCTGGTATTCTTTTAATCCTGTCTGATAACCAACAGCCAATTGGTCTAAGGATTTTTTAAATTCCCCCTCTTTTGCATCCAGTTCTTTTTGGGCATCTTTCATTCCTTTGTATTCTTTTAAAATCTCTTCGACATCAACATAGGCGATCTTCGTCTGATTACAAGAAATCATTACCAGAGCCATTGCAACTAGGGTTACTATTTTTTTCATTTTGTTCATTTTAAATTTAATCGGCAAATATATGAAAATAGACAGGCGCAATACCTGAAAAAATAAATATAGTTAAAATTTATAGTTTATGCGGTTTTAATAACCTATGGTTATTTTAAAGAAGCCTTTTGTTTTGAGATCTCTGCGCCATTTATTTTTATGTAATAGGAATTGTCATCTACAGGAGTATAAATGCCTTAAAACGGCTTAAAATGCGTTTTATCGGTTTTTAATGATATATATTAGCGATGAGTATTCACCTGTACGCCTGGCCTTCAAATTTGAACGCATTCCTGTTAAAAAGGCCTTGAGCGGTTTCATACCGCCTGTCTGATATTTTTCAGAAAGCAAGCTGACATAATAGGCATCAAATTTCATAGGAAGAATTCTAGTTACATGCATAGCTTTCAGAGCAAATAAATTCCTGATGGCAGCTT
>JASJDL010000178.1 GCA_030065775.1 Flavobacteriaceae bacterium | reverse complement strand
ATTGAATTTACATTGATCCTTTAATTTGAAAATCTCAGGAAAGTAATCACCAATTTCATCTTCTTCAAAATCTACAACGCCAAATCCTTTGATTCCTGGAGTGTCTATAATGTATCCGCCGAAAGGGAGTTCAAACATCTCCGCAAAAGTAGTGGTATGCTGTCCCTGCTTATGCTGTGTTGAAATTTCAGCGGTTTTTAGATCTAATCCGGGTGCAATTTTATTGATAAGGGTAGATTTTCCAACCCCCGAATGCCCGGAAAACATATTCACCCGGTCTTGCATAATCTTTTTTAATTTGTTGATATTGATAGCATCGATTGCCGATACATCCAGGCATTCATATCCTATATCCCTGTAAATTTTTTGAAGTTTTTGCTTTTCTTCTAATTGCTCTTTGTTGTAGATATCGAGTTTATTGAACAACAAAATTGCCGGTATAGAATAGGCTTCTGCCGTTGCTAAAAAACGATCTATAAAACTGGTAAATGTCTGCGGTTCTTTGAGAGTAATAAGTAAAAATACCTGGTCGATATTGGCGGCAATAATATGGGTTTGCTTTGATAATTTAACCGACTTACGAATGATATAGTTCTTACGTTCATGAATATTGGTAATGATGGCATTTCCTTTGTCTTTTTCTGGTTCTATATCAACCAGATCACCAACCGTTACCGGGTTGGTACTTTTAATGCCACTAATGCGGAATTTCCCTCGGATTCGGCAGTTGAATATACGACCTTCTTCAGTTCTAACAGTATACCAGCTTCCGGTTGATTTTATAACAACACCTGTCATTTTCATGGAAACAAAACTACATAAATTTATGCTGTATCAAACCCTAAATCAGAAACAATAATTTAAGTCCAAATGACTATTTATGAACTTGTCTGAAATGATTTTGAAGACCCTAAATCTTCTTCAAGCATTACTTAATTTTGTATATTTGTTAGAATTACTAACATTAAATCCTCTAAAATGAAAATTTTAAAATATCTACTATTACTTATTCTAATAGTGGTAATTGGCGGTGCCATTTACCTTGCAACATTAGATGGTAATTTTGATGTTCAGCGTTCTAAAGTGATCAAGGCTCCGGTTGAAATGGTCTATCAAAAAGTCAATGATTATAAGACTTGGGAAAGCTGGTCACCATGGCTTTATAAAGACCCGGATACAAAACTTACATTTGGCGACATTACCACTGGTACAGGAGCATCGTATTCTTGGGATAGTGAAAATAAAGATGTAGGTGCCGGGAGCATGGAAACAGTAGAGAGTATTGAAAACCAATCGATCACCCAGAAGATATTTTTTACCAAACCCTGGGAATCAGAATCAGACATTTATTGGTCCTTTAAAGCTGCTCAAGACGGCGGCACAGAAGTGACCTGGGGCATGAAAGGCGAAATGCCTTTTATGGCACGATATATGGCCTCTAAAATGGATGAATACGTGGGACCAGATTATGAAAAAGGTTTAGCAAAACTTGACAGCGTGATACAAACTGATATGAAGAAATACAGTGTGGTTGTCAATGGTGAAACTATGCATAGTGGAGGTTATTACTTGTATAATTCGGGATCATGTAAAATTGAAGAAGTGGAAAAGACAATGGGAGAGATGATGTCTGCTGTTACCGAATATGTCATGAAGAATAATATCAACATTGCGGGACCGGTATTTTCATTATATCATAAATGGGACCAGGAAAATAATGCCGTGATTTTTTCATGTGCGGTACCGGTTTCTGATAGGGTAATCACAGATAAAGACAGCGGTATTCAAACAGGAATGTTGAAGCCTTTCAAATCTGTGAAGACAACATTAAATGGTGATTATGATAATCTAAAGGAAGCATGGGAAACCACCATGAAATATATTGCGGATAACAATTTGCAAGAAGTTCAAGGCATGGCTTCTTTAGAGGCCTATTTGGTGGATCAGATGAAGGCTCCTAATCCGGCTGATTGGGTTACGGAAATTTATATTCCTATTAAATAGAACAATATTACCTTATAAATTAGAGCATCCTGATAATCCAGGATGCTTTTTAATTTAATGAATTATAATACTTTGAAATGGATAGCAAGTCTTTTTCTGAGTTGATCTTTAGCTTATTTCGTTTCGAGTAGACCTCTACCAATTTTGATTTCTCCTTAAATAAAGCGAAGAACTTTTTTTTACTATTGGGAATTTTAAAGATCATATCCTCAAGCTTCATGAAATAGGAGTCCTTTATTCTTTTAAAAGATGAAGGTTCTTTTTTCACTAATGAAACGCCTTGCTTATTTCCTTTTATAAATAGTACCTTTTCTTTTTTTAAGAGCGTACATTTTTCTTTGTCTGTATCTGATAAAATAATAAAGTAACCTAATTGATAATCAGTCACATAAGCTCTGTAAAGTTTTTTTTGAAGCTTGACATAAAAAAAATTCGATTCTTTTTTAAACTGATAAAAATTTACACCATCTTCAATCGCAGAAATCTCCATTTCATCCGTATACGCATTATACATAATAAAGGCAGTACCTATAAGGTTCAGGTCTGTATCATAAATTTTACCGAGTGGGATATTACTTCTTGCTCCAGAAAAGTTCTCGATATATGGAGATCCTTGAATATCTTCATAAGTTTCACGAATCTTAAACTTTGACCTTAGTAGTTCTGGAGAAATAGTACTATTTGAGATGAGTTTAGGCCTATTGCTAACCGTATTATCACCATTAGAAGATTGAGAATGTACATTAATTTTAAGCGAGATAATAATTAAAAAAAAGAGATAGATTCTCATGGGCTTGCATTAATAATAGTTAAATTAAGACATAAAGAATTCGGTCAGGGTTAAGGGTCTGTTAAAAAGAATGTTAATTTATGAATTGTTATAAATCAGCCACCAAGATTAGACCTGGTTATATCGAAAGCAATCGATCGTGTGGTCGTTTACCATGCCTGTAGCCTGCATATGGGCATAGATGACCGTTGAGCCTACAAACTTAAAACCTCGTTTTTTTAAATCTTTTGATATGGAGTCTGATAAAGCCGTAGTGGCGGGAACATCCCCCATATTGACAAACTTATTCTTTAGAGGTCTTCCATCAGTAAAGTCCCAGATATATTTTGAAAACGAGCCATACTCTTGCTGAATTTGTATAAAGGCCTGTGCGTTAGAAATAGTAGCTTTTATCTTTAATTTATTTCGAATAATACCTGCATCTTGAAGCAATGCCTCATATTTCTTTTCAGAATACTTGGCGATCTTTTTATAGTCAAAATTATCAAATGCTTTACGGAAGTTTTCCCGCTTACGGAGGATGGTGATCCAACTCAGCCCGGCCTGAAAAGTTTCCAAGACCAAAAACTCAAATAATGTAGCATCGTCGTATACGGGAACACCCCATTCTTTATCATGGTATTCTACATAGAGCGGATCATCGCCACACCAGGAACATCTTTTTTTTGCCATTAGATCTAATTTTGCCCTAAAATAACATTTTTACAGCTAAAAATTCATTTATCTTTAGAACATGAATCTTAGTTATTGGGAGCAAAAATCATGGTTTTCAAACGTTGATTTTACCATTGTCGGTGCCGGGATCGTCGGTTTACACTGTGCTTTGTATTTAAAGAAGAAGTACCCTAAAGCAACCATACTAATACTTGAAAAAGGCATATTGCCTCAAGGTGCTAGCACTAAAAATGCCGGATTCGCCTGTTTTGGAAGTCTTTCTGAACTACTTAATGATCTTAAATCGCATTCAGAGCAAGAACTTATTAATTTAGTTCACAAGCGCTGGAGTGGATTGCAACTCCTACGTTATAACCTGGGCGATAAGACATTAAACTATCAGCAATATGGGGGCTATGAATTATTTTCCGATAAAGGTTTGTATGATGAATGCCGTACTAAAATCAATACCATGAACAAATTGCTGAGGAATATTTTTGACCAGGATGTTTTTTCATTTAAAGAGGATAATTTTGGCTTTAAAAATTGCCTTGGGGAAGTGTCGTTTAATGCTATTGAAGGGCAAATCGATGTAGGAAAAATGATGGCAGCATTACTTCAAAAGGTGCAATCAAAGGGAATAAAGATTCTCAATAATATCAGTGTACAAAACTTCACGAATTCAGTTTCGGGTGTGTCGATAAAAACCAGTGTTAATGAATTCTATAGTCAGAAACTTTTTATAGCTACCAACGGATTTGCAAATCAGTTGCTCAAAGAAAATATACGGCCTGCGCGGGCACAGGTGCTGATTACAAGCCCGATTGAAAATTTACATATCAGAGGTACATTTCACCTAGAAAAAGGATATTACTATTTTAGGAATATAGACAATAGAATACTGCTGGGCGGAGGTAGAAACTTAGATTTTAGAACAGAAGAAACCACCGAATTTGGTCAAACAACACTCGTACAAAATCGACTCAGGGAGCTTTTAGAAAATACCATTTTACCCGGTATCCCCTTTGAAATAGATACTTTTTGGAGCGGTATTATGGGGATGGGCAGTCATAAGAAAGCCATTGTGAAGCAAGTTGGTGACCATGTGTTTTGCGGAGTGCGCTTAGGGGGTATGGGCGTCGCTATAGGAAGTACGATCGGTAAAGAAATGGCAGATTTATTGAAGTAAGTGTCTTCGCTTTAAGAATGAATTAACACATAGGAGAAATTTACAGTTGAAATGAAACGTATATTTGAGCGTCAAAATTAGAAATATAAAACTATGCGATATTTAATTTTTACTATAGTTTTCTTATTCAATCTAACCACGGGTAGTTCACAGCAGGTAATCGATAATGCCGCCATAAATTTTAAAATAAAAAATATAGGTACGTATGCTAAAGGCACTTTTTCTGAGAGCTTGATTACTTGTAATTTCAAACTTGATGACCTTGAAACTAGTTTTTTAAAGGTAACGATTCAAGTTAAATCGGTTGATACCGGAATTAAAAAGCGTGACAAGCACCTGCTTGAAGATGATTATTTTCATGCAGCCGCCTATCCAGCCATACAGTTTTCGTCAACCAAAATAGAAAAGAAATCAAACGCTGATTATATAATTCATGGAGAACTTACCATCAAAAACACCAATAAACAGGTACAGCTGCCTTTAGCTGTTGAAGACAACGGAAACTCACTTTCTTTGAGATCGGATTTTGTTTTGAGTAGAAAAGAATATGGTGTAGGAGGAAGGAGTTGGATTTTATCAGATAAAGTGAAGGCACAAGTACAATTTTCATTCAAAAAGCCATGAGTTTAGATATCCTAATCATTGGTGGCGGTTTGGCCGGATTAACAAGTGCGATAGATCTCTCACAAAAAGGGCTGAATGTAGTATTGCTCGAGAAAAATGAATTTCCAAGGCATAAGGTTTGCGGTGAATACGTGTCTAATGAAGTGCTGCCTTATTTGCATTCACTTGGGTTTGATCCTTTTGATTTTGGGGCCAAAAAAATCGATACATTTCTATTAAGTAGTAAAACCGGCACCCAGATTACATCCAATTTACCCTTGGGCGGATTCAGCATGAGTCGCTACACCCTGGACACAGCATTAGCAGAAAAAGCCAAAGACGCAGGGGTAATTATCCTTTACGAAACTGTTTCTGCTGTAACTTTCGATAAGGATAGATTTCAAATCACTACCAAAAATGGATCGAACTATTTAGCCAAAATGGTCATAGGCGCCTACGGAAAACGCTCGAACCTTGACAAGCATCTTAACAGACAATTTATAAAGACTAACTCGGCATATTTGGCCGTTAAGGCCCATTATAAAGGTGATTTACCCGATAATATAGTGGCTCTCCATAATTTTAAAGGAGGGTACTGTGGCTTGTCCAAAGTAGAAAATGATCGTATAAATGCCTGCTATATTGTCGACTATAAATCTTTTAAAAAACATAAGAATATTGATGATTTTCAACAAAAAGTGCTCTGTCAAAATCCATTATTAAAAACCTTTTTCGATAATGCAGCCATGGTATCGGAAAAACCATTAACGATCAGCCAGATATCATTTTCGAATAAAAGACTAATCGAAGACCATGTCTTAATGTGTGGAGATAGTGCCGGAATGATTCATCCATTATGCGGTAATGGGATGAGCATGGCTATTCAAAGTGCTCAATTAGTTTCATCGCTCTTATATGCTTTTTTTTCACAGAAGATAAACTCAAGAACCGAATTAGAACTGGCTTATCAAAAGGCTTGGAATCAAGAGTTCAGGGACAGGCTAAGAACGGGAAGATTATTGGCAAGGCTATTTAGGCTAGATCATTTTTCAGAGCTTCTTCTGTCAGGATTAAATCTGATACCAAATGCCTTACCCAGGATTATTGAAAAAACGCATGGTAAACCTTTGGTAATCGCATGAGTTTGTTTGTAAATACAACATATAGAAGTGATCGGGAAGAGTTGATGGATGACTTTTCTATGGAAGGTGAACTGCTTCAAGACACACTCGATAAAATCGCGACTATCAATAAATGGTTAGGAGGAAATAGCGTAACTTTAAATGGACTCAAAGATTTACTGAGTACTGTTGAAAAAGACAAAGTTTTAACTATCATTGACTTAGGGTGTGGAAATGGCGATATGCTTTGTGAGATTGCCAGATACGGTAGAAAAAACGACAGGAA
>JASJDL010000177.1 GCA_030065775.1 Flavobacteriaceae bacterium | reverse complement strand
GATTTATACGATAAAAAGGTAGCTACCGGCACAAAAGTAATAGTTACTTTTCCGAATGATCTACATTAGGCGGTTTAATAAATCATCCTTTTTACGTACAGAAACATCAACATGAGACCCATCTTTCATGATGACATAACCTCCTTTACCCTTTATATATTTTTGAATATGATTCAAGTTAATCATATGCGATTTATGTATCCTGAAAAAATTACACTGTTCTAAAAGAGCTTCATACTCTTTCAATGGCTTCGATACGAGAATTTTTTTGCCATTTTCTAAGTAAAAATTTGAGTAAGATCGCTCAGCTTCAGCGCGAATAATCGTATCGGCCTCAATGAAATCTATACCTTCAGATGAAGGAAGTGCTATTTTTGTAAAGCGTTTATCTTCTAATTTTAAATTAGATTTTAAGACGTCTATTTTTTCATTGCTTGTGATAATATTTTCCTTTCTGGAAACAATTTTTGCAGCCCTATTTACCGCTTCCTGAAGCTCCCTAATATTGATAGGCTTCATCAGATAATCAAGTGCCGCGTATTTAATTGCATTTATAGCGTAAAGATCATGTGCTGTTGTAAAAATGACTTCAAATGGTGGCACGTCGAAATTATCAAATAAAGTGAAACCATTGCCACCTGGCATCTCAATATCTAAAAATACAAGTCTTGGGTTGTTATTATTAATCAACGTAACAGCTTCGCTTACATTTTTGGCATTACCAACAACGTCAATATCAGGGCAAAATGTACTCAACATCTTTCCTAATGTATCATGATGTCTTTCTTCATCATCAACTATTATGGCACTAATTTGTTGGTTATCTTCCATTCTAACTATTACGAATAAGTAAATATACGTTTATTAATATTTTTTAGCATCGCGCTTTTTTAATATTTTAGTTAGCTGATTATGGCAATAACTTTAGGCTCCATAGCACCAGATTTCAAAGCCACTACCACCCTAGGTGACATAGATTTTTATGATTGGCTTGGTGAAAGTTGGGGGTTGCTCTTTTCTCACCCCGAGGATTACACGCCTGTCTGTACCACCGAACTAGGGGTAGTTGCGCAGTTAAAAAAAGAATTTGATAGTAGAAATGTAAAAGCGATTGCCTTAAGTATAGACTCATTGGCATCTCATCATGGGTGGATTAAGGACATTGAAAAATCAATGAATACTAAAATAGATTTTCCGATTATTGCAGATGAAAATAAAGAGGTTGCTAGACAATTCAATATGATTCACGATGATGTTTCTAATACCTCAACTGTTCGCTCGGTCTTTATAATTTCACCAGATAAAACGGTTAAACTAATTCTTACCTATCCAATGGCAATTGGTCGTAACTTTGATGAAATCATACGTGTAATAGATGCCTTGCAATTAAGTGAAAAGCATGCAGTGGTAACTCCTGCCAATTGGCAACAAAACGATGATGTTATAATTGACCCTTCTCTCTCTGAAAATGAAGCTAACGAGAACTTTCCTAAAAGGCACAAAGAGGTAATTCCTTATCTGAGATATACGGGAAGGCCTCGTAATTAGCCTTCTAATCTCTTGCGTAGCGCAACTTTTTAAATCGACTATTTTAGATAAAAATCAAAGAAAATTTAGTTAATCAGTGGTCAACACTGTTGACGATTAAAAATTTGTTGACCGATTTGTTGACCTATTACCAATAAATTTTAATTGAGATTATTGGGCGATTAAAAGTAAAATCCCTGCAAATGTTATGATTTGCAGGGATTTAGTCTTATTTGGCAGTATAGACTTGAATCTTGCTGGATTCAAACCTTGAACCTTCAGTGACCTCGGCAGGATTTAAACTACCTTCAGTGACCACGGCAGTATTCAAACTACCTTTTTGTGACCGCGGCAGGGTTCAAACCCTTGCCTTTGTGACCTCCACAGGATTCTAGTATTTTAAAAAACGCTAAGGTTTCTAGCGGTTCACAAATACCTTACAAAATCTGTTGACCGATTTGTTGACGGTCAATTTGATTGCAAATGGTATCATTTGACTTTCATTTCAAAGTTAAGAATCCTAAGTTCTAAACCAAAGGATTGATAAACTGTCCGAGTAGTGTCAAAAAACGTCCTATTATTAGGAAGTAAATTGAAGTTCATTATGAGATATCTGGCAAATGAAAATTGGTGTGACCAAGCTCATGAACACTCGTAAAACGATTCTTATCCGGTACCTTAAAAATTTTTAATGGAAAAAATTTTATAAATAATTAGTTTTAATGGAATATATTTTAGTTTTTATTGTTTTTAACCTTTTTAGTAGAAAAATTTTTATTTCTATATAATGGAAAAAATTTTACAAAAAAACTCATTTAATGGAAAAAATTTTACATTTTTGTTGTAAATATACGTTTTAGTGGAAAAAAATATACCTATACACCTACAGGAGATTATTTTTGGCTCCTCGGATTCAGCTACTTCTCAACGCATTTCAAAACTTGAAAAAGAGGGGACCATACGTAAGTTGAGCAATAGAGTCTATACCTCTAATTTGGTTGATAGCCCTGAGGATATTACAAGAAGAAACCTTTTTTCAATTTTAGGACACCTCTATCCAGGAGCGATATTGAGCCACCGTTCTGCATTTGAATTTGCACCGACTTCAAGCGGGCAGATTTTTTTGACCTATAGTTATACAAGAAAAGCAAAGCTTCCGGGGATTACCGTGCGTTTATTGGCCGGACCGAAACCTATTAAAGGGGATAATATTTTCTCGGGAAGGCTATATGTGTCCCAGCAAGAACGTGCCTATTTGGAAAACATGCAATCCTCAAGGAAGCGGGGGCCGGATTCCAAGACATTGAACTATCCAAAAATTGAGGAGAAACTCGAGCAGATCATCAGGGTCAATGGAGAGGATGAACTCAATAAAGTCAGAGACAGGGCCAGGGCAATTTCCAAGACATTGGGAATGACCAAAGAATTTGCAAAACTCAATAAACTGATAGGTGCATTGCTCACCACTAAGCCTTCTAGTATTTTGAAATCACCTCTGGCTTCGGCAAGGGCCTTTGGAGTACCATATGACCAGGCACGTTTGGAGATCTTTGAACTGCTCTTTACTGAACTGCAACAGTTAGAGTTCCATAACCGACCCGATAAAAATACTACTACGGAAGCCTATCGTAATTTTGCTTTTTATGAAAGCTATTTTTCCAATTATATAGAGGGAACCGTTTTTGAGGTCGAAGAGGCCAAAAAAGTCATTGAAACACAAAAACCTCTTCCTTCAAGAAATGAAGATTCACACGATGTCCTAGGAACATACCAAATCGTTTCGAATTTCCAGGAAATGAAAATTGTACCGAGTACCAAGGAAGAATTTGTTGAGATATTAAAATATAGACATAAAATACTTCTCAGTGCAAGGACCGATAAAGATCCAGGGAAGTTTAAGGTAAAAAACAATCGCGCAGGGGATACCTTCTTTGTGGATAAGGAGCTCGTGACCGGAACCTTGCTTAAAAGCTTTGACTTCTATCGTGCATTGAAACAGCCTTTTGCAAAAGCTGCCTATATGATGTTCGTGGTCAGCGAAGTGCATCCCTTTTTGGATGGTAATGGTCGTATTGCCCGTGTGATGATGAATGCTGAGTTAAGTACGGCCATGCAAACAAAGGTCATTATACCATCAGTATATAGGGACGATTATTTAGGAGCATTGCACAGACTCACGCGCAATAATGATCCATCGGTCTATATTCGAATGCTAAGCAGAGCTCAAGCTTTCAGCGACACTTTGGATGGTAGTAATATGAAGGCCATGGAAGCTGTTCTTGAAGCCAGCAATGCTTTTAGGGAAAGCACAGAGGGTGTTCTAAAGATAGTCACCGATTTATAGAAACAGACCATGTGAATGGCTCTTTTCATTATATTAAAAGTACCACCAAATTTAAACTTGTTATCAATGAGAAACCCTACTAAAACTGAAATCGAAGAGATAAAATACTATATGTCTCTTCCTCTCGATAGTCTTCTGATTTTTATTGGGCAAGCTGTGGTCGAACAGCATGAAGGTGTCCAGTTCAGTGATGAGCACCTGAAAAATGAAGGGAACTCATGGTTCTTAAAGTATAAAAAGCGGATCAAATCTGAGATTTGTGTCAAATGGGATTTCTGCGAAAAACTGAAATCGGAGACCTATAAGGACAACGTGACCTTAATCGCTTCTATTGGAGATATCATTGCTGGTATTTTTATAGGTGTTCCTCCGTTTGTTGTTTCCACACTACTGGTCAAGTCAGGTTTAACCAAATTTTGTGCATGTCCATAGTGCCATATCCTTAATATGAGCCATTACCGAAGGGAATTTTTGTTCATAGATGAAGGGCAGGACAGGTTTCATGAGATGGTACATTATTGGCAACACGCAGGCACTACCTTTGGTACCTATCAAATGATCGGGCATTTGATCATAAACAAGGCACTAAACATTTCTCTTAGAAAGCAGATCGAACATAAGGAAATGGACCTTCCCCTTACCTTAGATAATATAAATGAGTTGTTCAATGATTTGCCTGAAGATTCCAGGGCAAAAAAGGTCATTGATTTATCCCAAAGCCTGTTCCGCAAAGAGTCGGAGAATTCCCTGAACAGATTAAAATTCATTCCAGAGTCACCCCATACATTTTACAGTGGCAATCCCGACTCCAATACCCCCCCTTACCTTAAAGCGACCCGGACCATGGGGTATGAGATTGGTGCTCTGTCAGTAATGGAATTCCATAACTATGTTATTAATAAATCAATGGACCAGGGGCATGTGGGGAGAGCATTCGAGGAAACCTTGTTCAAACTTATATCACAGGTTTTTGGGGAGGGTTTGGAAAGACAGATTGCCTTTATTTGTGATTGGGCTCTTATGGTCCCCAACAAGCATTGGACCCAAAGAAAAATTGCAAAGGAAGAGTTCCATCCTGGATGGCGACTACTTTTGTCACTGGAACGTCTGAATAGGAAAAATATCCCATTGCAAGACTTTCGAAACTATGACGATCTGGTTGATGTTATAACAGGGACTTCCAACTGGATGGATAGGAAAGAAACTCTGAGGCAATATGAAACGTACATTGAATTTGTGGACACAGCAGGTCAAAACGAGGATGATGCCAACCGAAATAGACAATCCTACCGCTTGATCGGACATTTGGCCAAAACGGCATATCAGGCTAGACTGTTTAAAAGTGATATGTTGGCCTTACCCCATTTGAACGAAGAAGAACTTTATAAGAGGTTGCCTCCCCTAGCGATCAGACGGGGAAACTCGTTATTTCTATCCATAGAGGAGAACCTAAAAATTGGATATTTGGCATACATTACCAACCTGGCCCATTTAAAGCAGTTCTATAATGGAACGGATGCGATACAGTGTTTCTACCATTATCTTAAAATAACCGGAAGCTGTAGGTATTATAAGAGTGCCGATTTAAATAATCAAAACTGTTTTGCCTTTCCCGGAAATAGTACTGAAAAATATATCGATTGCCCGTTCATGGAATTTTGGGAAGCATGGTTGCAAAAATAACAGCAATTTCTTGGCAGATTCGAACTACCAATTTGTGACCCACGGGATTATAGCATTTTAGCGAATGCGGAGATTTTAAAGGTTCTAAAAAATACTTTACAAAATCTGTTGACCGAATTGTTAACGGTCTGTTTGATTGCAAATGATGTCATTTGACTTTCAATTGTAAAATTAGTAATTATTTATTGGTAGTTTTTTGAAACAAAGTTATGGGAGTTAAGGAAAAAATCATTGATTTTGCTAATTACAAACGTAATTTTCGTTCTAGGTAACAATTAAGTAAGAACTATTTACCCGATTGTGGCGTTTTCTGATTTATCATTTATTGACCAACCTTTTTTTTAGCTGCGGCCTAAATCTATGACAAGGCTGTTAAGTAGTTCGAATTCCTCATTCATCTCTTCTGTGAGTGAATTTCTAGCTTTCTCTACAAAAGTCAGAGCTTTATTTTTTTTCCCCATTTTGATTAGGATGTTAACCATATTATAGTAGGTCTTAAAGATTAAGATACTTTTACTGGAGATGTATTTTTCGTCATATCTAATTGCCTTTAATTGTTGTATATAAGCTTTGTCGAGCTCATTTAGTGAGTTATAGATTAACGCAAGATTATTGCAGAAAAGACCTTTTCTTGTATTTGGGAAGTTCTTGTTTTTAATTGATTTATTCGCTTTAAGTTGATACCTAAGAGCCATTTTTTTTCGATTTTGATTTAAATATGCCCTCGCTATGTTGTTATAACAAGTTGCTACATCAGGGTGCATTTCATCGAAGTTTCTGAGCAGAATTTTTTTGGCTTTTTTCGAATAGATTAATGAATTGCTATTATCTCCGATATTTATATAATTTATGGCAAGACCTGCGTATGAATATGCGGTTTTTATGTGGCCTTTGTCGAATATCTTTTCAGCCAGCTCACAAGACCTTTTATTGAAAATTAAGGCTTTTTCATACTTGTTTAATCGCCTATAGGCATTTCCTATACTTCGATAAGCTGTTATTTCTAAAAAAGGATTTTTCTCTTCAGACTTATTTAATATGGATAAAACCATTTTAGCATACTTTAAAGCTATTTGAGGTTCTCCAATTTCATTATAGATTTGACTTAGTTGGTGATAAGAATTTTCTAAACTCTTACCATTTAAATGTTCTTTTTT